>NZ_CP023173.1:212500-533640 GCF_002290085.1 Mesoplasma chauliocola
TGAGGACTGGTGGAACGATTAGAAGTGATTATGCCGGCATGAGTAACGTTTGAATGTGAGAATCATTCATACCGTTTGACCAAGGTTTCCTGGGCAAGGTTCGTCCACCCAGGGTTAGTCAGGACCTAAGGCGAGGCCGAAAGGCGTAGTCGATGGACAACAGGTTGATATTCCTGTACCTGCTAGTTAGTGATGGAGTGACGGAGAAAGGTAGTGTATCCCAGGTGATGGATGTCCTGGGTTAAGCACAAAGGCGGCAACATTGGCAAATCCGTGTTGTATTAAACGCTGAAGTGTTATGAGGAGTGAACGGTTCGCCTAGTAACGAAGTACATGACCCTACGCTTCCAAGAAAAGCTTCTAACTTAATAACTAGTAGCCTGTACCTATAACGAACACACGTGGTCAAGGAGAAAATCCTAAGGTAAGCGAGATAACTGTAGCTAAGGAACTCTGCAAAATAACTCCGTAACTTCGGAAGAAGGAGTGCTCAACTATGTTGAGCCGCAGTGAAGAGGGAGGGGCAACTGTTTAGCAAAAACACAGCTCTCTGCTAAGTCGTAAGACGAAGTATAGGGGGTGACGCCTGCCCAGTGCCGGAAGGTTAAGAGGAGAAGTCAGCGCAAGCGAAGCTTCGAATTGAAGCCCCGGTGAACGGCGGCCGTAACTATAACGGTCCTAAGGTAGCGAAATTCCTTGTCAGGTAAGTTCTGACCCGCACGAAAGGCGTAATGATCCCTTCGCTGTCTCGGCTGCAGACTCGGTGAAATTTTAGTACCGGTGAAGATGCCGGTTACCCGCAACTAGACGGAAAGACCCCGTGGAGCTTTACTATAACTTGATATTGAAATTTGGTATAACGTGTAGAGGATAGGTGGGAGACTTTGAAGCTGGACCGCTAGGGCCAGTGGAGTCAACCTTGGAATACCACCCTCGTTATATTGGATTTCTAACTTCGACCCGTTATCCGGGTTAAGGACAGTGTCTGGTGGGTAGTTTGACTGGGGCGGTCGCCTCCTAAAATGTAACGGAGGCGCTCAAAGTTACACTCAGCATGGTTGGAAATCATGCATAGAGCGCAAAAGTATAAGTGTGATTGACTGTGAGACTTACAAGTCGAACAGGTACGAAAGTAGGATTTAGTGATCCGGCGGTCCCGAGTGGAAGGGCCGTCGCTCAACGGATAAAAGTTACCCCGGGGATAACAGGCTGATCTCCCCCAAGAGTTCACATCGACGGGGAGGTTTGGCACCTCGATGTCGGCTCATCGCATCCTGGAGCTGTAGTCGGTTCCAAGGGTTGGGCTGTTCGCCCATTAAAGCGGTACGCGAGCTGGGTTCAGAACGTCGTGAGACAGTTTGGTCCCTATCTGTTGTGGGCGTAGGAAAATTGAAGAGAGCTGTTCCTAGTACGAGAGGACCGGAATGGACACACCTCTGGTGCTCCTGTTGTCACGCCAGTGGCACAGCAGGGTAGCTATGTGTGGAACGGATAATCGCTGAAGGCATCTAAGCGAGAAGCCTCCTTTAAGATGAATTTTCCCATTTCTTTAGAATGTAAGATCCCTTATAGACTATGAGGTTGATAGGATGGATGTGTAAGTGTCGCGAGGCATTAAGCTAACCATTACTAATAGATCGAGAGAATTTTAGAAAAAAGAAGCAATTGAATATGTAATCATCTAGTATCCAGTTTTCAGAGAACAATTTATAAAAATGATCTGGTGGTCATAGCATAGAGGTCACACCTGTTCCCATACCGAACACAGAAGTTAAGCTCTATAGCGTCGAAAATATTGCATTGTGAGAAAATAGAACGCTGCCAGTTTATTAAAGAACCATTAAGGTTCTTTTTTATTTTATATTTGATAAAATAACTTAAACATATTATTAAATTGAAAGGTCAAGATATGAAAAAATTCATAGCATTTAGTGATTGTGATGGAACTTTATTATTTGATGATTACAAATTTTCTGAATATACAATTAATACAGTAAAAGATGTATATGAAAATGGTAATTATTTAATACCAGTTACAGCAAGAACATTAAAAAATTTAAAAAGCATAGCTAAACAACTAAAAATTGATGAACTTGGAGGCATTATTGCAGGTAATAATGGAGCTCAAATTTATGACTTTAAAACTAATCAATATATTTTAAATAGCATTATTGATAAAAAAATGATTAAAGAGGTTTTTGAATTATATTATTCAGAAAATGATGAAGACAAAGAATGTAAAGTTAATTTCTCATGTGAAAATGTAATTTATTCTTTTGGAGAATCAGAAAATACAAAAAAATGAGCAGAAATAATGGAACAAGAATTTAAAGTTATTAAAAGTTATAGAGAAATCATTGAAGATGTTGTGAGCATTTCAATAATTACAAAAAAAGGAACAAATTTGGAGGCATATTTACACCATTTTAATAAAATTAAAAATAAATATGGTGAACAATATAGAATTGATAATTATCACAATAGAGTTGTAAGTATAGCTCCTAAAGATATTGATAAAGGTTATGCAGTTGATATTATAAATAAATATTTAAATAATACTGGCAAATTTGTAACATATGGTTTTGGTGACAGTTATAATGACTTTGCTTTACTTGCAGCAGTTGATTATGGTGTTGCTATGCAAAATGCTTTAGAAGAACTTAAAGAAAATGCTTATGATATAACAGATTACCCAAACTATGATGATGGTGTAGCAAAATATATTAATGAAAAAATAATAAATAAAAAATAAATTAAGAATCCTATTACTAACTCATGGTTAAGGATTCTTAATTTCTTTATGAAATGATATTTTTTTATTTTATAATAACAATATAAAAGAAAAAAAGAGGAATAAAACATGTACGCTTTTGATTATGAAGATATTCAGTTAATACCAAATAAATGTATTGTTAACTCAAGAAGTGAATGTAATACATCAGTAACTTTAGGTAAATTTACTTTTAAAATGCCAGTTGTGCCTGCGAACATGGCAACCGTTATAAATGAAGAAATTAGTGAAAAACTTGCTGAACAAAGTTATTTTTATGTTATGCATAGATTTGATTTTGATGCTATTTCATTTATTAAAAAAATGAAAAGTAAAAGTTTAATTTCATCAATTAGTGTTGGAGTAAAAAAACAAGATTTTAAATTAATTGAAGAATTAAGTAAATTAGATTTAATTCCAGAGTATATAACTATTGATATAGCTCATGGGCATGCTAATAGTGTTAGAGAGATGATTGAACATATAAGAAAGTATATGTCTGATAGTACATTTATTATTGCTGGTAATGTAGCAACACCACAAGCTGTTAGAGATTTAGAATATTGAGGAGCAGATGCAACAAAAGTTGGAGTTGGTCCTGGTAAAGTTTGTATTACAAAACTAAAAACAGGTTTTGGAACAGGTGGTTGACAACTTGGAGCTATAAAATGATGTAGTAAAGCAGCTACAAAACCAATAATTGCTGATGGTGGATTAAGAGTCAATGGAGATATAGCAAAATCAATTAGGTTTGGAGCAACAATGTGTATGATTGGTAGCTTATTTGCTGCTCATGAAGAATCACCTGGCAAAAATGTTGTTGTTAATGATATTTTATATAAAGAATACTATGGTAGTGCTAGTGAATATAATAAAGGTGAAAAAAGATATGTAGAAGGGAAAAAAGAACTTATTAAAGTACGTGGTAAGTTAATGGACACATACAGAGAAATGCAAGAGGATTTACAATCTTCAATTTCATATGCTGGTGGTAAAAAACTAAAAGCCATTAAAAATGTTGATTACGTTATTTTAAAAACAAGCAATTTTTAATTAAACTTATGAATAATATAAATAAAACAATAATACAAGACAATGAACTTGCTAAAAATAATATCAAATCTCTAAATAAGCAAAAACTAGGAATAAAAGAAATAGCAACTATTTTTGATGTTTCAGAACAAACAATTAGATTTTATGATTCTAAAGGCTTACTTCCATTTTTTGAAAGAGAAGATAATAACTATCGCTATGTAACTGTTGAAAATTTACAGTGATTTAAAATGGTTTTCTTATTAAGATCAGCTGGAATGGAAATAAAAAATATTAAAGAATATATTAATCTTTGTATGGAAGGTGACTCAACTGTTCCACAAAGATTGAAAATAATTCAAGATCAAAAGAAAGATTTAGTTTTTAAAATTAAAGGACTTCAGTCTGAATTAGAGCTTCTAACAAGCAAAGAAAAGCATTATAAAAAGATTCTTGAAGAGAATATACTTGATGAATGGAATCCAGTTAATTTTCAAGAAATAATTGAAAAAAAACTAAAATAATATTTTTTGCTTGCCTTATAGTAACTATAATGTTTTACAATTAATTTTGTAATCAAATAAAGGAGATTTAAATATGAAAAATAAAGTTTGATTTGTAACAGGAGCCGGACAAGGAATTGGACTAGTAGTTACTAAAGAATTATTAAAAAGAGGGCATAAAGTTATTGCGACAAGTCGTAATAAATCTAAAATAGAAGAAGCAATAGGGACAAATGAAAACTTATTAGCTTTATCAGTAGATATTAAAGATTTAAAAGCTGTCGAAAGTGCAGTTAAATCAGGAGTTGAAAAATTTGGAGAAATCGATGTTTTATTAAACAATGCAGGTTATTCACAAATGTGAACTTTTGAAGAAACAGATATGGAAGACATAAAAGGAAACATCGAAACTAACTTAATTGGTACTTTAAATGTTACTCATGCAGTTTTACCAGTAATGCGTAAACAAAAACATGGACACATTTATATTACTTCATCAGCTTGAGGATATGGTACTGTTCCTTACAATAGTGTGTATGCTGTTGTTAAATTTGGTTTAGATGGATTCGCAGAATCAATTAGCCATGAATTAAAAACTGTAGGAATTAGTATTTCAAGTATTAAACCTGGTGGAGTAAGAACAAACTTCTTAACATCAGATTCATTACAAACTGGTAAATCAACAATTGAAGAATATGCAGCAGGTAGAGATGAATGAGTTAACACAGTTAAATCATGAAATGGTTACCAAGATGGAAATCCACAAAAATATGCAGAATTTATTATTGGATTAACAGAAAAAGATTCAGTTCCTCCAATGCACATTTTTGCAGGTAGAGATTCTTATGAAATTGCTAAAAACAAAATTGCTGCAGTTCAAAAAGATATGGATGAATTAGAAGCTCAAGCAACTAATTTACATTTTGAAAATTAATTAAGGATAAATAAGAATGAAAAATAAAGTATGATTTATTACCGGAGCAAGTCAAGGATTTGGTTTAGGGATAACAAAAAAACTTTTAGAGCAAGGACATCAAGTAGCTGCAACTACTAGAAATCCCCAAAAATTAATTGATGAATTAGGGGCAAATGAAAACTTATTAGCTTTAAAAGTAGATCTTTCAAATCAGAAGGAAATAGATACAGCTGTTGAGCAAACTGTTGCTAAGTTTGGAACAATTGACATTTTGTTAAACAATGCTGGATATGGTCAACTATGAACATTTGAAGAATCAACAGATCAACAAATTAGAGATTGTTTTGAAATAAACTTTTTTGGAACAATTAATGTTACTCGTGCAGTTTTACCAGTAATGCGTAAACAAAAATATGGACATATATTTACAACTTCATCAATTTGAGGATATGTAGGTGTTCCTTATAATAGTACTTATGCAGCCGTTAAATTTGCAACTGATGGTTGAACAGAATCAATTAGTCATGAACTAAAACCTTTTGGTATCACTGTTTCATGTATTAAACCAGGTGGATTTAGAACAAACTTTTTAAGTTCTGGATCACTAATCACTGGTGAAGAAACAATTGCTGATTACAAAGAGGGCAGAGATGAATGATTTAATAATTTAGCATCATTTGACAAACAACAAGATGGAGATCCAGAAAGATATTGTGATTTCGTTATCAATATTACTAAAAATGAAAATGTTCCTCCAATTCATATTTTCACTGGTAGAGATTCATATCAATACGCTGAAGAAAAAATAAAACAAATTAGAGAAGACATGGAAACTATCAAAACTGAAGCAACAGATTTACACGTTAGATAAGCTAAAACCAACTATGTTGGTTTTTTATTATTTATTTAATCTTTTATTAAATAAAGTTAAAGTAATAAATAAGGTTTTTAGTATAATTAATAAGTATTCTTAATTTTATGAAAGAAGGGATAATATGAAAAGAATTGGAGTTTTAACTTCAGGAGGAGATGCACCTGGAATGAATAATGCAATTGCTGGAGTTGTTAAGGCAGCTGAAGCACAAGGTATTGAAGTTTATGGTGTAAGAGACGGATATAAGGGTTTAATTAATGGTTGATTTGAAAAATTAGATTCTAAATTTGCTTTAGAAATTATTTCAAAGGGTGGAACTGTTTTAGGTTCGGCTAGATTACCAGAATTTAAAGAAGAGACGGTTAGACAAAAGGCTGTTGAACAATTAAAATCTCATAATATTGAAGCACTTGTTGTTATTGGTGGAGATGGAAGTTACATGGGAGCCCAAAGATTAACTGAAATGGGAATTAACTGTATTGGTTTACCAGGAACAATTGATAATGATATTGTTTCAAGTGATTATACAATTGGATTTGATACTGCATTGAACACTGTTATTGAAGCAGTTGAAAAAATTCGCGATACTATGCAATCACACAATCGTGCAGCTGTTATTGAAGTAATGGGTAATGGCTGTGGAGATTTAGTAACTTATGCAGCTATTGCAACTCAAGCAGAAATATTTTCACCAAGTGAAAGCAAATTATCAGTTGAAGAAATTTGCGAACAAGCTAAAAAAATGGCAGATGTTAAACAAAGAAGTCTAATTATTTTAGTAAGTGAAAAACAATTTGATTCTCATGATTTAGCTAAAAAAGTTCAAGAAGCTAGTGGGTATGAAACTAGAGCTACAGTTTTAGGGCATATTCAGAGGGGTGGACATCCTTCAGGGATGGATCGCTATTTAGCTTTCACTGCTGCAATTTATGCGGTTGAAAAATTAATTGAAGGTAAAGGTGGTCTATATATTGGGCTAAGTGATAACAAATTAGTAGCTAGAGACATTGAATCAACATTAAATATGCCAAAACCAGATAAAACAGAATTTATTAAAAAAATAAGATTATTAAACGCAAAGATATCAAAATAGGAAAAAATAATTTAAAATATATATTGAAAAAGTACATAGGAGAAAATAAATGAACAAGAAAGAATTACAAGCGCGTGTAAAACGTACTAAAATTATTACTACAACTGGTCCATCAACAAACGAACCAGCGCAAATAAAAGAATTATTCGAAAATGGAATGACAACAATTCGTTTAAACTTTTCACATGGTGATTTTGAAGAACAAGGTTACAGAATTGCTGGAGCTAAAAAAGTTAGAGAAGAATTAGGAAAACCAGTTTCTATTTTATTAGATACAAAAGGACCAGAAATTCGTGTTGGTAAATTTGTAGATGGAAAACAAGAAGTAAATGCTAACCAACCAATTACTATTTACACAGATGCTGAATCATTTAAAAATAAAGAATGTTTATCAGGAGAAATGACTGTTGCTTATGACATGTCAGTTGACTTAAAAATTGGAGATACAATTTTAATTGATGATGGTAAATTAGAAATGACAGTTGAAGAAGTTAAACCAGGTATTGTTAAAGCAATAGCTTTCAATAGCCACTTAGTTAAAACAAACAAACGTGTAAACTTACCAGGTGTTGATTTCTCAATGCCATTCTTAGCTGAAAAAGATATTAATGATATTAAATATGGAGTTGAGCAAGGTGTTGATTATATCGCTGCATCATTTGTTAACTCTGCAGAAAACGTAAAAGAAATCCGTGATATTTTAGCAGAAGCTAATGGATCAGATATTCAAATTATTTCAAAAATTGAATCACAAGTTGGAATTGACAACATTGATGCAATTATTGAAGCTTCTGATGGAATTATGATTGCTCGTGGAGATTTAGGGTTAGAAATCCCTTACTATGACGTACCATACTGAGAAAAAATTATTATTAGAAAATGTCGTGAAGCTGGTAAAGTTGTTATCGTTGCTACTCAAATGTTAGAAACTATGACAGAAAACCCAGCGCCTACAAGAGCAGAAGTAACTGACGTTTATTTCGCTACTGAATTAGGAGCAGATGCAACTATGTTATCTGGAGAATCAGCTGCTGGAGACTACCCATTTATTACTGTTAATACAATGGCTACAATTAACAAACGCGCTGAAATTGAATTCTACAAAAAAGCTTACTACCAAACTCAATTAGAAAATGCTAAAAAAACTACAAGTGGTCCACGTGCAGATATCGCAATGGATTTAGCAGAAAGAACTCGTGATGGACAATATGAATTTGCTGTTGTTTTATCAAGAACTGGAGCTTTATTAAAAACAATTTCAAAATTTAGACCAAACGTAACTATTTTAGGAGTTAGTGAATCAGAAAGATTATGAACTGCATTCGGTGTATGACATTCAATCTTTATGAATAAAACAGCTAACTTATTAGAATTAGAAGAAAACAATACTGAAATCTCAAAAATTGCTAAATTATGAGGAGCAAAAGAAGGATCAAAAATCTTAGTTGTAAGAAACAAAGATATTCGTGAAATCACTGTTGCTTAATTAGTGAAAACAAAAAAATAAATGACAAGTAATTAATCGCTTGTCATTTATTTTTTAATTAGCAAAATTATGCTGTTATTTTTCTCTAGTTGTTTTTGACCTTTTTTATTTTTATAATTAACTTCAAGCTTTAATTCCTTTTTATTTGAAAGCAATAATTTTAACATTGTTGTTACTTTTTTATAATTTAAATTCTTAAATATGCCTTCATTAAATATTTCTTTATTTGAATATAAACTATTCATTTTTTCAAAATTATTTTCTGAGAATGTAGCATAAAATTTCTTTAAAATCCCTTCTTTTTCCATACTTACATTTTTCCTTCTATTTTTTCAAGTAATTTAATTGTATAACTTTTAAATATAGCTAAAAGTATGTATAATTATTTTTGAAAAGTGAATATTAATTAACATTTTTGGACACGATACTATTGATTCTTTTAAAGAGAGTTGTTGGTTGCTGAAAAACAATAAAGATAAATAGTTATTACTACCAATTAAATAATGTTACGTTGGGTGCGATAAACCAAAATTGAGGTATTTAGCAGTATGTTAAATATGAATTAGGATGGTACCGCGTTAATTAACGCTCCTAAGTGTTATAGGAGCGTTTTTGTTTTTTAAGGAGGAGAATATGAAAATAAAATTATTAGATGGGTCAATTAAAGAATTTGATCAAGCAATGAATATTAAATCAATTGCAGAAGCAATAGCAATAAGTTTAAAAAAAGCCACAATTGCAGCAAAAGTAAATGGTAGATATGTTTCTGTAGACCATGTAATTGAAAAGGATTCAACTTTAGAACTAATAACAAGTAGACATGATGATTTTTATAAGGTTGTAAATTATACTGCTGCCTTTGTTACAGGTGTTGCTATTTCAGAATTGTATAAAGATGTTAAATTGGCAAAAGTGCTTTATAAAGAAGATGAATTAGAATATGGAATCACTTTTGAAGTTTCACCAAGAATTGGCTTAGAAGAATTACAAGCTATTCAAAATAAAGTAAATCAAATAATTAAGAATGATTCAATTTTAGTAAAAAATGTTGACTTAAAAGAAGCTGAAGAAATATTTGCAACTTCAGAATATCAAAAATATTTAGCTAAGGAAATGTTTGAAACTTATGGTAGTGTATCTATTTACACTTTAAATAATACTTCAATAGTTTCAAAACACCCGATTGCTTTAAATTTAAAAGCAATCAAAATAATTGAAGTTCAGCAATTAACAGGTGAATATTGATTAAATGATTCAGAAAATATTATGTTGCAAAAAGTTCACGGAATGGCTGCTGATAGTATTGATGCATTAAACAATAAAAAAGAAATTTTAGAGGACAGAAGAAGTAGAGATCATAGAATAATTAATAAAACATTAAAAATATTTGGCTTTGACCATTTAGTTGGACCAGGATTACCGTTATGAATGCCAAATGGAACAATTGTTAAAGAAGAGATAAAAAAATATCTTAAAGAAAAAGAATGAGAATATGATTTTATTAACGTTACAACACCAGTTATTGGTACAGTAGAACTATATAAAAAATCAGGGCACTGAGATCACTATGGTGAAGATATGTTCCAACCTTTTAATGGTGGTAGTGGGAGTGATGAGCAATTTATTTTAAGACCTATGAATTGTCCTCATCATGTGGCTGTTTATAAACAAGAACAAAGAAGTTATAGAGACTTGCCTTTAAGAATTGCTGAACATGCTTTACAACACAGATATGAATCAAGTGGTAGTTTAACTGGTTTAGAGCGTGTAAGAGCAATGGAATTAACAGATAGTCATATATTTGTTAGACCAGATCAAGTTGAAGAAGAATTTAAATCAATTTATAAAATGATTAATGAGGTTCTTCAAACTTTCAATATTCAAATTGATTATTTAAGTTTAAGTTTAAGAGACCCTGAAGACAAAGTTAAATATTATCAAGATGACAAAATGTGAGATGAAGCTGAAGCAGCGCTTGAAAAGGTTTTACAAGATTTAAATATTGATTATAAAAAATGTATTGGAGAAGCTGCATTTTATGGGCCTAAGTTAGATATTCAAATTAAAACTGCTCAAAATCATGAAATTACTGTTTCAACAATTCAACTAGACTTTTTATTACCGAAAAAATTTGATGTAACTTACATTGACCAAAATCAAGAATTTAAAACCCCAATAATGATTCATAGAGGGTTGATTGGAACTTATGAAAGATTCATAGCAACATTATTAGAGCAAACAAAAGGTGTTTTACCTTTATGATTAGCACCAAACCAAATTCAAATTATCCCAGTTGGAAGTCAAGAGAATAATGAATATGCAAATGAAATAAGAAAACTATTTAAAAAAGACTTTATTAGAACACATGTTGATTTAAGAGATGAAAGATTAAGTTATAAAATACGTGATGCTCAAACAAGTAAAATCCCATATCAGTTAGTTATTGGTGATCAAGAAAGAAAAGATAAATCAGTAACATACCGTAAATATGGAAGTGAAGAACAAATAACTATTAAATTACAAGAATTTAAAAATATGATACTAGATATTATTTGTAATAAAAAATAGTTTGAGTTAAACTTAAATATGCATAGAAAAGGAAAAAATATTATGGCAGAAATGATAAAAGTAACAACAAAGGAAGAATTTAATAAAATTATTAGCGAAGGAAAAACATTTGTAGATTTCAATGCTACATGATGTGGACCATGTAAAATGCAAATGCCTTTAGTACACATGCTTGCACAAAAAACTCAAGGAGTTAAGTTTGTAGATTTAGATGTTGATTTAGTTCCTGAAGTTGCTAAAGAATACCAAGTAATGTCTATTCCAACTTTAATGTTATTTGAAGAAGGTAAAGAAACTAAAAAGAATGTAGGATTTATGGATCCAACAAAATTAGATAATTTCATTAAATAGTTTATTAAGACCACTAGTTGGTCTTTTATTTTGGAAAAAAATCCATATAATTTAAAATAAACAGTAACTTTTTAAAAAACTAATTTAGTTATTTGGTTTTTTTTGGTTTTTTTTGGTAACATGAAATTAGAAAGGGTTTTTTATGATTAAGAAACAAAGACAAAATAACATTTTAAATTATTTAAAAGGAAAGAAAATAGTTTCAATAGAAACCCTTTCAAATGAATTGTTAATTCCTTTAACAACTTTAAGAAGAGATCTTCAGGATTTAGAAACTGAAGAAAAGATTATTAAGTTGCATGGAGGAGTTGAATATAAAGAGCCATCATTTATCTACGAAGACTTTTTTGAAAAGAAAATTAAAGATAATGTTAAAGAAAAAGAAGAAATCGCTAAAAAAGCAATTAAGTTTATAAATAAAAATGATTCGATTTTTATTGACTCAGGTTCAAATGGTTACTTTATAGCTAAAAATTTAAAAGCTGAGTTAAATTTGCAAATAGTTACAAATTCAATTTACAATGTCTTAGAGCTTATTAAAAAGGGCCACCAAAATGTTTACTTATTAGGTGGTAAATTTACAAATGTAACTGGAGCTATATTAGGCTTTGAAGCTATTGAAGCTTTAAAAAATTACAATTTTGATAAGGCATTTTTAGGTATAAACGCAGTTGATGAAGAAGGAAATATTTATACAACTAGTCCAGAACATGCACAAATAAAAGTAGAAGTAATTAAAAATTCAAGAGAAAGCTTTGGATTAGCTGACTCAAGTAAATTTTATAGAAAATCATTCTATAAATTTGCAGACAAAGAATTAATTAAAATAATATAAAAAGAGGAAATAAAATGATTTATACAGTAACGTTAAATCCTGCACTTGATCATATTATTGAAACTAATGGATTTAAAATTGGCGAAACTAATTACTACAATAATGAATATATGGTTATTGGTGGTAAAGGAATCAATGTTTCAATAGTTTTAAACAATTTAAAGGCAGAAGTTTTATCAACTGGTATTTTAGGTTCAAATAATAAAGCACCTTTTTTAGAAAAATTTGAAGAAAATAATCTAAAGAACATTTTTTTTATTAATAAAGGTTTGACAAGAACAAATTTGAAAATAAAAAATCTTGCTAAGGCAGAAGAAACTGAATTAAATGGTTTGGGCTCAAGTGTTAGTGAAAAAATAATAAATGAATTAAAAGATTTCTTAAGAGTTAATTTAAAACCTGAAGATATTTTGGTAGCAGCTGGAAGTATTCCAAGCGGATTACAAGATAATATTTATGAAGAAATCGGAAATATAGCAAATGAAAAGAATGCATTATTCATTTTGGATACTTCTAAAAAAAGTATGATAAATGGAATTAAGGCTAAACCATATTTAATAAAACCCAATATTGAAGAAATTTGTGAAATATTAAATTTACCGTTTAAAGAATATTCATTTAATGAAATTTGTGAAATGGTAAAAAATCTAAAGCAAATGGGTGCGCAAAATGTTTTATTAAGTAGAGGAAGTAAAGGAAGTTATTTCTTTACAAGTACTGACGAAATATATCAAGTAGGAATTGCTAAGGGAGAATTAGTAAATTCAGTAGGATCTGGTGATAGTATGATTGCAGGTTTTACATATGGAATTTATAAAAAATTAACCATAGAAGAATGTTTAAGATTTGGGGCTGCTGCTGGTGGGGCAACAGCATTTACAGAATGACTAGGTTTAAAAGAAGATATCTTAAACCTTAAAGAACAAGTATCTGTTATAAAAATAAAATAGGAGAACAATATGGAATTAAAAGATTTATTTAAATCTAAAGTTTCAGTCTTTCAGGCAGATTTAAAATCAAAACAAGAAGTTATAAATTTCTTAGTTGAAAAACTATCAAATGAAAAAATGATAGCTAATAAAAAAGACTTTAAAGATGCAATTTTAAAAAGAGAAAGCGAGGCTTCAACAGGAATGGGTGATGGAATTGGAATTCCTCATGCTATAAATGATACTGTTAAAGAACCTTGTATTGCTTTTGTAAGTTTAAAATCACCGATTGACTGAGAAAGTTTTGATAACAAACCAGTAGATTTAATTTTTATGATTGCAACTAATGATGAAAAAGGTGAAGCTCACTTAGGTGCTTTAGCAGATTTATCAAAATTCTTAATGAAATCTGAATTTCAAGAAGCATTAAGAAAAGCAAAAAGCTTCAAAGCTTTACAAGTTGCTTTTAATAACAAAAGTGAAGCAAAAAGAGTAGAAGCTAAAGAAGGTAAATATGATGTTATTGGTATAACAGCATGTCCAACAGGAATAGCACATACTTATTTAGCAGAAGAAAAATTAATTGAATATGCTACAGAGTTAGGTTTAAGTGTAAAAATTGAAACTCAAGGACGTAGAGGAACAGAAAATAAGTTATCTCAAGAAGATGTTGATAATGCAAAAGTTATTATTTTAGCTCATGATAAAAACATTCAAGGAATGGGACGATTTAGTGGTAAACAAATTATTGATACAACAACTAAGGATGCTATTTTTAATGGAAAAGAATTAATTCAAGACTTCGGAAAAAATGAAAAAACTATTACTGCTAAAAACGTTAGTTCAAAAGATGATGAAGCAGGAGATGATTTTTCACTAAAGAAATTTGCTCAAGTTAAAGGTAATTTACTTGCTGGAGTTTCAAGAATGCTTCCATTCGTTGTTGCGGGAGGAATCATCTTAGGAATAGGATTCCTGATTGACTTTGCGATGGGTAATGGTAATCCACCAGTTATGCCAGCTGAATGATATACAGGATGATTAGCAAATGTTTGACCTACACATGTTCTAAATGAGACCGGAAATACCTTAACACCAGAACAAATTATGAGTATAGGTAGTACAGATTGAGTTAATGCCTGGATGGGAGACTTTGGTACGCATAGTTTAACTGCAGGTTGATTTACAGCAATTGGTAAAACAGGAATGATGTTAATGGTTCCTATTCTTGCAGGTTATATTTCTTATACTATTGTTGGTCCTCAAGGATTAATGCCAGGGTTTATAGCCGGAGTATTTGCTGATGGACTAGGGGGGGTTGCTTATGGGACACCTGGTAGTTGATCAGGATTATGAACTAGACTAATTCCTGTTGATATTCCAATGCAATCAGGATTTATTGGTGGTATGGTTGGAGCATATGTTGCTGCATTAATTGTATTTGGTTTAACAGTAGCATTTAAAAAATTCAAAAAATCATTTCATGGTATTAGAGATATAGTTTTAATCCCGTTATTATCACTTTTAGGAATTTCTTTAGCAATGTTTGCGTTAAATATTCCTTTAGGTTATACAATGTATGGATTACAACAATTCTTAAAATTATTAGCTGAACATAATTTACTAATTTTATTAGGGGCAATTTTAGGATTTATGATGTGTGTTGATATGGGTGGACCTATTAACAAAATTGCATACGTAACTGGTGTACTTTCAGTTTCAGGTGGATTAGGTAGTGACCCTCTAATCACACTTACAATGGCAGCAGCTATGGCTGGTGGAATGGTTCCACCATTAGGTATTGCCTTATGTACATTAATTTTTAGAAAAGCTTGAACTCAAAAAGAAAAAGATTCGGCAAAGGCTAACTGATTAATGGGAGCATTCTTTATTTCAGAAGGTGCGATTCCGTTTATGGTTACTGATCCAAAAAGAATTTCGCTATCAGCGATGGCTGGTGGAACAATTACTGGATTAATGGTTGGAGCATTTAAAATAACTTTAGGTGCTCCTCATGGAGGGATAGCAGTATTCCCTCTTCTAAAATCTGGATTAGTTGATTTACAATCAGGTACAGCGATTGGTTTAGGTGTAGGATTATACATTTTATCAATAGTTGTAGGTACAGTTGTAATGGCAACAATATTAGGATTCTGAAAATCATATGACATTAAAAAAGGAAAATTAGTTATAGTTAATTAAAATTTATAAAAAACCTTAGAAATAGGGTTTTTTTGTTTCCAAAAAGTTAACATTTTTAAGTTTAAGAGTAAAATATTTTATAAATGAGAGAAAAAATCTGAAAGGACAAAAAGGTAAATAGATTAATGAATCAAAAAACACCAATAGTTGAGTTGAATAATGTTTCAAAAATTTATAATAAAAATGTTTGGGCATTAAAAAAAGTTGATCTAAAACTGTATCGTGGAGAATGCGTTTCTTTACTTGGATCAAATGGTAGTGGTAAAACAACTCTATTGAGAATAATAGGAAATAACTTAAAAAACACAACAGGTACAATCAACTATAATTTTGATGAGGAAAACATTTTGAAAGCAATTGGTTTGCAAAAGAGAGAACAAGCATGACCAAATGGTTTTAAAGTTAAAGATATAAATGATTTATGAATTAAAATTTATGATATGACAGATTTAGAATGAGTAAACAAGTTAAAACATGTTTTTGGAGTAAATGAAATCGAAGAAAAGTATTTATCAAAATTATCAATTGTAAGATTGCAAGTTTATGCAATATTTTTATCATTTATTTCAAAGCCTGAATTGGTTCTAATAGATGAATTATCATCAGATATAGATTTTAAATATGAAGAAAAGATAACTAATTTTTTTAAAGAATATTTAGCAGACGGAAATACACTAGTTTTAAATCATCCAAGTTATTATTTTTTAGAAAATTTAACAGATAGAGTTATTTACTTGAATGATGGAGAAATATTTGAAGATTTATCAATCAAGGAAGTTAAAAAAGAGTATAAATCTGTTATGGATTATACTAAATCAATTTTTAAAGAAGAAATTGTAGCTGAAAAAAAACTTAAAAACAAAAGTAAATTTTTTTCAACAATGAATACAAAAACTGAGACTTACTCAAATTCATTGCAAATTATTATTGAGGACTTGGAAAATCAACAGAATCACAATGAAAAAGTCTTGAATAGATTAAAGGAAGTTTATTTTGCTATCTTAGATCTAAAAACAAGTATAGATAATTTATCTATTTCTTATATTAATAAAACCTCAATTAGAATTATTTCGAAAAAAATTAAAATGACTATTAAATTAATTAATTCATTAACAATAAATTATAAATATAAAAAGTATCATAAAACTTTAAGTTCAATTGAAAAGTTTTTAAATAAAGAATTAAAAAGAACATTTGCAAATGATAAGGTTATTGTTAATGGAGATGTTTTAAGTATTACAATGTCTGAATCAGAAAAAAAACAATTAGAAAAACTAAAAGAAAAATATATTCGAGAAGAACAAAAGATAATAAGAAGAAAAATATTAAAACAACAATTTAAAAAGCAAAATAAAATTAATAAAAGTTTAGAAACTAAATCTCAAAAAGAGGTTGAAAACAATGAAATCTAATAATAGTTTTAGAATTTTTGTTAGATTGTTGAAGGCACAAACGTTTAATTATATTACTGATCCTATTAACATAATTTTAGGTTTTGTTCTAACAACAGTAACGATGTTGTGCTGGGTTGCTTTCAAGCCTCACAATGTTGAATCAGGATTATTAGCTGATAGTTTCGTTTTAGCTTCTGCTATTGGTATTTCATCAATTAGAAATTCACAATATAATTTAAATTTAACTTTAGCTAATTGAAGGGAAACAAGATTTGTTAGAAATTTGTTAACAACTCCAATTTCAAAAAAAACTTTATATACTTCTATATTATGTTTCAATTGAATTGTAAATATTATTGTTACAATTTTATTAATTTCTTTGGCTATGTTATTTAATTCTCAAAGACAAGTTATAACAAATGTTGAATGAGTCCCATTTTTTATTGGTTTCATTTTAAATATTTTGCTTTCAAATGTAATAGCTTTATTTTTATCAACAACTTTTAAAAATAAAGAATATGTTTTAATTATTTCCTTATGTTCTTATTTTGGACCAATGTATCTTTTGGGTTTAGGAATTCCATGAAATGTAGTTGGCCAAATTCCGTCAATTAATATACTAACTTATTTTGCACCCCATAGGTATACAATTCATTTAATGCAAGCAGCATGAGTAGGTTCAGCAAGTAATATGGCATTCCCAGGTGTTGATTCGAACACTTGACTAGGTATTCATGGATTTGGATATGGAGGAATGGGATGATGACTTCCTGCATTAATTTCACTTTTATGAATACTAGTTTTTATATCTTTATTTTATTTAAGATTAAAAAATAATTATCAATTTGGTACAAGAAAGTATTCAAAATATAAAGGTGTAAAAAAACACATTAATAACATTGAATTAATTAAAAAAACAAATTCAATTGATGAATTAAAAGAATTAATTAGCATAGCAGGTTTGGAATATAAAAAAGTTAAAACAAAAAGCCCCCAAAAAGTAAAACTTAATAGTAATAAGAAAAGGGGTAAAGACTAATGAATACAAAAAAAATTAAAAAAGAGTATCAAGTTTTTAGTATGCTATTTGTTATTCAAGTTAAGTCATGATTTAAAAATCCTTTAAATATCTTTCTAGGAGTTTTTATTTCGCTTTATACAATGCTATGTTGATTAGCTTTTAAGAATAACGACCCATTTTTATTAGTTTCTGGTATTTGTGTTGCCATGACAAGAAACTCAATGTATATATACCTTAGAACAATTATTGATTGAAGAGACAAAAATTTTAATGATAAACTTAATATGAGTAATATTAGCAACAAAACAAAACATACTTCCTTATTAGCATTTAATTTTGTTTCAACTTTATTAATATGCTTAATTTTATTTGCTATTTCAATAGCATTATTCCCTGCTCAAATAGCATATATTAAGAACATGAATATTTTAATGATGTTATTTGGCTTAATAATTTGTTGAGGTACATGCTATGTACTAGCATTGTTTTTATATACTTTTGTTGCAAATTCAAAATGAGCAATTATGATAGGGTTACTAATTTATTTTTCAACAATGTACTTTTTGGGATTAGGTTTTCCATTCCAAGTAATTATTGAGCAAAAATGATTAAACTATATTCTTTATTTACACCCGTTTAGATATTCAATAAACATAGTTCAGGCTGGTTTTGTCAATGCTCAAAACTTCCATTATATAAATGACGCTATTAATATAAATGTTGATTTTGGATTTAAAGAAATAAAATGATTACCATACTTTTTAGCAATTTTTACAATAAGTGGGTATATAATTTCTTTAGTAACAAAAAGAGTAATAGATTCAAATTACAAATTTAGATCTAGAAATAAAATTAAAAGATTAAGAACCGAATCAAAACAATATATCAAAACAATTAACGAAACAAATGATATTGAGTTTTTAAAAAGGTTAAGAGAAGATAGAAGGCAAAAGGATTAGATTATGAAGTGTTATAGTACAAATTGTAAAAATGAAGCAAGTTCTTCATTTTCAGAAAAGGTTTTAGATGTTAACTCAACAACAAATAAATGGTTAACAACTGAACCAGTTTATAAAAGAATTACGTTATATTATTGTCATGATTGCATGCAAGATGTATTAGGTGATTTAAGAGGTCAAAAAAAATAATCTCAATGAGATTATTTTTTTATTTTTTTATTTTCAATTCTTTCAATTTCTTCAATTAAAAATTTCATTCTTGCTTCTTGAACTAACAATACATCAAATTCTTTGTTAAATAACCCCATAAAAGTTCCAATAATTAATGCACCAATGAAGTTACCTAAAATCGCAGGTATAATGTTGAATGCTACAAACGCTCAAGCCATATTAGCATTTTTTGCATTTGGATCTGATATAACTCTAAGAATTAACATTCATGCACCAAATCAGTTTGCAACACAGTGTTGATAACCAGCAATTGCAAAGAAAAATAAGATTAAGAAATACATAACCATTGCTGCAACTGTATTTCCTTTAGCAGATTTTGAACCTTGTGTAGCCAAACAAATTAGGAAGTTACATAATACCGCACTTGCTAATACATAACCTATTGTTTTAAAAATTTCCCCTGCTGTTAATGTTTCTCCAGCATTAATTGCTGTTCCGATTTCATATAACTTAGCTGAACCAAATGAACTATAAATATGATCACCAAGAGTTTTAATAATTTCGCCACTCGCATCTTTTAAAACTGTATGCTCTAATGCTCCAGATAATTGGAATATAATTGCAAAAATACCTATTCCAACAATGTTACCCGCATAAACTAGACCACAAGCTTTTAAAAAAATGGATCATCTTTCAACTTTTTTAAACATTGTTCTGTTATATCACATATGGGCTGTAACAAATCCACCACCTAAAAATGATATAAGTAAGATAACACAACCAAATACAGCTCCTGTTAATAACCTAGTAATAGACTGATTATTTATTGAGAATGTTGCATATGCAACAGCTGCGTAAACTAAACCAATTCATATACCTGCTAAAACTCCTGCCATAAATTGCTTCATACTTGCTAATCTTAATCCATCAGATATAACTCTAAACGTATGAATATATCCATAGTTATGATAAGCAACGTCTTGGCTGTAAAGTGGAGAATAATCAACTTGTTCTAAAGTTTCAATCTCATTTTTGTACTTGTGAATTTTTTCTTCATCAGTTAAATGCTCTTTTTTAAGTAGCACTTTTTTTGTAATTTTCATAAATGTTTTTTCTCTCTATTTTCTTTTTTAAAAATTATTTTCTATTTTAATAATACATTAGAGGAAATAAATTTTTGATATTTTTTTTATTTTTTAATATAAATTATATTTGATGATTTATCATAGACAATATAAAGTGATATAATTTTATTAGCCTAATTAGTTTTAAAAGAGGAGAAATAAACATGGGATTATTTAGCAAAAAAAGCAAATCTGTTGAAATCTACGCACCAGTTGATGGAGAAGTAGTTGGATTAGACAAAGTTGAAGATGAAGTTTTCAGCGGAAAAATGATGGGAGACGGTTTAGCTATCGTTCCTGCAAATGGTGATTTTGTTTCACCAATGACAGCTGAATTAGCAAGTGTGTTCCCAACAAAACATGCTTATGGATTTAGAGAAAAATCTGGTGTTGAAGTTTTAGTTCACATTGGATTAGATACAGTTAATCTTGAAGGGGAAGGATTTGAATCTTTCGTTAAACAAGGAGATAAAGTTAAACAAGGAGATCCGATGGTTAAAGTGGATTTAAAATTCGTTAAACCTAAAGTTCCTTCAATAACAACACCAATTATTGTAACTAACCCAAATGGAAAAACAATAACTATTGTTAAAATGGGAAAAGTTAAAAAAGGTGAATTAATCGCAACTGTTGGTTAATAAAAAATAATTTACAAATTATTAGTTTATTTGATATAATTTATTTGTTAAAGAAAAAGAAGCACAAGCTCACCACCAACGAATAGTGAAGTGGTTGAAACAATAATATAAAAATATTATACTGTGTGCTATCTAATTTTTTGACGGCACACATTTTATTTATCCAAAGGAGTATTAGATGGATCAAAGACGAAACAATTCAAAACCTATAAAAAATCAAGACCCGATTAACACATTTATTAGAGCCAGAGAAGTTTTAATAATAGGTGATAATGGTGAAAAGTTAGGACCTCTAAAAAGAAATGAGGCTATTCAATTAGCTGAAGAAAAAGGTCTAGACTTGATGCAAGTCGGTCAACAACCAGATGGATTAGCAATTTGTAAAATTTTAGACTATGGTAAATTCAAATATCAACAACAAAAGAAAAACAAAGAAGCTAAGAAAAATCAGGTTAAGGTTGAAAATAAAGAAATTAGATTGACTGTTAATATTGGTCAACATGACTTAGTAACAAAAGCCAAAAAAGCTAGAGAGTTTTTAGAGGCTGGGGATAGAGTTAAGATTTCTTTAAAATTTAAGGGTAGAGAAATTGCATACATGGATTTAGGAAAAGAAACATTAGACAAATTCTATAAAGAAATTGAGGATATAGCTAAAATTGAAAAAGAAGCTAAATTAACTTCAAGATTCTTAGACATGTATGTTGTGCCAAAGAAATAATTAGAAAAGTATTGAAAGGAAATTAAGTATTATGCCAAAAATGAAATCAAAAAAATCATTAGCAAAAAGAGTTATTGCTAAGAAAAACGGTACTTTAAAAAGAGGTAAAGCTTACAGATCTCACCGTGCTACAGGTAAAACTACAAAACAAAAACGTCACTTAGAAAAATCAACAATCGTTCATGTAACAGACATGAAACGTTTTAAGGGTTTATTACAAAAATAAGAAAGGTAAAAGGTAAATAAGTTATGGCAAGAGTTAAATTTGGAAAAGTAACTAGAGCAAGAAGAAAACGTTGAATTAAGCGTGCAAAAGGTTACTATGGAACTAAACATTCTTCATACAAAAAAGCGCATGAACAAGTAGTTCGTTCAATGGCTTACGCTTTTATCGGGCGTAAACAAAAGAAACGTGATTTCAGAAAATTATGAATTGTACGTATTAATGCAGCAGTTAGACCTTATGGTTTATCATACTCAAGATTTATGAATGGATTAAAATTAGCAAGCATTGATGTTAACCGTAAAATGTTATCAGAATTAGCTATTTCAAACCCAGAACAATTTAAATTATTGGTTGATGCAGCAAATAAAGCATTAACTTCAAAATAATAAATTTATGGCTAAAATAGATCAAAAAACAAATCAAGTTATTTTTACTAAACAAGAATATTTTGAAACTTGACAAAATTGTCCAATTATTCAAAATAGAGACTCAAAAGAATTTAGACTTTGTTATATTTGCAAATTTCCAATGGAATTTAAAATTAACGAAAAAGATAGTAAAATTGAAAATGCTTGAGTTATTGATTTAATTAATGCAAAAAAACCAGTATTAGAGATTGAAAATTATATTGGTGTGCATGCTAACTGCGTGCAAAATAGAAAAAAAATGGACTCAACAAAACTAATTAAAAAAATAAAAATGGTTGGTTGAATGGCTCCTGAAGATTATTAATTTAAAGATGCTTTGCATCTTTTTTTAATTGAAAACTTTAAATTAAAGAAAGGGAAATTGTGTTCAAAAATAAATTAATCAGTAAAATATTATTTGGTTTAACTACAATTTCACTATCAATAGTTGCACCGCTAAGTGTGGTTTCTTGTCAAAAAATAGTTATGATGAGTTTAAAGATCGCCCTATTAATTGATATTCACCGACTAACACAATTGATGCCTCATTAAATACTTTCACAAATGACCCTTGTTCTATCTTATATAATAAAAAAGATAATTTATATTACAGTTTCAATGCTTTTTAGGGATGGAAAAGATTTTCCATCAGGATGAATTGAAATGACTTCTCCTGATTTAAATACATGAACTCAAAAAGATTACAAAATTAAAAAAGATAAGCATTTTAAAGATTTTAAGGGTCAAAATATTGCTTTTGCATGAGCGGTTCAGTTTGAATAGATAAAGATGGTAAATTTTTTTGAAAAAAGTGATGTTGTTTTTGTATTAACTCTAAGAGATGCTATTTTGTTAAATCAAGATAGCAATGATGTAGATAAAGATGAAAATTTGATACGTTATAGCTGAATAGGATTTTTTGTTTCTCATGGTTTAGGGCAAGAAATTTATACTTCAGGAGTTATAGTTGATGAAAGTTAAAATTCTAATCGTTTAACAGATTGAAAAGGTACAACTATTTTTCAAATAGAAAATGATTTATATTTTGCTATTGCAGCAGGTTATCGATTAGAATTTTGACAAATAAATAATTTTGGTAACAAATCACAAAACACACGGAAAAAACAACAAAAATAAATGAAATTTTTGTACTTAACATATGAGTTAAAGTACCAAATATTGTTAGAATTGGTGACAATCTTTGGTATATTTCTGCCTAAGTTCAAGATGCTTGTTTTCCTGAATCATTTCAATCTTCATGATTAAGATTATGCGAATAAGATAATGTTAACAAAAGATTCAAACTAGTTCAAAAGAACGAAAAAGGCGAGTATGAAGAAATTAAAAATATTAGAACGCATGAAGGATCTTTAGAAGTTAAAAAAAACAACCTTATAATAATGTTTTGAATGAGAAAATAGTAGTAATTAAGAATATAGAAATATGATTAATCCTTGAAAAATTAATGAGTATGAAACAGAGGGATATAAACAAAGAGTTGTTGACCGATTACAAAAAAATGTTCTATTGCAAAATTTGCTATTTCTCGATTAATGCCAGCTAACTGAGAGGATACGATACAAATATTTGATCTTGGTCTGGTGGTTATTTAGCAAAAATAGATAATAACTTTTGATGATCCAAGTAATCCAAAACTTGGATCAAATGATGAAATTGGAGACTTTTCAGATAATGGGACAGCTGTTTATTATTTAAAAGGTAAAGATTTAACAAATAATTACAAATTAACTTTTAATAATCAGAATTTTTGTCTTTTATACAAAAGAAGGTAAAGTTAATTGAAAAAAATGAAATACTCAAAGTAGACATGTAGATTTAACAGATGATATTATTATTGTATAAAATAAATGCACTTTAACTTTTTATAATAAAACAAAGGCATAAAATGCTCACTTCATGTTGCCAAAAGGTACAACACATAAAATAAAAGATGGAGCAAAATCAATAATTCAAACAAATTAATAATTTAAAAAGAGATGTTTTGAGCATCTCTTTTTAAATTATTTTCTATATCAATTAATACCTAATTTGTTTTGTACTTTATTTAATTTTTTGTGAGCAATTTTTTTTGCTTTTAAAGCCCCTTTTTCAAGAACTTCTTTTAAGTAATCACCCTTTATTATTTCACTATATTTTTCTTGAATAGGAATAATTAGTTCTAAAAGAGCTTGCGTAACATCATCTTTTAGATCCTTATAATTTTTTCCTTCTCACATTTTATGACAATCATCTATTGAAACATTTTTAATAATTGAATAGATATTCATTAAGTTTGAAACACCAGGCTTATTTATAGGATCATATTTTATTAAGTTTTCACTATCAGTTACAGCTGCTTTAATTTTACTTGTTATTTCCGCAGGGGTATCTAACATTTTTATAACAGCTTTAGGATTATCACTTGATTTACTCATTTTTTTAGTTGGATCTTGTAGGTCCATAATTTTAATATTGCCTTTTGTTAAAATTGGTTCAGGCACAACATGCATTTCATCATATTTATTATTCATTCTAATTGCTATATCTCTTGAAAGTTCTAAATGTTGCTTTTGATCAACTCCAACTGGAACAAATTTTGGATCATATAAAAGAATATCAGCAGCCATTAAACAAGGATATGTAAATAACCCCGTAGGAATTGAAATGTTATCTCCTTCGCTTTGCTTTGATGATTTGTCTTTAAATTGAGTCATTCTTGACAATTCACCCATTGTTGATTGTGTTGTTAAAATTCATCCTAATTGGGCGTGTTCAAAAACATCTGATTGTAAGAACAATGTCATTTTTTCTGGATCTAATCCACAAGCAATATATAAAGCTGTCATTTCCTTAGTTTTACTTTTTAGTGAAGTCGAGTCCTGAGGAATTGTAATTGCATGTAAGTTTGCAACAAATACAAAGAGCTCATATTCATTTTGATACTCTACTAAATTTTTAACAACTCCTAAATAATTCCCTAAACTCATTGAGCCGCTAGGAGTTATACCTGTAACCATTCTTTGTTTTTCCATTTTATTAATCCTCCGCTTTTTTACTATATCTATTATATCAAACATAAATATCTTAATAATTGATATAATTATTTTACATTAACTTGAGGTGCAAAATGAAGTATAGTATTGTAAAAAATGATTATGAAGAATCAAAAAAAATAGCTGTTGAGCTTAATGAACTCTTGAAAGCAAAAAAATGAAAAGAAGATAATAAAAAGCCTGATTATATTTTTGTAGTAGGCGGAGATGGAACATTTTTAAAGGCAGTAGAAATATATAATACTATTGTTAATAAAGTAACATTTGTTCCAATTAAATCTGGGGGAATAGGTTTTTATACAAATCACAATAGAATATCGGATGTAAAAGAAATTATATCTGATATTGAAAATCAAAAACCAATTGAAATTTCTGTTTTAGAAGCTAATGATTATAAAATAGTTAATGAAATAAAAATTATTAATAGTTTAAGACCATTAGAAGCAGATGTTCTGATTGATGGAGAACTTTTAGAAACTTTTAAAGGAACAGGATTAGTATTCTCTACTTCAGGTGGAAGCACAGGATTCTCAAAATCACACAATGGTGCTGTTATTATCGATGAAAACAATATATTTCAAATGCTAGAAATTGCCCCAATTTCAAATAATAACTTTAGAACTATGAATGCACCAATAATTTTTTCAAGAAAACACACAGTTGAAGTAGTTATTAAAAAAGCAAATGATGTTGAAATTATTGTAGATAGTAAAAAGTGTAAAGTACCAAATCACAAAACAATTAAAATTAAATTGAGTGATAAAAATATAAAAATGATTTCAAAAAATAGTGAAAAATTAACAAAGACTAAAATTTTAAATAGTATTTTTACAACAAATAAACCTTATAACTAAAAGATAATGTTTTTATATTAGTAATACTATACAATAATTAAATTAAATAAAGGGGTTATATGAACGTAATAGCAGGTAAGTACAAAGGTCTAAAATTGGATACTCTTGAAGGTATGAATACTAGACCGACATTAACACGAATAAAAGAAGACGCTTTTAACATAATTGATAATTATTTTATTTTTGATAACAAAAAGAGTTTAGATATTTTTGGTGGAAGTGGTGCTTTAACTGTTGAAGGCTTAAGTAGAGGTATTAGTTTTGGGGTTATAAATGATTATTCACGAGATGCTATAAAAATTATTAATCAAAACTTGAAAAAAACTAAATCATCTAATTGAGAAATTTATAATAAAGACTATATTGAATTATTAAATTTTTTAAATTTTAAAAATGCAAGATTTGATCTAATATATATGGACCCACCTTTTGCAAAGGTTGAATCATATCAATTAGTTTTCAATAGGCTAATTGAATTTAAACTATTGAATAATTGGGCAATAATAATGATTGAATCTGAAATGCCACTAGATCAAAAAGTAATTTCAGATTTTAAACTATTAAAATATAAAGACTATAACAAAAAGCACTTATACATTGTAAGATTGGAGAATGAAAATGAATAATAAGGGAAAATTAATTATTATATCTGGGCCAAGTGGGGTTGGAAAAGGCAGTGTAAATGGGGAATTATTGCAGAATAAAGATTTAAAATTAGAATATTCTGTATCTATGACAACTAGATCACCACGCGAAGGAGAAGTTAACGGTGTTAACTATTTCTTTGTTTCAAAAGAAGAATTTGCTAATGCAATTGTTAATAATGAACTTATTGAATATGCAAACTTTGTTGGTAATTCGTATGGAACTCCAAGAAAATATGTTGAAGAAAAATTAAATCAAGGTAAAAATGTTATTTTAGAAATTGAAGTTGATGGAGCTACTCAAGTTATCAGAAGTGAAGACAATGTTTTATCAATTTTCTTAATGCCACCAACACTTAATGAGTTAGAATCTAGAATTAAAGGAAGAGCTACAGAATCTGAAGATAAGATCAAAGCAAGATTAGACAAAGCATTATTAGAGATTCCATTAAAACATAATTACGACTATGTTGTTGAAAATGATTCTGTTGAAAATGCCGTAGCTAAAATTACTGATATTTTAATTAGAGAGAAATGTGCTAATTCAACTGAAGAATCAAAATTTAAAAACTTAACTGAAATAGTACAAGAAATTGTTGATGATAAATATACATATTTCATTAACAATTGAGAAGCTAATGTTAAATTGTTGGCTCACAATTCAGAAGCAAAATCAGAGGCAGAAAATTTTGATGCAAGAGGTCAATTAATTAAATTGCTTTCATCAGAGGTTTATAGAAAAATACTTTCACATGGAGATTTTTCAAAGATAAATAATAAAGAATTTGTAGATTTTAAAATTCAAAAATTAATGTTTAAAATTAATTTTTTCAGTATTAAACAAAGAAGTGATTTTAGTGGAGACTAATAATTCAAGAAAAATAGCTTTTGAAATATTAAAAAAAGTTTTTAAAAATAAATCGTTTTCAAATATACTTTTAAATGATGTTTCAAAAATGCCTATTTCAGATAAATTTAAAAACTTAATTTTTGCTACAGTTCATGGAACTATAACAAATCAAATTCTTTTAAATGAAGTTACAAAAAAGTTAGTGGATGCTAAAAAAACAAATATAGATATTCAAATATTACTTTGAATGAGTATATATCAATTAAGATTTTTAAAAACTATACCTCAATATGCAGTTGTTAATGAATCTGTAATGATTGCAAAATCTATAAATAATAAATTTGCCGGATTATTGAATGCATGTTTAAAAAAAGTAATTAAAAATGAGGAAGAATTATTTAATTTTTCTTCATTAGATAAACTGCAAAAAATTTGTATTGAAAATTCTTTTCCTATAAATCTTTTTAGCCTTATTGAAAAAGGCTATGGATTTGAAAACGCTAAAAGAATAGCTATAGATTCTAATCAAAAACCTGTTATTAGTTTTAGAGTTAATACGATTAAGATTTCTTTTGAAGATTTTTTTGAAAAATATAAAGAAGAATTTGACTTACAAAAAACAGAAGTGTTAAATTGTTTAGTTTCAAAAAAAGCAATTGTTAAAAGTGATGCGTATAAAAATGGAGAAATAACAATACAAGATCCAGCTTCAATTTTAGTAGCTAATACTTTAAATCCTTCTTCTAATTCTAAAGTTTTAGATATGTGCAGCGCTCCTGGTGGAAAATTAACTCATTTAAGCATGATAATGCAAAATACAGGAACTATAACAGGATATGAAATAAGTGAAAATAAAATAAAACTTATTAATGAAAATATTCAAAGATTAGGTTGTAAAAACATTAATTTAATTTGTGGTGATGCAACAAAAATTAATGAAAAAGAAAATTATGATTTCGTGTTATTAGATGCACCTTGCTCAGGTTTTGGAGTACTTAAAAGAAAACCTGAAATAAAAATTAATAAAATTGATTTTAAAAATGTAAATAGTATAGTTGAAATTCAAAAGAATCTACTAGAAACAGCATATTTTAACTTATCAAAGAATGGTACTTTGGTTTATTCAACATGTACAATAAATCCTGAAGAAAATCAAATTCAAATAGCAAACTTTATTAAAAAACATAACGACATTGAAATAATTGAAGAGAAACAATTATTTGGTTATGAAATGAATACTGATGGTTTTTACATATGTAAAATGATTAAAAGATAGAAGGTTCATGCCTTTTATTTTTTGTTGTTAAGGTTAAAAATAAGTATTTGTTATAAAATATATAAAAAGGAGAATGTAAATAATGGATAAACAATTATCAAGAAGTGAAATTCATAAAGATTATGTTGAAGAAGTTAATAAAAAGTTCGCTAAAACAAAGGCGAATTTAAGTTTAAATACCTATGTTATGTCTTCACTAGAAGCTTTAAAAAACATTGATAATGATTTTTTTACAAAAGTTGAGAAAATTTTAACTCAAGAATATGATAATGTTAAATTTCATTTAGAACATGACCCTGAATTAAAACAACATAATTACGAAGTTTTAACTCTTTTAAATGAGTCTTTGCAAGAACTGAAAAAAATACAAGATTATGAATTATCAAACACTGATAAAGATATAAAGAATAGTGAAATTATCTTTTCTGAAAAAGAGTTTTATAAAAAAGAGTTAGAAAACTTGTTAGAAGATTTAGTTGCTAGAAATCAAATGTATTTAGAAAGAATTAATGAAAGTAATGTTTATAAAACTGATTATGCAGGTGAGCATGGAGAAACATTAGCTAAAAGTTTTTTAAGTACAGAAGAAAAAATAGCAATAAACAATGAAATCAAAAGATTATCTTTTGGTGAACTGTCTAAAGAAATAGAAGCAAAACAAAGAGAAAAAATGCATAATTTAGATCAAAACAAAAAAAGATTTAAAATAAGAATTAAATTATTTTATATAGCTTTTGGAGTTTTTATAGCTATTGGCTTAATAGGATTAGTAGTTATTTTTCTAATTTAAAAATAAGGAGGTAAAAATGAAAAGGAAAATTATTGTTGCAGTAGATGGAACAGCAGGATCGGGCAAAACTGTTACGTTCACTAATGTTGCTAGAAAAGTAGGATATGAATTTATTGATACAGGCTTAATGTATAGAGCATTTACATTGCTTTGTATTGAAACTAAAATTGATTTTAAAAGTAAAGAGCAAATTATAAAAAATTTAGATAATTTTCATTTTTCAGTTAGAGATAGTTTGCCTTATTTAAACGGTATAGAAGTATCAAAGCGAATTCAAGAAAATGATATTGTAGAATTTATTAATTTTGTAACCCCAATTCCTGAAGTAAGAAAATATATGGTTGAAGCACAAAGAGCAATGGTAACTGGTGGTGGCTATATAGAGATTGGTAGAGACATAACAACAGTTGTATTACCTGATGCAGATTTAAAAATATATTTAGATTCAAGTGTGGAAGCAAGAACTAAAAGAAGATTTAATCAAAATGAAAAAAATGGAATAAGCAATAACAATTTTGAAAACATTAAAAATTCAATAATTAAAAGAGATAAACAAGATTTTAAAAATGGTTTAAGAAAAGTTGAAGACGCTTGATTAATAGACAATTCAAATATTCCAATTGATGAAGTTGTAAATATGATTGTTGATAGAATAAAAGAATTGGAAGGTGAATAGAATGAAAAAAGGTATTGTAGCAATTGTAGGAAGACCGAATGTTGGTAAATCTTCATTATTTAATAGAATTATAAGAGAAAAGAAATCTATTGTTGAAGATACGCCTGGTGTTACTAGAGATAGAATATATGGTACAGCAGAGTGACTAACAAGAGAATTTATAGTTATTGATACAGGTGGAATTACACTTGAAGACCAACCTTTTGCAAAAGAAATTAAAGTTCAAGCAGAAATAGCAATGGAAGAAGCAGATGTAATTGTTTTTATTTTAAATCATCAAGAGGGTCTATCAGATGAGGATAAAATGGTTGCAAAAATCCTTTATAAGACAAAAAAACCAATTATTTTGGCAGTTAATAAGTATGATAAAAAAACTTCTGACTTTGATCAATATGAATATATGTCATTAGGTCTTGGTGAACCAATATTGATAAGTGCAACTCATGGTATAGGAACAGGTGATTTACTTGATAGCATCATTCATCAAATGCCTTCTCATGAAGAAATAAGCAAAGACGACAAAACTAGAGTTTCTATTATTGGAAGACCGAATGTTGGTAAATCATCATTAGTTAATTCTTTAATAGGAGAAGATAGAATGATAGTTAGTGATATTCCAGGAACTACTTTGGATGCTGTTGATTCTGTTGTAAAAGTAAACAATATTGAATATACATTGATTGATACAGCTGGAATAAGAAAAAAATCTAAGATTTTTCAGAATGTTGAAAAATATAGTTACTTGAGATCATTATCAACAATTAATGGAAGTGATGTTGTTCTTTTAATGTTAGATGCTTCAGTACCAATTACTGATTTAGATACAAACATTGGTGGTTTGGCTTTTGAAGAAAAAAAACCAATTATTATAATAGCTAATAAATGAGATTTGGTTGAAAATAAAGAAAAAGAAATACTAAAAAAAGAGGAAGAAATAAGAGCATACTTTAAGTATTTAGCTTATGCAAAAATTTTATTTGTTTCAGCACATGATAAAACAAGGATTACAAAAATCTTTACAGCAGTAGAAGAAATTAGAACTGCGCTTGATAAAAAAATTAAAACTTCAGTATTTAATGAGGTATTAAATAAAGCTCAATTAATAAATCCGGCTCCAAATTTTAACGGAGGTAGATTAAAAATTTATTATGGTGCTCAAGTTGAAGCTTACTTACCAACATTTGTATTATTTGTTAATAATCCTGACTATGTTCACTTTTCATATAAAAGATTTTTAGAGAATCAAATAAGACTCCAATTTGGCTTTGAAGGTGTACCAATGTCAATTATTTTCAGAGAAAGGAAATAAAAATCATGAATAAAAAAAACATAACAATAATTGGAACAGGAGCTTATGGAACTGCATTAGCTAATGTTTTAGCAGATAATGATCATGATGTTATTATGTATGGAATTGTTGAACAGCAAGTTGACGATATTAATATTTATCATCAAAATTCAGTATTTTTCGACAATAAAAAAATTAATAAATCAATAAGAGCAACTACGTCAATGTCAGCAGCTTTAGAAAGCGCAGAAATTTTAATCTTGGGTGTTCCTACAGCAGCGATTAAATTTGTTATTGACGATATTATTAAATATGCAAAAAAACCATTAGATATAATAAATACAGCTAAAGGTTTGGATGAAGAAAACTTGGGATTGCTTTCAGAAAAAATTAAAAAATATTTTGTAAATTCAAATGTTATGAAAAGCTATTCAGCATTATATGGACCATCAATTGCTGTTGAGGTTGTAGATCGTCAACCTACAGCAATTATGATTGCATCTGATGAAATGGAAAAAGCAAAAGAACTTTGCGAAATATTTTCAAATGAATATTTTTACATGTATCCAACTACTGATATTGCAGGATGTGAAATTTCAGCTGCCTTGAAAAACTCAATAGCAATTGGGGGTGGGATTCTTAAGGCATATAATGCCGGAGATAATGCTCATGCAACATTGCTAACTTTAGGCTTAAACGAAATGTATGAGTTTGGAAAACAATTTGGTGCTAAATTAGAAACATTCTTAAATTTTGCAGGATTAGGTGATTTAATCCTTACAGCTTCAAGTAAAAAATCAAGAAATTTCAGACTTGGAGAAAAAATTGTTGAACTAAATGATTCCAAAAAAGCTCTAGAATCATTTAATTTAACAGTTGAAGGTGTAGAAACAGCTAGAATAGCACATGAAATAGGACTTAAATATCATATTAGTATGAATTTTTTTGAAATAATATACAATATTTTATATAATAATGTTAAGCCTATTTCACTTTTAAACAATGTCTTTAAAGACGTGAAATTAGTTTAGATAATTAAAGGAGAAAATATGACAAAAAAAGACTTAATCAATGAAATTATTGCTAAAGAAAATGTTTCAAAAGTTGAATGTGAATCAGTAATTAATTCATTATTTGATTTAATAACAGAAGAATTATCATCTGGTAATGAAGTTTCAATCGCAGGATTTGGAAAATTCACTATTAGTGAAAGAGCTGCAAGAGAAGGAATTAATCCAGCAACAAGTGAAAAAATTACTATTGCTGCTTCAAAATCAGCAAAATTCAAAGCAGCTAAACAATTAAAAGAAAAATTAAACTAAAAGTAAGTAAACACTTACTTTTTTTTATTTTTAAATTAAAATAATTAAAGTAAACAAAAGGGAGTGTAAGTATGCTTGTTGAATTATTAGCAAAAGGATTAATATCAAAACATAAATTATTACTAGAGAATTATAAAAAAATTGGAATGAATGAAAATCAAGTAATGCTAGTTTTAATAACTATGCAATTAAGTGATGAAAACAAAAAAATGATTACTCCTTTAAAGTTATCTAAATTTATGAATATATCTATTGACACTATTGAAATAGAATTACAAGATCTTGTTGATAAAAGGCTTGTTAAAATAAAACCAAAGGAAATAGATTTTAGCTTATTATTTTTAAAAATAGTTTTATTAATTGAAAATGAATCAGTTAAAAAGGGAGAAAGTTATTTCATTCAAACAATTGAAAAAGAATTAGGATGAAAATTCACTTTGCCTCAAATTGAAGAAGTGAAAGATCTTTTACATAATGCGATTTCAAGACAACAAGTTTTAGATATCTTATACAAAAATGAAATAAAAAATTATGAAAGTTTTTTAAAAATAGTTGGAAGATATTCAAATAAAATTGAAAAATCATTAAAGTTTAACTGATTAGAAAATTAATTTTTGGAAGATAATTTAATTTAAATTCATTATCTAAATATAATTGATAAGCATTGTCTATGAATCATTCATATGGAATGCTTTTTTTGTTTTTATTTGTTCAATTTAATAAAGTAAAATAATCAATTAAAAAAAATTCTTCATAACTACCAAAGTAAATAATTAGAAAAGCAATTCCTTTGTTTTGAATAACCAGATTCATTTTATTTTTTTGATTTTTCCTTATTAAATGAAAATCAAAATATTCTTTATAAGTTTCTTTTGCCTCAAATTCAAAATATAATCCTTTATATACGCCAATATAATCACAATTCATACTTGAATAAAATTTAGCACTTGTTATTTGATTATTTTTTGTAGAAATAGGAATTATGCTTGTTGGAATTTTTGAAACAAGGCACTCGTTATTATCTAAATATTTCTGATGTGTTATATTAAGTAAAGTTTCAAGAAACATTCCTTGATTTTTTATTGGATTCATTTAATCACCTCATATTATTATTAATGATTTATTATTTATATTACATGATAAAATAAATAATAAATGTGGAGGTGTATAATGAATAAACCAAAAATTTTAGCAGAACAAATTTTGCATCAAAAATTTCCAACTGAATTTCAAGGATACAAAATGGAAAGTGTTAATGATTTTTTAGATGAAGTTATTGAACAAATGAAATGATATGAAGATGAAGTTAAAATTTTAAATAAAACTGTTGAAGAACAGAAAATAAAAATATCAGAGTTAGAAGCTAAAAATATACATAACGAGACTCTACTAGCTGATAAAGGGAATGAAATAAATCAATTAGTAAAATCTCAACTTTCAAATTCAACTTTTGTAAAGCAATCAAATCAAATTGAAGCAATTCAAAAATCAGTTAAAGAAATTAGACAAATGATCGAAAAATTAGAAAATAGATAAAATACTTTTTACTTAGTAGAATATAAGATAAAATAATATAAGAGATTTTAAGGTCAATCGCTGCATTGAAAAATGTAGAGGAAACTCCACGCTTGCACAATCTGAGATGATTGTAGTGATTATGCTAGACGAAAAAATAAGTCTAGGCAATACTTTAGTATTGACGGCATAACAAGCCTAAGGTTTTGGCTATGGTAATGTTATGAAGTGCCACAGAGACGAGTATAGGGAAACCTTGATATGGAACGCGGTAAACCCCATAAGTAAGAAACTTAAATTTTGGTAAAGGAACTCAGCGAGCAGAAATGAATGCAAACTGGGAGGAATTAATTCCTAGATAGATGATTGACGCCGTAAGGTACAAAACGTGGGTTATAATTAAAATCTCGTATTTTTTAATAGTTTGTGGTGAATTATGGAAACAATGCAAAAATTAATAAATTATTTAAAACTGAATAATAAAACTATTTCAACTTGTGAATCATTTACAGGTGGAATGTTTGCAAATGAAATAACTAATATTTCGGGAGCAAGCGAAGTTTTTGTTGGTTCATTTATTAGTTATCAAAATTCATTTAAACAAAATATTGTTGGTGTTGATGAACGAATTATTAAAAAATACGGAGTAGTTTCAGAAGAATGTGCAATTGAAATGGCACAAAAAACATTAAAACAAACAAGAACAGACTTTACAATTAGTTTTACAGGTAACGCAGGACCGAATGCTTTAGAAGAAAAAGAAATAGGATTAGCTTATATTTGTATTTGTTCAAAAAACGCATATAAAACTGTAAAAATAAATACTACAAAATTAACTAGAATTGAATTTAAAAAAAACGGTTTAAAAGAGGCTTTAAATCTATTTTTTGATTTTGTAAATTAATTTTTAAAATTACCTTAATAATTCATAGGAGGTAGTAAATACATGGAACCGATAAAAAATACGAAAGGAGTTGCTGCTAATATGAATAATAAAAATGATGTATGAAAAAGTGAAGCTCTTGCAGAAGCCTTAAAAACAATTGAGAAAAACTATGGTAAAGAAGCACTAATTGTTTATAATGATCAAGAAAATTTAAATCATGATGTTATTTCATCAGGTTCATTTCTGATTGATCACGCTATTGGGATTGGTGGTTATCCAAAAGGAAGGATAATAGAAATCTTTGGCCCTGAATCATCAGGTAAAACAACACTTGCCTTGCATGCAATTGCAGAGGCACAAAAAAGCAGTGGAATAGCAGCTTTTATTGATGCTGAACACTCACTTGACTTAAACTATGCTAAAAAACTAGGCGTAGATATTAATAATTTATTAGTAAGTCAACCTTCATGTGGAGAAGAAGCTTTAGATATACTTGAAACATTAGTTAAATCAAATTCAATTAGTATTGTTGTTATAGATTCAGTAGCAGCCTTAGTTCCTAAAACAGAATTAGAAGGTGAAATGTCTGATCAATCAATTGGACTCCAAGCTAGAATGATGTCAAAAGCTTTAAGGAAATTAAATGGAGCGATTTCTAAATCAAAGACAACTGTAATTTTTATTAATCAATTAAGAGAAAAAATAGGTGTTATGTTTGGTAATCCAGAAACAACAACAGGTGGAAGAGCACTTAAGTTTTTCTCAACTATAAGAATAGAAGTAAGAAAAGGCGAGTCTATTATTGATAATGGCGTAACAATAGCAAATAAAGTTAAAGTTAAAGTTGTTAAAAATAAAGTTGCTCCCCCTTTTAAACAGGCTCTAATAACTATTGCATATGACAAAGGAATTGAGAGAATTACTGAAATAATAGAATTAGCAACACTGTATAATGTTTTAGAAAAATCTGGAGTTTGATACTCATATAAGAAAGAAAAAATAGGGCAAGGTAAATCTGCTGTTAAAGAATGAATGCTAAATAATATTGATAAATCAATTGAATTAGAAAAAGAACTTCAAGAGTTTATAAAAAATTCTTAAATTTAATGTAAAATTACATTGTATAAATTAAATATGAAAACTTGTATATTTCTTCATATTGGGAAGAAGTCTCTACATGGCACCAATGCCAATCTATGAGTTTAAGCTTAAAAAGCTTGTGGTTTTCGCATGAGTTTTTTAGGCTTTTTTTATTTAAACAGTTTATACATACTAATTTTATTTCTATAAAAGAAAATAACATATTAGTATGCATTAAATAAAACTTTCCGCCAATTGTTTTATTAACTATCAAATCAAATGCTTGCTTTATATTAATAATTAAACTTATAAATTACTTGAAAGTTTGATCCTTTATATAGGAATAAAATGTAAAATGAACCTTTTCAGGTTCTTTTTATTTTTTATGTAACTAGTTTAAAGTATAATTAAAATGTGCTTTGTAAGCACACAATTTATATAAGGAGATTATATGGGGACTATTATAGGGCTTGTAATTATTTCAGTAGCCTTTATAATAGCACTAACTTCATTACTTTATATATTATTTTCCAGATCTCAAAAAGTCTTAAATGCTAAAAAGATCAAGGAAGCTAAACTTGAAAGAAAAAAAATTCTCTCAGAAACATATAGAGAAATAAATGAACAAAAAAAGTCATTTGAAGAAAATCTTAAATTTGAAAAGAATAAATTGGAAATAGCTAAACAAAATATTGAAAATGAAAATAAATTGTTAGCTAAGGAAAGAGCAATTATTCAAAAACAACAAGAATCTTTAGATATCAAAAATACCGATTTAGATAAAAGAATAAATGACTTCTCAATAAAAAGAGAAGAATTAATTGAAAGATTAGAAGTCATTAGTAATATGACAAGTTTTCAAGCTAAAGAAGAACTTATGAAAAATGTTGAGTCAAAAATTCAATATGAAATAGTAAGCCAAATTAAACAAGCAGAAAATTTAGCTCATTCAAGATCAAAAGAAATTTCAAATAATATAATTTTGTCGGCAATGGAAAGATTTACAACTGATATTGTTAATGAAAAAACAACTAATTTAGTTAAATTACCAAACGATGAAATTAAAGGTTGAATTATTGGAAAAGATGGAAGAAATTTAAAAACATTTGAACAATTAGCAGGAGTTGAAATCATCATTGATGATACACCTGAGGTTGTGACAATTTCTTCATTTAATCCAATAAGAAGAGAAATAGCTACTAAAACATTAGAAAAGTTATTAATTGACAAAAGAATTCAACCAATTAAAATTGAAAAAGAATTAAAAAATCAACAGATTTTAATAGACGAAACTATTCTTGAAACAGGATATGAAGTTATGGATGAATTAAATATTCATGACATGGATAAAGAGTTAGTAAGACTAGTAGGTAAATTAAAGTATAGAACAAGTTATGGTCAAAATGTTTTATTACATTCAATTGAGGTTGCAAAGATTGCTTCAGCAATTGCAGCAGAACTTGGTTTAAATTCTAAGCTAGCTCTGCGCGCAGGTTTACTACATGATATAGGTAAAGCAATTGATTTTGAAAAAACGGGAAGTCACGTATTTCTAGGTGTAGAAGCAGCTAGAAAATATGGAGAAGAAGAAATTATAATTAATTCAATTGAAGCACACCATGAGGATGTGCCAAAAGAAAGTGAAATTGCAATTATAGTTGCAATCGCTGATACAATAAGCGCATCAAAACCAGGAGCAAGAAATAATTCAATTGAAGATTTTATTGTTAGAATGAAAGAAATTGAAAAAATTGGTAATAGTATTCCAGGTATTGCTAAAACTTATGCATTTCAAGCAGGTAGACAAATCAGAGTAATTGTTGATCCTGTTACAACAGATGACAAAGATTTAGTTGGAATATTAGAGAAACTTAAAAATGACTTAAAAAATAGTGTTATTATTCCAGGTGAAATAACAATCACAGCAATTCGCGAAAAACGTGAGATATTAGTATTTAACTAAAAAAGGTTTTTAAACCTTTTTTTATTTTGGAAAAGATTTAGAATTATTTAAAAGAAGAGGTATATTATGAAGTTTGCAACAATAGGGACAGGATGAATAGTAGAAGAGTTTTTAGAAGCAACAAGACAATTTCAAGATTTAGAATATGCATTATGTTATAGCCGTTCAGAAGAAACAGCAATTAATTTTTTAAATAAAAATAATTACAACAAAACAATAATTACAACAAATTTTTACGACTTAATTAATTCAGAGTGTGATTTTATATATATTGCATCACCAAATGGTTTACATTACGAGCAAGCTAAAGAATTGCTTATTAATAATAAAAATATATTACTTGAAAAACCTGCTACATTTAAAGTAAGCGAAATTAAAGAATTAAAAGACATAGCAAATAAAAGTAAAGTTATTTTAATGGAAGCAACTAAATGCGTTCACGTTTCAGAACTGCAAATAATTGAAGATTTTATTAAAAACAACGAAGTTAATTCAGCTGTTTTTAACTTGAATCAATATTCAAGTAGAATGAAAGATGTTAAACAGGGTATATACAAATCAGTTTTTGATTTTGAATTAGGAAAAGGTTCTTCATTTGATTTAAACATGTATCCTGTTGAATTAGCAATTAAATTATTTGGAAATGTTAAGGAAATTAAAGCTTTTAATAAAAGGCTAAAAAATGGCGTAGCAATAGCAAATCACTCAATTCTTTTACATGAAAACGGAATACTAACTTCAATCACCTGTTCAAAAAATAATTTTCAATCAATCAATTCACAAATATTCGCTGAAGACAAAAACATTGAAATAAAAGGGATAACTCAAATTGACGAATTTGTAATAAATAATTCAGTTTTAAGATTAGCCCCTTTAAAAATAACAAGAGAAAAACCTAACTCTATGTGATATGAAATTAATGATTTTATGGAAATAATTAGAAACAGTGACTTTATTAAAATGAATTACTGACTTGATTTAAGCATTGAAACAATAAGAGTTTTAGAGATTATAGAAAACAATAATTAATATAATTCAAATAATCTAATAATATACTTTATAATTATTAATATGAATAAAGAAATAATACTAAATATACTTAAAGAAAATAATGATAAATTATCGATTAATACTCTAGCTTCAAAGCTAAGATTTTTTGATTTACAAGAACTTGAAAATATTTTAAAAACAATAGCTGAAGAGAATTTAATCGCTTTTACTATTGAAAAAAACATTTACTTGTTAGGAGAAAATTTTAAACTAGGTAGTTTAAGAATGAATCCAAAAGGTTTTGGATTCGTTAATGACGTTCAAAACCCTGAAGAAGAAGCATACTTTGTACCTCCAATCAGTTTAAACGGATGCTTTGATAGTGACGAAGTTATTTTTAAAGTTCTTAAAGAAGAAGAAAGAACAAAAGCAGAAATCATTGAATTAAATTTAAGAGTTAAAGAATTTTTAATTGGTGAAATTGTCAAAAGCAATGATGGAAGGTTTTTAGATTTTATTCCAAGTGATCAAGCTTTTACAGGCTTTAGAACAAGAATTTTAAATAAAAAAGAATTTCCAATTGAAGAGTACCAAATAGTTAAAGCAAAAATAATTTCAATTAAAGATAGAATAATGTTTGTTAGATTAAAAAAAGTAATTGGAGATGCTAGAAAAGCAAGCGACAGAATTTTATCAATTGCAGAAGAATTTGAAATTAGAACTGAATTTGAAAAAACAACTTTAAAAGAAGCAGAAAAAGTTAATATCCCTGTTGATAAAGAAATTGATGAAATTAGTAAAAGAATGAAAAATTCTTTACTTAATAAAATGGTTGTAACTATTGATGGGATAGATTCTAAAGATTTAGATGATGCAATTTGTGTGGAAAAATTAGAAAATAACCAATTTAAACTATATGTCGCAATTGCTGATGTTAGTCATTATGTTAAACCAAAAACACCTTTAGATAATGAAGCTTTAACAAGAGGAAACTCAACATACTTAGCGAACAGAGTATTACCAATGCTTCCAAAAATTTTAAGTGATGATTTATGTTCGTTAAATCCAAATACTAAAAAATTTGCATTAGCTTGTGAAATGCATTTTGACGAAAATGGAAGAATGCTAAGTAAAAAAGTTTACGAGACTGTTATGATTTCTAAAGTAAGACTTAACTATAATGAAGTTAACAAATACATTGCAAATAAAACTTGAAATCATTGTGATGAATCAAGAAAAATGATTGATCAGGCTATTGAATTATTTAAATTAATTGAACAAGTTAAGATTAAACGTGGAACAATTACTTTTGATGTTCGTGAACCAAAAGTAATAATGGATGAAAATAGTAATGTTATTGAAATTAAGGCAAGACAAACTGGGGAATCAGAGAAAATGATTGAGCAATTTATGGTTAGTGCAAATGAAGCAGTGGCTGAAATTGTTAATCAAATGGAATTACCTTTTATTTATAGAAATCATGACAAACCAGACGAAGAAGATTTGATTACTTGATATCAATCACTTAAATCATTTGGTATAGATCCAAAATTAACTCCTGCTGAAATGTTAGATCCGCTTAATATTAATAAAACTTTGAAGCGTATATCAGAGCAAACTAAAGATCCAATTGAGGAAGAACTATTAAATTTATCTTTACTAAGATATATGGCAAAAGCTAAATATGAATTAGAAAATATCGGACACTTTGGATTATCAAGTCCTTGTTATACTCATTTTACTTCACCAATTAGAAGATATAGTGATTTAATGGTTCACAGATTTTTAAAACAGTATGTAATAAATAAAAATTACGATGAAAAAGCTTTAGAAATTAATGAAGCATTTGTTAAAAAAGCGTCAGTTATTATTAATGAAACAGAAACAACAAGTGTTGATTGTGAGCGTGAAGTTGTTAAAGCATGTACGGTTGAATTTATGAGTGACAAAATAGGCAACATCTATGAAGGAACAATATCTGTTGCGCTTAAGTTTGGAATTTTTGTTCAACTTAATAATATGGTTGAGGGGTTGGTTCACATTTCAAATCTCGAGCCAAATATTGTTTATGATGAAACAAATAAAATTTTAATCAAGCATGATAATACATTTTATCGAATGGGACAAAAAGTTAAAATAAAAGTAATTAGTGCTGACATTAGAAAAAGGAAAATTGACTTTATTTTAGTTAAGTAAAAGTAAGGAGGTTCTTGTTATGGGTGAACATGTTATTGCATTAAACAAAAAAGCCAGATTTAATTATGAAATACTTGAAACTTGAGAAGCAGGAATCGAATTGTATGGCCCTGAAATTAAATCAATTAGAAATCATGAAGCAAATATTAGTGAAGCATTTATAATTATTAGAAAGCAAGAAGCTTTTTTAATTAATTCGAATATTAAAAAATATGATTATGCAAATTTTGTAAAAGGAATAGACCCTTTAAGAACTAGAAAACTGTTATTGCATAAAAAGGAAATTAATAAAATTCTAAAACGCGTAATGTTAGAAAAATTAACAATAGTACCTTTAAAACTTTATTTAAAAGGAAATTATGCAAAACTTGAAATTGGACTTGGTCGCGGTAAGAAATTACATGATAAGAGAGAAACAATAAAGCAAAGAGATACTGAAAGGAAGGAAATGCGAAAATATAAATACTAGGAGCAACAATATGGACAGAAAAATTATAATTGGACTTACAGTTTTGCTAATTGGATTAGCAATAGCAATAATATTTGCGGTTATTGCTTTTTTGAGTAAAAAATCAATCAAAAAACATGATGATTTTAATACCGAAAAAAAACGCATCGGAATGTGAGATTTCACAAAACAAAATTTACCTTTATTTATTTCTCTTTTTGGACTTATAATATCTTTAACAGGAATAGTTTTATTAATTAATTAAAAAGGAGTCAATATGGAAAATTCAACTAATACATTACCTTCTTGAGGAATTGCTATTTTAATAGTTGTTTTTTTTATTGCTTTAATAATTGGTTGCTGAGGTTTTTTATCTAGTTTTAAATTAAAAAGAAAACAAGAAATAAACTTTTCTATGATAGTTTGAAATAAATTATTTAAAGATAAAAAAGCAATAAAAGTTAATTATGATTTTGAAATTAATCATGGTATTTTTGCTTTAACCTTTTCAAAGGTAGATAAAAAAGATTTCTTTTTGCCAATTTATATTTTTAAAACAGAAAATTTTAAAAAAGATTCAAGAGAATTAATAAGTAAGATTATAGAAAATGATTTTCCTGCTATTAACCAGTATATGAATGAAAATAGCAAAACTCTAAATGAGTTATTCTTTGTTTTTTTAGAAAAAGAAGCAACATTAGACAAGCTTAATGAGTGAATTGAAAAGACAAATAGCAAAAGTAGAGGATTTAACACTTAAAATGGCTTTATTTGGAGATTTTTCCCAAATAATGCCTTTTATTTTAATAATTTAAGATTAAAATATTTAAGAGGTGTAAAAATGAGCACAGATAAATTATTAGGCTTGATTATAATGATAATTGGAATAATACTTATGGTGATTTTTGGTGTATTAGCTTTTTGGGTTAAGAATAGATCAAAGATGCACGATGAATTTTACAGAGTTAATAAAGAAAGCCAAACAATTTGGGAATTTACTAAAAAGAATTTCCCAATATTTATGGCACTATTTGGTTTTGTAATGGCGTTCTCAGGCTTAATGATGTTGCTTTAATTTATACTACTCATAAAATTAATATTAAGAAAGGGAAAGAAATGAAAAGTTTTTCTTCTATAGAATGAAAAAGTGGCGCAAAAAACTCTTGAGCAATGTTTAAAAAAGGTTGCTCAAATATTATGCCGACACTTTCAAAATTAAGTAAAGCTTTCTTATTACCTATCGCATTACTTCCAATCGCGGGAGTCTTCTTAGGGGTAGGAGCAGCTATATCTTCAAACTCTGATGCAGGAACATTTGGTTACTTCTTTGGTACATTACTAAATAAAATGGGTGATGTATGTTTTGGAAACTTACCTATTTTATTTTGTATTTCAGTTGCCCTTGCGTATACTAAAGACTCAGGAATTGCAGCAATTACAGCTGTTGTAGGATTCTTAGTTATGAATGGAATGCAAGCAGCTTTATTACATACACAAGTAATGGATGCTTCAAATGTTTGAGCTCAAATTAATGTTGCAGGATCAGGGGAAGGAACAACTCAAACACTTTGAGTTAGTTTCAACGAACTTGCATCAATTGCAAGATTTGGAGATGTTATTCAATATGTTTATACAACATCAGATTTATCAACTACACAAAGTTTAGAAGGTGTTAGTTATCAAGTTGTTAATGCTTCAAGAGAATTAATTGATGGAGCAGGGTTAGTTTACTACTCATTATTATGAATTAACAAAATTCCAAATGGATTAATCACTTCAAATGTTGGTATTAATTCATTGAACACAGGTGTATTTGCAGGTATTTTCGTTGGTGCTATTGCAGCTAAATGTTACAATAAATTTCATCAAACTCAATTACCTTCAGCTATTAGTTTCTTTAGTGGAACAAAATTAGTTCCAATTGTAACTTTCGTAGCTGTTATACCTTTATCATTAATTTTTATGTTTATTTGACCATATATTGGTATGGGATTAGCAGCATTTGGTCAAGCATCTGGTAATTTACCTGGTGGAATTGATTCATTCATCTATGAAGTTGCTGAACGTTCATTAGTTCCATTTGGACTACACCACGTATTCTATGCACCATTGTGATGAACAAATGCTGGTGGATCAATTGCAGAAGCTTTTAACACAGCAAATGAAGCACAACAAAATGCATTTGTTGAAATTTGAATGAAAAATCATGATGCAGTAGCATTAGGATTGCCAGCAATGCCTAAATTTGATGATATTAGAAACTTAATAGCATCAAGACCTGATTTATGAACATCAATGGGTGATCAAACAATGGCTTATAAAGTTATTGCTAATACAGATATTTTAAACTTTACTGATTTAGAAGCTCTAAATTTGAATATTGGTAGATTCCAATCAGGTAAATTTGGATTTATGTTATTAGGATTACCAATGGCTGGATTGGCTATGTGATTAAATGTACCTAAAGAAAACAGAAAAGAAGTTATGGGGATTTATTTCTCAGCAGCCTTTACTTGTTTCTTAACAGGAATTACAGAACCAATTGAATATACATTCTTATTCTTAGCACCATGATTATTCTATGGTGTACATATGCCATTAGCTGCATTGTCATTCTTATTTGCGGGATTATTTAAAACTCACGTATCAATGACTGTATCTGGAGGATTTATCGATTACATCGTATTCGGAGTAATTCCATTCTTTGGATCAAAAGCAATGACAGCTAAATCAGTATTTGCAATTTTAGGGGTTGCCGTAATTATGGCACCAGCATACTTCTTCTCATTCTACTTTGCAGTAAAATATGGAAAAGTTATGGTGCCAGGGCGTGATGGAAGTGCTAATGCTCAATTAGCAACAAAAGCTGACTATAAAGCATCAAAAGGATTAAACGTTGATGGAAGCAAAATTGAAGGTTCTACTTCAAAAGTATCTGCGAAAGATGCAGTTGAAGAAGCTAGAATTCAAAAAGCTACAAAAATCATTGAATTCTTAGGTGGAGAAGGTAACATTGTTGACGTTGATGCATGTGCTAGTCGATTACGCCTAACAGTTAAAGACGGTTCTTTAGTTGACAAAGATGGAATTATTTCTTTAGGAGGAGCAACAGGTGCTCTTGTTAGAGGAACAAACGTACAAGTTGTTTATGGTGGAGAACAAGAAGCTATTAAACCTCGTATGATTAAAATCTTAGATGAACAAAGAAAATCTAAAAAATAATTTATGAAAAGAGACTTAGTCTCTTTTTTTATTTTTTAAGAATATAATATTTAAAAGTAGAGGATAGAATAAATGAGTTGAAAAAATGTTAACTTAAAAATTAATGAATTTATTGATAATAGACTTTTTAATGGAGCAATAATTAAAATAACAAAAGATAATGAAGAAATATATTTTAATAACTTTGGTTATGCAAATATTGAAGAAAAGAAAATTTTAAAAAAAGATAACATTTTTGCATTATACTCAATGTCAAAACCAATAACTGTTGTTGCTTGTTTGCTTTTAATGCAAAGAAATTTACTAACGCTAGAAGATCCTTTAAATAAATATTTTCCTAATTTTAATTCAAATATAAAAATAAAACATTTATTAAATATGACTTCAGGCTTAACTTATTTTTGAAATAATTCAGATAGTGGTAAACAAACTAAAGCTGCTTTTGACGAAGTCGTGGAACAAAATATAACGCTTAAAGAATTTTGCGAAAAAATAAGTTTAGCACCAATTATTTCAGAACCTGGCAAGGAGTGACATTATGGCGTTTCATTAGATATTCTTGGCGGAGTTATTGAAAAAATAACAAATGAAAAATTTAGTAAGTTTTTACAAGAAAATATTTTTGATCCTTTAGAAATGAATGACACTGCTTTTTACATTAAAGATTTAAATAGAAAAACACCAGTTTATGAATTTACAAAAACAATTGATGGAAACAAACTAGCAATAAATGAAGATTTTCATTTTCTAATGCCATTTTCTAATGAAGAACCTAATGCTTGCCTTGGCGGATCTGGTTTATTTTCAACTGCAAATGACTATGCAAAATTTTTAAATTTTTTAATTGATGGAAAAATTGGGGAAATTCAATTTTTAGATTTTGATTTATTAGAACAAATGAGAACAGACCACTTAATCAACAATAAAGAAACATTTAAATGAAGTTTTAATAAAGATTATTCATATGGTTATGGTGTTAGAGTAAGATTGAAAAATGAGTTATTTCCTTTAACAGAAATTGGTGAGTTTGGCTGAGATGGTGCTCTTGGAAGTGCTGGTTTAGTTGATATAAAAAATAAAATAACAATGACATTTTTATCATCAAGTTATCCAGGAAATAATAAAATCGTACAAACTGAGCTATTTGATGCAGTTTACAAGGACCTAAGAGGATTAAAAATAATAAAATAAAAACCTAGTTGCTAAATAACTAGGTTGTTTTTTTCTTAATAATGGTGGAGATGGTGGGAATCGAACCCACGTCCAAAATACCAAATCATATAACTTCTACAGTTTAGATAATTTTCTAATTTGCCATAATAATTAAAATTATCAAAAGACTATCACGACATTCGTAATTTATTTTCAAAACTATTTATTACGATCATAGATTCTATTGGAATAGGTATACACAATAATTAATAGATTCCAAGACTACTAAAAATTGTCAAACGTTTATAACTTAATAGTTTAAAGCAAAATTACGCAAAAGCGTAGTTTGCTTGTCCAGCGTTCATCATGAATGCTGGAACTTCGTTTGTGTTTTCTTCGTTTTTGTTTGCATTTTATCAAACCTAGAAGTATTATGGTTTACCAAACCACTGCTATTATATGACCAGAGTATCCTGTCGAAACCAGGACATCCCCATAAATTTATTATACAATATAAAAAAGAAGTTTAGGAGAGGATTTATATGTTAAAACTAGAGCACATCGAGGAAATGTTAGAGACGGCATTAGAGGAAAAAGATGTTAAGAAAATAAGAAGTATATCTAAGGAAACTCAATTTGTTGATTTTGCAGAAGCGATGGAGCAGTTTGAAAGTAAAGTAGTTTTAAAAATATTCAGATTACTAGAAATTGAAGAGGCAGCTGAAATTTTTACTTACTTAGATTCAGAACACCAAGAATATATTATTGAAGCATTTACAAATACAGAAATTAAAGAAATTTTAGATGAGCTTTATACAGATGATATTATTGATTTAATTGATGAAATGCCAAGCGAAGTTGTTAAAAAAATTCTTAAAGCAACAACTAAAGATGTTAGAAAAGAATTAAATAGTATTCTTAAATATGAAGAGCATACAGCTGGAGCAATAATGAGTATTAACTTTACAGAATTAAAATCTGATAATACTGTTGAGATGGCTATTAAGGCAATTCAACGTCGTCATGACGAATATGATGAAATTGATGATCTATTCATTATTGATGATCAAAATAAATTATTAGGTTGAATTGAGTTAAAACAATTAATAATTAATGATCCAAAAACTGAACTTGGAAAAATCATGAATACTAAAATTGTTAATGTTAATGTTGAAATGGATCAAGAAGTAGTTGCTAACTATTTCAAACGTTATGATATAAATACTTTACCAGTAGTAAATAAAACACAACAATTAGTTGGAATAATTACTGTTGATGACGTTATTGATGTATTAGTTGAAGAATCAACAGAAGATATTCAAAACTTTGCAGGCATAGATGCTGATGATGTTGAGTCAGATTACTTTGAAACTGGTTTAATTAAAATGTATAAATCAAGAGTTACATGATTGTCTATTTTATTAGTTATAGGAATAATAACTCATGTAATAATGATGCTGTTATTTAGTAAAATTCCTGGATTAGAAGAAATAGGGAATGCTCAATCAGTTATTATGATGATACCTATTTTAATAGTTGTTGCTGGTGTTTCTGGAAATATTGCAAATCAATCATCATTAATGATGATTAGATCATTAGCACTTAATCAAATTCATAAAAAAGAAATTAAGACTATTTTTGGCAAAGAATTTGTTGTCGGATTAATGTTAGGGATTACTTTAGCAATCATAAATATAATTCGTTTATTAATTATTTACGCTATTAAAGATAATGGAACAATTAGTTTAACATCATGAATGATAATTTTATTTTCAACAATAGGCATTTTAATTGTTGTTATGCTTGCCAACTTATTAGGTCTGGTATTGCCATTAGTATTAAAAAAAATAAAAAAAGATCCTACAATTGCTTCATCACCTTTAATAACTAGTTTAGTTGATATTATGTGTGTATTAATATTTATAGGATTTACATTAATTATAGTTTAGGAGAAAACATGAGATTAAGAAATAAACCTTGAGTAAAGGAATATTTAGAAAATAATAGAGTTTATTTAATAGAGTGAAATAAAGAAGAAAAACTTAACTTATCTGATCTATTTAAAAATAAAAACAATCCCGTTCATTTAGAAATTGGTTGTGGTAAGGGTAACTTTGTTACTAAACATGCTTTAAGAAAAAAAGATGTTAATTTCATTGGAATGGAAAAAGAAACTACAGTTGTGGGTGTTGCTTTGAAAAAAACCTTAAACGAATTTCAACAAAAAAATGTAGTTAATGATAATTTAAAATATTTTAATGACTATGCTGAAGATTTAAGTGATATCTTTGTTAAAGAATCAATTGATAAAATTTATTTAAATTTTTCAGATCCTTGACCAAAAGCAAGACATGTTAAAAAAAGATTGACGCATAAATCATTTTTAGATATTTATGCAAACATTATTAAATCAAACGGAATTTTGGAATTCAAAACAGATAATGATGGATTATTTGCTTTTTCACTAGAACAAATACTAGAAAATGAAAACTGAGAAATAGTTTATCAAACAACTGACTTGTATAAAGATGCTAGTGCTCTAAAAGATAATATTCCAACAGAGTATGAAACTAAGTTTCATAACTTGGGTAAAAACATTAATAAACTTATTATTAAAAAAACTTTTTAAAAAACTTGGAGAAATCCAAGTTTTTTTATTAATAATTATGTGAGGTGATATTATGCTCAAAATAATATTTATAATTATTAGTTGTTTTACTAGTTTAAATATTAGAACAAATGTAAAAAAAGATTTAGTAACAGATATTCAAAATGAAAAGGCAAATTATGAGAATCCTTTTGAAGATTATGCACTAGAAATTCAAAATGAACAAAATGTTATTAAACAGGGCCATTTATTAAGTAGTAATTTTGATTATGCGTTTAAACTAAATTTAAAATTATTTAATAAATATTCATTAAATAATTTTAGCTTTTGCTTTGATTTTGAAATGTCTCAAACTTTTATTGATAAAAATAATAATAAGATAAATGAAAAAAATAATGTAAGCTTCAATTTTGTAGAATTAAATACTCAAAAAGATTTTTTAAGAGAACATTTGTTTAATGAACTTAATTCTAATGAAACCGTCAATTTTGCTACATCAATTACTACAGAACTAGAAAAGGACCAAGATTATCAATTAGCAGTTTTAATTTCAAATACACAATCTAAGAATACAAAACTAAAAGATAAAAAATATTTTAAATTTAGAAGTTTTGAATTTACGAAATTAAGAATAACTTTAATCCCTAAAATTAATTTTGAAATTTTAGAAAGACAAAAACTTTATATAGAATATAATCCAACAAATAAAACTATTTTAGTAGAAGATTTAAATAATAAATTGAAAAAGGAAGTTGATAATTTATTAGAAAACATCAATATTTCAAAAAACAGCTTTTACTACTTTTTTAATGATTTAAAAATTAATAATCAAAATATTAATAATCTTTCATCAATAAATAGTGAACTCACTTATGGTTTAAAACTTAAATTTGCTAAATCTGATGTGATTGAGAAAGATACTTTTTTGAAAAAATTATATATCCCTTATATTAATGTTTGTTTTACACAAAGTTTTAATATTGAAGACATAGGCTTAAAAAGTAATATTTATTTAAATGAAAGTTTAGTAGTATCAAAAGAATTGTTAATTAATGAATTTGGGGTATATTCTTTTATGTTTAATTCAATTCTTAAGTTGAATCAAATGGATAATGAATTATATTGAAAGATTAGTGTAAATAATAATTATAATTCACAAGTATTTGGTGAAATAATAGTCAAAATTATAAAAACAACAAATAATTGGACTGAAGAAGAAAAAGAAGAGGTTAACAAGGAAAAACCTGATCCAGTTGAACCTGAAGTTGATGAAGGAGAAGAAGTAACAAAATTAAAAAGCGAAAAAAAATCATATTTAAAATCAATTATTCTTTTTTGTTGTAGTATGCTTCTATTTTCATCAATTTTATTACCCGAATTATTTAAAAAACTAAAAAAGTGCTTTTGAAAAAATGATAAAATATAAAAAGAAAACAGGAGAGCGAAATGAGATATAAAATTCAGTCACTAACTGATATAGGTAGAGTAAGAAAATCAAATCAAGATTACTTAGGGTATATTGAAAACAACGAAGGTTGTCTTTTTGCTATAGTTTGTGATGGAATGGGTGGACATGCTCATGGAGAGTTAGCTTCAAAGTTAGCAGTTGAAGCTTTTCTTAAAATGTTTGAAAGAGAAACATTTTTAAATAAAACAGATAATGAAATTAATAACTGGATAAGAAAATCAATTAAGGATATAGTCCAACAAATGAAAGACCATGTTGAAGTTTTTTATGAAACACATGATATGGGAACAACTTTAACAGCCGTTTTATTTATAGGAAAAAGAGCTTTTGTTGTAAACGTTGGTGATTCAAGAACATATAGAATGAAAAATGGACAACTTAGTCAAATAACTGTTGATCAAAACTTATGAAATGACAAAGAAAATGGCGAAAGTAAAAAAGAAGAAATGAAAAATATATTAGGTCATAGATTTAATGAAATGACATATTGAAAAGTTTTAACAAGTGCTTTGGGACCTAATAAAAATACAAAAATTGATACATATCTTTTAAAAGACAATAAAGGTACTTTTGTTTTAACAACTGATGGTGTTCATGACTACATAGACTCTGAAACATTTACTGAAATATTGAATTCTAAAAAAAGATTAAAATCAAAAGCAAAAGAAATAATAGAATTTTCTATGAATAATTTTTCAACAGACAATTTATCATTGATAATTGTTGAAATGATGGGGGAATAAGCATGTCAGAAATCAATAAAAAATACTCAAGAATAACTGATGTTCCGAAAGATGCTTTTGCTAATCAAAGAATTAATAATAACTATTTATTAATTAATGAAATTGGTAGAGGGACATTTGGTCTTGTTTATAAAGCAAAAGATTTAAGTAACCCTCTCTCAGCAAAAGAGAATTTTTTTGCTATTAAAATGATGATTGTTCCCAATGTAAAAAGTGAAAATGATAAATTACGTGAGCAAGAAATGCGTGATGAAATTAAAAAATACTCAACTCAAATATTCAACCCAAGAGTTGTTAAAATTCAAGATTATTTACAGTGAGAGAATTATTTATTAATTGTTATGGAGTATGTTGATGGGCAGTCTTTACAAAAGATGCTTTGAGAAAAAGACGGAATGTTAACTTTTGAAGAAATTATTTATTATTTCAGCGAAATTGCATATGGTTTGCAAGGTGTTCATGACATGAACATGGTTCATCGGGATATTAAACCAGGAAATATTTTGCTAACTAAGGAAAGACAAATAAAAATAACTGACTTTGGTATTTCACATGTTAAAGGCTTAGTTTATGATGGTGGTAATATTCAAAAAACAAAAAAACCTTCTTCACCAGGAACACCAAGATATGCTTCACCGGAAGAATATATAAAATCTGGATCAGCCAGTGACGATAAAAATTCATTTCAATCTGATATTTATTCATTGGGTGTAATGCTTTATGAAGCAACAACAGGTAGTGAAATTATTAAAATAAATAATCCAAAGTTATTTAGACCAACAGAAGACGCTGACAGAAAAAAAAGAGAAGCTTTTTTATTAGATCAAACACTTGTCGCTGAATTTCTTGCTCCTTCGTTATTAAACCCCACAATAAACAAGGATCTTGAATTAATAATAATGAAGTGCCTTGAAAGAAATTTAGCTAATAGATACAGAACTGCAAATGAAGTTGCGGAAGATTTAAAAAAAGTTGGTCGAGGAGAAAAAGTTAACATTAAAAAAACAAAGAATGAACCTTATAAAACTGAAAGCATTAAAAAATTAGAAAATGATAATAAAAAGTTTGAAAAATTTAATAAGAAATTTATAAATAAAATAGTTGTTCCTGTAATAATTGGGATTTTCGTAATTGCTATTTTATTGTTATTTGTTTTATTATGATAGGAGTGTTTCATGAGAGGTAAGATTGTACAAATAGATAGTAATGTAAGTTATGTTCTCACTGAAGAAGGGCAAATTTATGAAGTTTTTATCAAAGGTAATATTAAAAAGGATACGAAACCATTAGTTGGTGACAATGTAGAATTTGAATTAATTGACAATTTAAAGGGAAATATTATTAGTATTGAAGAAAGAACTAATGAAATATACAGACCTAAAATTTCTAACGTAGATCAGGTTATAATAGTAACTTCATTATATGAACCATTATTTGCTTCTTACATTTTAAATAAATACATTTTTATGATTGAAGCTAAAAAAATAAAACCTATCTTATTATTTACAAAAGTGGAATTATTAAATAAAACAAAAGTTTACGATGAAATAATGAAAAAGATCACATTTTATAAAGAATTTGGGTTTGATGTAGTTATTTTAGATAACATTAAAAATGTTACTTATAAAACTGAAATTAGTGACTTAAGAAATAAATTGGAAGATAAAGTCTCTTATTTTACTGGCCAAACAGGAGCTGGTAAATCAACGACTTTAAATAACTATTTAAAAGATCATCAAATTAGAACAAATGAAATATCATTGAAACTAAATAGAGGAAAACATACAACAACTAATGTGAAAATTTATAATTTACCAAAAAATATTCTTATAGCAGATACGCCAGGTTTTTCAAGTTTTGAACTTGTTCATTTAAAAATTGAAGATATACTTAGAAGTTCATCAATATTATCTAAATTTAGTGAAAACTGTAAGTTTGCTGATTGTAATCATATTCACGAAAGTAAATGTGGAATTAAAGAAGCAGTTGCTCAAAACAAAATACCTGATTTCATCTATGAAGATTATAAAAAGGTTTATGATGAAATAAGCAGCAGGAAGGAAAAATACTAATGAAAGACATAATTATAGCACCAAGTGTTTTATCAGCTAATTTTGCTGATTTAAAGACCGAATTAAAGCGATGTAATGAGTCAAATATTAAATGAATACATTATGATGTAATGGATCATGATTTTGTTCCTAATTTGACTTTTGGATCAAAGATTTTAAAAGACATTGTTAGCTCATCAAATTTCAACATTGATATTCACTTTATGGTAAAAGTTAAAACACCTGTATTTGAAGACTTTTTTGAGGAATACATTAAGTGCAAACCTAAAATGATGACAATGCATATTGAAACAATGAGCAATGAAGAAATTCAAAAGTTTTATAATCTATGTATAAAAAATAATATAATGTTTAGCGTTGCTGTTTCTCCTAAAACCGAAATTCAAATTTTAGATAATTGACTTGATAAACTTGATAATGTTTTAGTTATGAGTGTGGAACCTGGTTTTGGTGGACAAACATTTATTTCAGAGGTTTTGGAAAAAGTGAAATACTTAGCAAAAAATAAAAAAGATAATAAATTTAAATACATTATTGAAATTGATGGTGGAATTAATGACCAAACAAGTAAGCAAGCGATTGATGCTGGTGTCGAAATGATGGTTGCAGGAAGCTATTTATTTGAAAGTGATAATTTCAAAGAGAAAGTAGAGTCACTTAAAAATGCTTAAAAATATAATTATAGTAACTTCAAAATCTAATATTGACTTATCAATTTTTAATAATGAAAATAATTACATAATTGGTGTTGAAAGAGGCTGTTTAGATTTAATTGAAAAGAATATTAAAATAGATTTGGCAATTTCAGATTTCGATCAAGTTTTAGATAAGGAATTAGAATTAATTAAAAGTAAAGCAATTAAATTTTCAAAAATGTCTTCAGAAAAGGATTATTTGGATGGTGAAATTGCTATACTTGAAGCAAAGAAAATCTCTGATTTAGCAAATATTATTTTTATTGCAAATGCAACAAAAAGATATGATATGAATTTATCAATTATAAATATGATTTTTAAATACGAAAATCTTAAATTTATTAATGACTCAAGTGTCATATTTAAAATTAATTCAGGAATTACAGAATTAGAATTTTCAGATTTTAAAGTTTATACATATATAAGTTTATTTTCTAAGGTAGAAGCAACTTTATCATTAAAAGGGCTTAAATATGAATGCAAAAATTTAAAACTTTTGCCTTTAGAAAATACATGTATTTCAAACGCATTAGTTTTAAACAAAAACCCAATAATAGAGACATCAGAACAATTAGTTTTAATTGCAACTAGATAAAAAGAAAAGAAAGAAAATTAGTTTTCTTTCTTTTCTTGTAATTTAACTCTTTTTTCAGCTGCTTTCAAATTTAATTTTGCTTTCTTAAATCTTGTTTTTGCATTTTTAACTTTCATTTTAAAAGCAGGTTTTTCAAATTCAACTTTATTGCTTTTTAATTCTTTTTTTCTTTGTTCTAATTCTAGCTTAGCGACATTAACCTCAGCTTTGGCTAGCTTAAGCTCGCTTAAAGATCTTTCATGTATTTCTTTTGAATTAAAAAAGCTTGTATAGTCAATAGTCATTTCTTCTGAAGAATGCGTATTATCTTTAGAATCATATATTCTTGCAATTAATTTAAACTCTCTAGCTAAATTTTTTGCTTCTGTTATTGCTTCATCTTTTAATTTAAATGAACCTAATTCATCTTGCGTAACAACAACTTCTTTTTCAGTTTTAACTATTTTTCATGGCATAATTGTTCACCTATCTACTTTTAATATTATATTAAAACAAACTATTAAAAACAATTAATAAAAATAAAAGGACCTTAAAGGTCCTAATAAACTTTAAATGGTGCCTCCTATCGGGGTCGAACCGATACGAGTTTCCTCGTCAGATTTTGAGTCTGATGCGTCTGCCAATTCCGCCAAGGAGGCATATAACAATTATAATACTTTTTTTGGTAAAATATGTAATAGAAGAGGTATTATGAAAAAACAAACTAATAAAATTTTAATTTTGAATATATTAAATATCACTATAACTTTAATTTTTAGTGCACTTATAACAATTTCTTCAATAGTTATTTCAACAAGCTTAAAACAATCGATTGTATTAGTATTATTAGCACTGCCCGTTTTAGCATTTTTATCAATCGTAATTTTCTATTTGATATCTTATAAAAAGAAAAAAATAGGAATAACAAATCTTTTAATTTTTATGTGCTCTTTAAATATTTTTTCTTTATTACTTAGCTTTAAAATAACTTCTGAAATGGAAGTATTAGATATCATTGAAACAAATGAAGAAGAAAATGAGAAAACAAATTTAATGCCTGAATGAGAAAAACAAATTGAACAAGAAAAAATAGTAAAAAAACTTTCAAAGTACAATCTTGAAAATAAAAAGCATACTAAAAAAGATTTAGTTAAGATAGAAGAAGAAAAGCAAAGAGAAGTTTACAAAAGTTATTCAAAATATGTTTATAAAAAAATAATTGTTAAGTATAAAGAAGAAAAAAATACATTTAAACTTATTACTTTGACAAGTGAAGCAATTCAAAGGTATGAATACCTTCAAACTTATTTAAAACAAACAAAATTATTAAATGAGTTTGGAAAGTTTAATTTAAACAGGAATCAAATTGCTGAAATTATAAATTCAGCAGATCTAAATCAAGTTATAACAACTTTTAAAGAAAATAGGAAAAATTTTTAATATAAAAAAATACATGCGATTGCATGTATTTATTTTATTAAGCTACAACAACGTTTTGTTTTTTTAAAGTTCTTAAAGTTCTAGCTGAAACTTTGATAGTAAATACATTACCGTTTTCGTCCATAACTTTAACTTTTTGTAAGTTTAAATTTCATTTTCTTTTTGTTGCATTTAAAGCGTGTGATCTTGAATTTCCAGATAACGCACCTTTACCAGTTAACATATCTTTTCTTGCCATCTCATTTCACCTCTGTCTATAGTTAAGATTAATAACACTAAAAAAATAATACTAAAAATATCAAAGTAAAGCAATATATATAAAGAAAGTTTTGCTTTTTTACACAACTTTTATATAATATTGTTAAAATAATATAAGTGAAAGTAAGGTGATTTTGTGAACACAATTGATAAATCTGTCATTAAAGTAATTAAAGATGCAATAGTAACTGTGCCAGGAGTTGTTTCATTTTCTAACTTTAATGCTGATTCTTTAGAAGAACTAGCAACTAGTGATATTAATAATGCTATTGAGTTTACAAACACAGACAATATAACTCGTTTTAGAATACATGTTATAATCTTATCTGGTGTTAACATTAAAGATGTTATTAAAGAGATACAAATTAGAGTAAAATATGAATTAGAAAAAATCTCAAAATTTACCATGAAATATATGGTTGATGTTGTGGTTGATGATTTAGCTTAAAAGTAAGCATAGGTGAAGGAAAAGATGGAAAAATTAAATTTAATTAAAGACGCAATGACAAGTGCTGTCAATAACTTATATAACAACTACCCACATATTGATAAATTAAACGTTTTCCCTGTTCCAGATGGTGATACAGGAACTAACATGAATTTAACAGCTACAAATGGATATAACGATGTTAAAGACATAAATTATAACACAATAGGTGAATTTCTAAATGCTTTTGCTAGAGGTTTAATTATGGGAGCTAGAGGTAACTCTGGTGTTATTTTTTCTCAAATTATTAAAGGTTTAGCAAAAGGGATGAACGATGCTACTGAATTAAGTTCATCTGAATGAAAAAAAGGTTTCTCAGAATCAAAAATTATTGCTTATAGAGCAGTTATGAAACCTGTTGAAGGAACAATTTTAACTGTTATTAGAGAAGTTGCTGAACAAACAGCTCTTCTACCTGATGACATGGATTCAAAAGAATTTTGAACAAAGGTTATTTTTATTGCTAATGAAGCACTTGAAAATACACCAAATTTATTGCAAGCATTAAAAGACGTGGGTGTTGTGGACTCAGGAGCTTATGGTTTAGTTAAATTCTTAGAAGGAGTTAACTCAGTTATCCAAAATAATGAAATTATTGCAAAAACAGATAAGCTTGAGATCAATGAAGGTGGAAACATCGAAATGGAAATTGAATCAGAGTTTGGTTATTGTACTGAAGGAATTGTTATGCTAAATCCTGAATGAATTAACAAATTGCAAACAAGTGCAATTAGAGACCAACTTCAAATTTATGGAAATACATCAATTGTTGTTGTTATTGATGAAGATATTTTAAAAGTTCATACACATGCTTTAAGTCCTGGACAAGTTTTAATGTTCTTGCAACAATATGGAGATTTTAGAACTGTTAAAGTTGATAATATGAATTTACAAGCTGATAGACAAGTTAAAAACAGCGAAAATGCAGGTTGACAAGAAACTACAACAATCAAACTTGAAAGAAAACTTAACAATGAATACGCAACAATTGCTGTTGTATCATCACCAGAATTGAAAAAATATTTTGAAAAAGAACTTGGTATTGATATTGCAATTGATGGAGGCTCAAAAATGAATCCATCTACAAATGATTTCTTAAAAGCTATTGAAGAAGTTGATGCTAAAACAGTTTATTTAATGCCAAATAATGGAAACGTATTATTAGCAGCTAAACAAGCAGAAAAAGAAGAAACAAAATCAAAAATTGTAGTTATTCCTACAAAAACAATTCAACAAGGAATGACAGCTGCATTATCATTCGATCCTTCTTCAACAACAGTTAAAAACACAAAAGCTATAACTTCAGCTATTAAAAATGTTGTTTCTTTCCAAGTATCACAAGCAGCTAAAGATTCTTTAGTTGATGGTATTAAAATCAAAAAAGATCAACAAATGGCTATTGTTGACGGAAAAATTGTTGGAACAGCTAATGATATAGGTGTTTTATTTGAAAAGCAATTAGCAAGATTCATTACAAACAAAACAGAAATTATAACTATTTTCATAGGACAAGACGCTTCAGCTAAAAGCGTTAGCCAATTAAGAAAATTCTTAGACGAAAACTTTGATGTTGAATATGAAATTATTGAAGGTGGACAAAAAGTCTACAGCTTCATAATTGCAATCGAATAATTTATTAAAACACCCTTAAGGTGTTTTAATTTTATAAAATAAAGAAAAAGGTAGGTACTAGTATGTATAAAATAGCTTTTGATGTAATGGGAGCAGACAATGGTAGTGAAGTTGCTGTTCAATCAGCAAGTGAGTTTTTAAAATCAAGAAAAGAATTATATTTAGTTCTTGTTGGAGACAAAAAAGAAATTGAAGAATCATTAAGAAAATTTCCTATTGATGAAAATAGATTTGAAATTTTTGAAACTTCTGAATTTATTGATATGAATGGGTCAATTATGGACATTAGAAGAAAAAAAGATTCTTCAATGGTTAGAGCTTTAGAAATGTTAAAAGACAAAAAAGTTGACGCAATGATTACTGGTGGTAATTCGGCAGCTTTTATTGCAGGTTCTCATTTTATTTTAGGGGAATTAAATGGAATTACAAGACCAGGTTTTATGCCAACATTGCCAACAGCAGTTGATAACAAATTAACTTTATTATTAGACGTAGGAGCTAATTTAGAAGCTGATATAGAAGATATAATTGGTTATGCAAAAATGGCGAATATATATTCAAAAAATGTTTTAAAAGTTGAAAACCCAAGTGTTGCTCAACTAAATATTGGAGAAGAAAAGTCAAAAGGAACATTGCTTCAAAAAGAAATTTATAAAGAGTTAGAAGCTGATAAAAATATTAATTTTTATGGTAATTTAGAAGCAAGAGACATTTTAGCTGGTAAAGTTGACATCATAGTCACTGATGGTTATACAGGGAACATGTGTTTAAAAGCATTTGAAGGTGCTTCAAAAATTTTAATGACTGAAATTAAAGCCCAATTATATAAAACAATTTTTACAAAATTAAAGGCTTTAACTTTAAAAAAATCATTTGATAATGTTTCAAAAAAATTTGATTATAAAAATCACTCTGGTGCTATTCTTCTGGGAGTTGATGGAATCGCATTTAAAGCACACGGATCAAGTGATGTTAAATCATTTAAAGCAACATTAAGAATGACATGTGAAGCTATTGAAAATGATGTATTAAATAAAATTAAAAAGGAAATAAAATAAGATGACAATGCATGAATTCTTCGAAAAGTTTGGTATAAAAATTAATGATTCAAAAATTTTTAGTACTGCTTTAACACATAATTCATATGCAAATGAAACTAAGACTAAAGAAACATATCAAAGACTAGAATTTTTAGGAGATGCTGTTTTACAAATGTATGTTTCTAAATTTTTATATTTAAACTTTGTTAATGCTCCTGAAGGTAAACTTACAAAAACTAGATCTGATATTGTTAGACAAGAAACTTTGAGTGAAATTGCTAGAATGATTGATCTTGGTAAAATAATAAGATTAGGTCAAGGTGAAATTAAGTCTAAGGGTTATGAAAAACCATCTATTTTATCTGATGTCTATGAAGCTGTTACAGCTGCAATTTATTTAGATCAAACAGAAGAAATTTTAATAAAATGAATTAAAGCCACTATATTTAAATATTTAGAAAAAAATGATTATAAAGAATTAAATCATGACTATAAATCTGAATTACAAGAAATAATTCAAGCAGAAATTAGAAGTGATTTAGAATACAAAGTTGAGAAACAAATTCATATTGAAAAAGACAATAAAATAGTGTATACAGTTAGTGTAAATTTAGATGGTCAAAAATATGGAATTGGTAAAGGATTTTCAAAACAAGAAGCCTCTCAGAATGCTGCAAAAGATTGTTTGAACAAGTTAAAAAAACCAAATAATTCATATGAAAAGTAAGTCTTTGTGCTTACTTTTTATATTGAAATTACCCTCTTTTATACATAGTATAAATGGAACTAAATTCAAGCAAATTTTTATATTATTTGATATAATTTTATTAGTTATTATATTTTACAAAGGAGTTATTAAATTATGCTATTTTTAAGACAAATCAGAGCAGTTGGATTTAAATCATTTGCAGAACCTACAACTTTAAATTTTACAAAAGAAATGATTGGTGTTGTTGGACCAAATGGTTCAGGGAAATCAAATATTACTGATTCAATTAGGTGAGCATTAGGAGAACAATCAACAAAATCATTACGTGGTTCTAACATGGATGATATTGTTTTCTCAGGTAGTGCAGATAAACCAGCGGCTGATTTTGCAGAAGTAACTTTAGTTTTTGATAACCAAAGAGACATTTTTTCTACAATTAAAACTGACATTGTTGAAATTACAAGAAGATTTAATAAAAAAACTCGTGATAGTGATTTTTTCATTAACGGAGAAAAATGTAAATTAAGGGATATTCAGGATGTTGCTTTAGAGACAGGTTTAACAAAATCAAGTATTGCAATTATTTCTCAAGGAACTATTTCAACTTTTGCAGAAGCTAAACCAGATGCAAGAAGAGAAATTTTTGATGAAGCAGCAGGATTAGCTAAATATAAAAAGAGAAAATTAGAAGCTCTAAAGCAATTAGCAAAAACTACTGAAAACCTAACAAGAATTAGTGATATCAAGTTAACTTTAGAAAAAAGATTACCAAAAGAAAAAGAAAAAGCTGAAAAAGCAGCTAAATACAAAGATAAAATTGAAGAATTACAAAAAATTGAATTAACAATTTTAGCAAGTGATGCGTTAACTTTTGAAACTGAATTGGCAAGTCTAAGAGATAAAAGACGCCAATTAGATATTGAAGTTCAAAAATTAGCTAATGAAATTAATTTATCTCAAGATGAATTAGATGTTATGTTATCTAAAACAGGTGATGCTGATAAAGAAATGAATCAGCTGAATTTAAATTTTCAAAAAATTGTTGAAAGAATTGCAAGTTTAAAATCTCAAAAACAACAAGTTGAAGCTAGAGAAAATTCTGAAAATGTTGATCAAAATGTTGATGATATTAAAGCTAGAGCACTTAAAAAAGAATTTGATGAAAAATCAATTTCATTAAATAGTGAAAAAGATTTAATTTTAAATCTTGAAAAACAAGAGTTAGATTCAAAAAGAAGATATGATGAAATTAATGATCAATTCAGAACCTTCCATATGCAATCACAAGAAATTGAATCAGAAAAAAATAAGCTTCAATATCGTTTAGAAGAACTTGAACATAAACAAAATACAAACAACTTAAATCCAATGTCTGGTGCAAAAGCGATTATTGATAATTCAAAAAGATTATCTGGAGTTGTTGGAACTGTTGGTTCATTAATTGATGTTAAAGAAGAATACCAAATAGCAATCTCATTAATTACAGGTAATCATTTGCAGTCAGTTGTATTTAAAACTAGTGAAGATGCTAAAAAAGGGATTGAGTTTTTAAAAAATCAAAGATTAGGTAGGGTTAATGCATTACCAATTGATACTTTAAATCCTTCATCAATTACTGGTCCTCAAAGAGACTTAATTAAAAAAGCACCTGGATTTGTTGGTTTTGCAAATGAATTAGTTGAAATTCAAGAAAATTGTCAAGTTGTTTTAGATTACATTTATGGAACAACAATTGTTGCGAGAAACTTTGATGATGCTACTCGTTTAGGGAAAAGTATTAACTTCCGTTATGGTATTGTTTCATTAGATGGACAAAGAGTTCTTCCTAGAGGAGCTATGAGTGGTGGTTCTGTGAACAAGGCTTCAAATATATTTGCTGCTAGAAAAGTTGATGAAGCTTTTGACCCAGAAGCAATTAAAACAAAAATTATTACTTTAGACAAAATATTTGTTGAAAAACAAAAAACTTTTAATGATTTAAAAGAAGTAAGAGAAAAGTTAATAGATGACATTAATCAAATAGCTTCAAATATAAGAATTGGAAAAAATTCAATTAATATTTTAAATTCATCATTAGTTGAATTATCAGATAATTACAAAATTATTACTGGTAAAGATTTAATAAATAATCAAACAACTTCTTCATTTGATGAATCTGAGTCAATTAGAATAGCAAGAGAAATTGCTAAACTAGAAACTGAAAGAAATGAAATTTCTATTAAACTAAATGGATTATCAGAATCAAAAACTAAAACAACTGATCGTCAACATGAACTAAATAAAGAAAATAAAGAAAAACGTGAAGTCTTAAGTAATTGAAAAGATGAATTAGCTAATGTTAAATCAGATTTAAATGTTTTAGAAGCAACAAATATTCAAATTTTAAAAAGATTAAATGAAGGATATAACTTATCTTTAGATGCAATTCGTGAAATGGAATTTGATGAAATTGAAAATCCACAAGAAACAAGAGCAAGAATTCAAGAATTGACAATTGAATTAAAATCAATTGGAGAAGTTTCAATGGACGCTATCCAAGAGTATGAAGAAACTAAGAAAGAATATGATTACTATGTTCTTAACTTAAATGAAGTTCAAGAATCAACTGATAAATTAAATGAAATAATTTTAAATATCGATATTGAAATGAAAACACAATTTAAACGCATTGTTGATGATGTTAATGCAGCATTGCCAGAAGCATTCCAAAAATTATTTAATGGTGGAACAGCTCGTTTAATTTACACAAATCCTGAAGATATTTTAGAAACAGGAATTGATATTGAAGTTAATCCACCTGGTAAAAAAATTACCAACCTAAATTTATTGAGTGGGGGAGAAAAATCATTGGTTGCATTATCAGTATTATTCTCAATCTTAAAAGTAAGACCTCTACCATTGGTTATTTTAGATGAGGCTGAAGCTCCATTAGACCCAGCAAACGTTACAAGATTTGCGCGTTATGTTAGAGATTTTGTTGAAAATACTCAATTTATTATTGTTACTCATCGTGAAGGAACAATGGAAAACTGTGATATTCTATATGGTGTGACAATGGAAACTAAGGGAATTACAAAAATAGTTCAATTAGCTTTAGATATAGATAAAATTAAAAAACTAATTAATAAAAATAAAGAATAAAATAAAAAATCACATAAATTTAGTGATTTTTTGCTTTTTTAATGTATTTAATCTTAGATTAAATAAAACGATTAAATAAACTTAAAAAGCAAAAAAGTGACTAAAATTGATATAATATTATTAATTATTTCTAAATAGGAGAAACACATGAACAAGAAATTCTTTTTAGTAATGGTTATAGTTGTTGGAGCAATTATAGGTTTATGATCTTGAACCTTTGTTGCCCCAAACAATTCTATAAGTATTGGTGGTAGTGCCAGTGTTCAACCTTTATTAAAAAAACTTACTGATAAATATACAACAGCTGATGGTAAAAAGTTTGTTTATTCTGCAACAGGTTCTGGTGCTGGTGTAACAAACGTGCAAGAAGGTGTATATGAAATAGGATTTATTTCAAAAGAAATTCTTTCAGATGACTGAAAAGATAAAAAGATTATTAATGAAAGCAAAGTTGAAGAAGGTGGAGTTTTTGAACAACTTTCAAGTGAAGATTTAAAAAATCCAAATTGATATTCTGAAAAATTAAAAGAACAAGAAGATATTGAAGATACTTATAGATCAATTGAATTCGCTAGAGATTCTATTGTATTTGTTTATAATGACAAAGGAACAGGTTTTTCTGAATTTTTAGAAAATACAAAAATAGATTTTCATTTTGAAGTTCTTGAAAATGGAAAGTTTGATCCTAATGGAACAAGCACACAATTATTAAAAGAAGTTTATGAGCATGACTCACAAAATAAATTGATAACTTGACAACAATTAGCATTAAGCATAGCTGATAAGTTTTCAGATGATGCTCATAAAGAAACAAATAAACAAGAGGCTCTAAAAGTTTCAAATAAAATTAAAGTAACACCTTATTCTTCAACAAGTGGTTCTGGAACTAGAACATCATTTACAAGCTTAACAGATGTGCATCCTGGAAATGCAGTTAAAGAATATGGAGCAAATGGTACAATCTATAGTCAAATTGAAAAATCGCCTGGTTCAATAGGTTTTGTTTCAATGTTATATGGTTCAGCTGAATCATCAACTGTTAAGTCAGTTAAAATTAAGAAGGATAATAATGAATGAGATCCTTCAAATGATAATTCAGAGCAATTAAAGGATTATCCTCTAACAAGACCATTCATAGCAATTTATAAATATGATAGTAATAATGAACATTTATCACAAATTATCGATTTCTTATTTTGAATGGCTACAAGTAAAGAAGTCGAAAGTTTTTATTCATCTGTAGGATTATCTCAAAAGATTGTAAACGATATTAGAAATTAATAAATAGAATGGAGAATTTATGTTTCTTAGAAAAAGTAGTGAAGAAAATTCATTTAAAGCTAAACAGTTTAAACCAAAACAAAATTTAAATGCTAAATTATTTAAATCTATAGTTTACAGTTTAACTTTTGCTGTTATTGCAATTCTGCTAGTTTTAGTAATCTTTGTTATTTTAAAATCAACAAATGTTTTTAAAGAAACAGGGTTTTGAAGTTTTATTACAGGTACAAGTTGAAAACCTGGCAAAAATGGACAAGGTCAATATGGTATAGGTTTAATTATTTTAATGACACTTGTTCTTTTAACAATATCAATGTTGTTTGCAATTCCACTAACAATTTTCTCAACATTATTTATTTCTGAATATCTTTCAGTAAGTATGCAAAAAAAAGTTTTAACAGTTATAAAACTTTTAGCAAGTGTTCCCTCTGTTGTATTTGGTTTATTTGCAAGAGACCAAATTGGTGCACTATTTCAATTAATGGGAGCTCCAAATAATGATAATTTAATGGTTGCAGCTATGACTATGACATTTATGGCAGCTCCAACAATGATAAGTTTAAGTTACAATGCTGTTCAATCAGTTCCTGAAGGTTACAGACTTGGAAGTTTAGGTTTAGGGATTTCAAAAGAACAAACAACTTTTAAAATTATTAGAAAGTCGGCATCAGCGAAAATAATTTCTGCAATAATTTTAGGTATGGCTAGAGTTATAGGGGAAACTATGGCAATTATGATGATAGCTGGTAACTCAACTGGTGGTTTCATAACTGACAGCGGAATAGCTGGTTTCTTATTTTCATCAATTAGAACTCTTGCTGCAACTATTGGTTTAGAGATGACTGAAAACAGTGGATCAACCCACGAATCAGCACTTTACGCAATTGGATTAATTTTATTCTTATTAGTGTTTATTATTAACATTGTAATTTTATTTATGTCAAATGTTGATAACATGAAGTATTCAAGAAGAATTAAAAGAGAAGAAAAGTTAAATCAAAACGCAATTAAAAAATCTAAAGACCCAAAATATGTTTATGATAAAAAAGTGCTAGGAATGATGGTACATAATCGTACAGAAAACAAATTCTTTAAAAAAATGTATTCTGCTACAATGCTACTTTTTATGTGAATATCAACAGCTATAATAATTTCATTTACTTTCTGAATTTTGGGTGATGTTTTAATTAGAGGATTAATAGGCCTTTCAGATCCAATTGCATTTATACATATGGACACAGAAAATAGAACTGGTGGAGGTATATTTGCTGCTTTACTTACAACATTGCTGCTTGTTTTATGTACACTTGTATTTGCAATACCATTTGCGTTAGCAGCAGCAGTTTATTTAAATGAGTATGCAAGACAAAATTCAATTTTAACTAAATCATTTAGATTTGGTATTAACCTTTTAGCTTCAACACCATCAATTGTATTTGGTATATTTGGTTTATCAATATTTATTGTTTTATTAGGATTGCCTTTTAGTATTTTAGCAGCAGCTTTAACAATGACAATAGTTGTATTACCAATGTTAATATCTAACTTTGAGGATGCTTTACAACAAGTCCCACATCAATATCGTGAAGCAGGCGCAGCTTTAGGTCTAACAAAAATTCAAACTTTATTTAAAATTATTTTGCCTAACGCAATGGAAGGTATTATTACAGGTATTATCTTAGCTATGGCTAAAATTATTGGTGAATCTGCTCCTATTTATTTAACTTTAGGAACAGATATTCAAATGCCAACTCAAGGATTCTTATCTCAAGGAACAACTTTAACAACTGGTATTTACATGATGGTTGCAGAAGGAATTCCAGGTCATGGTCAAGGAACAATTTATTTAATGGCGTTAATTACTATTATTCTTATTGTTGGGTTAAACTTTACATCAGGAAGATTATCATCATTACTTGTTCAAAAATCAAAAGACTTAAAAGCTAAATCAAAAATCAAGCGTAAAGAATTTAAAACTAGAAATAAAGCAAGGTTTAAAAAGTTGAAACCATCCTTCAAATTTAAAATAATGAAACTACAAAGTAAAATTAGAAATAATGAAATTAAATTAACTTACTTTATAAAACTAAAAGAAAAAAACAAGGCTTGAATTAAACGTAGCAAAGAATATAGAAAATTAAAAAAAGGAGTTACAGATCATGAGTAGTACTATTAAAAAAGATGAATCTATTAAAGGTTTAGATTTAAATAAAAATATCAAAGAAGAAAAGCAAGTTAAACTACCTGCTCTTTCAAAAAGAGCAGATATTATAAAAGTCTCTGATTTTAACTTCTTTTATAAAGGTAAAAAACAAGCTTTATTTGATATAAACATGGAAATTAAAGAAAATTCTATTACAACTTTTATTGGTCCTTCAGGATGTGGTAAGTCAACACTATTAAGATCAATAAATAGAATGAATGATTTAATTAGCGGATCAAGTATTGAAGGGTCTATTGAGGTTTTTGATGAAGAAATTTATAAACCTGGAACAGATGTTTCTAAATTAAGAACAGAAGTTGGTATGGTTTTTCAAAAAGCAAACCCATTCCCTTTATCAATATATGATAATGTTGTTTATGGACCAAAAACTCAAGGTATTAAAAGCAAGAAAGTTTTAGATCAAATATGTGAAGACTCTTTAAGAAAAGCTGCACTGTGAGAAGAAGTCAAAGATAAATTGGAAACACCAGCTTTAGGGCTTTCAGGTGGTCAACAGCAAAGACTTTGTATCGCTAGAGCTATTTCAATGCACCCTAAAATTTTATTAATGGATGAACCTACATCGGCTTTAGACCCAATTGCAACATTGAAAGTTGAAGAATTAGTTCTTGAACTTAAAAAAGAATATACAATTGTAATGGTTACACACTCATTGCAACAAGCCACTAGAATAAGCGACATGACTGCTTATTTCTTAAAAGGGGAATTAATAGAGTATAATACAACTAAGAAAATCTTTATTAATCCAAAAGATTCAAGAACAGAAGATTATATTTCAGGAAGGTATGGTGATTAATTATGTCAATAAATAAAATTTTAGATAATGATATTAGACAGTTAACTAATATGCTTGAAGAAATGATCAGAGAGACTAAAGTTCAATACGCTGAAACTTTTCAAGTTATTACTAAAAATGACATTGAAGGTTCAACTATGATTGTTGAACACGACAAAATTATTAATGATAAATTAAATGAATTTACTTCAACTGCTTTATGAAAAATTGCTAAACAACAATTAATGGCTAAAGACTTAAGATTAGCAGTTGGTGGAATCTTACTAGCAAGAGAAATTGAAATTATTGCTGACTATGCAAAAAAATTATGCATTTTCTTTACTAAGTTTAAACCAACCAAAAAGTATACAACTTCAATCTTGAATTTATTTCAATTAGTTATTGATATGTTAGATAGCTTTTCAGAATTATTCATAAATTTTGATACAAATAAAATAGTTAAAGTAATGGAATTAGAGTCTGAAATTAATAAGGAATTTGATGATTTATATAACTACTTAGTAAAAGCATTAAAAAAAGCTGAAACAACTGAAGAAGTAACTGAAATTTCTGAAGCAATGAAACAAGCAAAAAACTTGGAAAGAGCTGGAGACCACTTATTAACAGTTCAAGAAATAGTTTCATTTATAAGAACTGGAAGGTTTGAAGAAACTTCAGAAATTTATGAAAATTTAAAAACAATGATGTAATAAACGAAAATCTGCACATGCAGATTTTTTTATTTTAAGATATTTTGATAAAATAATAAATAGTAGATAGAGGTATATCATGGGGTTTTGGAATAAGTTAAAAGATAAAATAAAGGGAAAAACTATTGAAGAAAATATCGAGGCGATAGAAGCTGAAAAAATAGATGTAGTAGAAGAGAAGAAAACACCAAGCGATAAAGAAATTGTTAAAAAACAAAAACTTAAAGCTAAAAAACAAAAGACTGAAAAAGCAATTGCAAAATCAGCTTTAGACTTTTCAAAAGATATTAAAAAGCTTTCAAAGAAATATAAAAAAATGGATGACGATTTCTTTGAAGAACTAGAAGAAGTTTTAATTAAAACTGATATGGGAATGAAAATGGTTTTAAAGATATCAAATAATATTAGAAGAAAAGTTAAAAATACAACTGAGGCCTTAGAATTTAGAGAAATCCTAGCTGAAGAAATTTATGACATTTATACTGATGGATCAAAAAAAGTTAATAATTTAAATTTTGAAGATGGAAGATTAAACATATTCATGGTGATTGGAGTTAATGGAACTGGTAAAACAACATCATTATCAAAAATTGCTAACTACTACGCTGAACAAAATAAAAAGGTTTTAATTGCAGCAGCAGATACTTTTAGAGCGGGAGCTATTGAGCAACTTGAAGAATGGGTTGATAAAAGACTGGATAATAAAGTTGATTTAGTTAAAGGTAAAAAGAAAAATCAAGATCCAGCAAGTGTGGTTTATGATGCATTGGAAAAAGCTAAGGGTGAAAATTACGATTTACTATTAATTGATACTGCTGGTCGTTTACAAAATAAAGTTAATTTGATGAATGAATTAGAAAAAATGTATCAAGTTGTTGAAAAATTTGAAAAAAAAGCACCGCATGAATTATTACTAGTAATAGATGCAACAACTGGTCAAAATGGAGTTATTCAAGCACAAGAATTTAATGAAGTTGCAAATGTAACTGGAATTGTTTTAACGAAAATGGATGGAACAAGTAAGGGTGGAATTGCGCTTTCAATAAAAGATCAATTAAACATTCCTGTTAAACTTGTAGGAGTTGGAGAACAAGTAGAAGATCTTGAAAAATTTGATGTAGATCAATATGTATATAGTTTAGTTATTGGTTTTATGGAAGACAAGGAAGAGGACAATGAGTAAAAATAATTTAGAAAAAACTTTGGAGTTGTCTTCATTGTTTTATCTTTATCATAATTTGTTAACACAAAAACAGGTTGAATATTTTGAGTTATATTTTGAAGAGGATTTAAGTTTTCAAGAAATAGCGGATCAATTAGAAATATCAAAAGCAGCAGCACATGATGCAATTAATAAAATCATAAAATCATTAAATGATTTAGAAGAAAAATTGGGTCTAAATAAGAAAAAAGAAGTAATTAATAAAGTTTTAGATTCATATAAAGAATCAAGTAATAAAGAAGTTATAAAGCTTGTTAATGAAATGAAAGAGGTTATTTAATGAGAATTTTAATGATAGGAGACATTTTTGCTAAACCTGGTAGAGATGCATTTAAAAAACATATTGCAAAATTAATTGAATCTAAAAAAATTGATTTTGTTGTTGTTAATGGTGAAAATACAACTCATGGTAAATCAATATCAAAAGAACATTATAATTTTTATAAGCAAAATAGTGTTGATGTTATTACAAGCGGAAATCATATATTTAAAAATCCTGAAGTTCTTCAATATATATCTCAAACTCCAGATTTACTAAAACCTATGAATATGTATAAAACACCAGGCAATGGATATGTAATAGTTCAAAAAAATAATAAAAAAATTTGTGTTTTAAATTTAATGGGTAACAATTTTATGGACCCTTCAAATAGTGTTTATGAATCAATGGAAGATTTTTTAAATCTTAAACTAAATTATGATATTTTATTAGTTGATTTTCATGCTGAAACAACTGCTGAAAAAATAGCTTTTGCTTTAAATTATGATGGAATAATAACTGGATTTGTTGGAACACATACTCACGTTCAAACAGCTGATGAAAGAATATTACCAAAAGGTACTGCATTTATTACTGATTTAGGAATGAGTGGGGTAATTGATTCAGTTATTGGAATTGAACCAAGCGATGCTATTTATAAACAAAAAACAGGACTTATAAAACGTTTCCAACCTGCAAATGGAATTGCAAAATTAAACGGTGTAATTATTGAAATTAATGAAAATACCAACAAAGCAATTAGCATTGAAAGAATAAGTATTTAAAAGCAATTTATTTGCTTTTTTTATTCCAGATTTTAAAACGAATTTAGTATAATTTATATTGATATCGCAGAAGGGAAAAAGGAAAAATGAGAAAATTATTTACTAGCGAAAGTGTTTCAGAAGGTCATCCAGACAAAATATGTGATCAGATATCTGATGCGATATTGGATGAAGTATTGAAACAAGACCCAAACGCTAAGGTAGCCTGCGAAACATTTGCTACCACAAACTATTTATTAATCGGTGGACAGATAACAACAACTGCTGTTGTTGATTATGAAAAAGTTGCACGCGAAGTATTAAGAAAAATAGGATACAACAACGATGCATATGGTATCAATGCTGACACATGTCAAATTGATATTAGAATTGAGCAACAATCAGCAGATATTGCTTTAGGAATTGAATTAGATACTGAAATAATCGGGGCTGGTGACCAAGGTATTATGTTTGGTTATGCAACAAATGAATCAAAAACTTTTTTACCATTAGCTATAACTATTTCACATGAATTAGTTTACTTAGCTTCTAAGTTAAGAAAAGAAGGAAAATTTAAATGAGCAAGACCAGATATGAAGTCTCAAGTAACAATAGATTATACAGATGAATCAAATCCAAAAATTGACACAATCTTAATGTCTATTCAACATGATGATGAAATGATTGAAGCTGAATTTAAGGCGTTTATTAAAAATGAAATAATGGATATTGTAGCCAAAGAGTTTGGATTGAACACAGACTATAAAGTTTTAATTAATCCTACAGGTAGATTTGTAATTGGTGGTCCACAAGGAGATACTGGTTTAACAGGAAGAAAAATAATTGTTGATACTTATGGTGGTTATTCACGCCATGGTGGTGGAGCATTTTCAGGAAAAGATGCAACTAAAGTTGATAGATCAGCTGCCTATATGGCAAGATACGCTGCTAAAAATTTAGTTGCAGCAGGTTTAGCTGATAAAGTTGAAATACAAGTTTCATATGCAATTGGTAAACCAGAACCAGTCTCAATTTTTATTGAAACATTTGGTACTGAAAAAGTAACAAAAGAAGAAATTGTTAAAATTTTAACTGAAAACTTTAATTTTTCAGTTAATGAAATAATTAAAGTTTTAGATTTAAGAAAACCAATATTCTTAAAAACTGCGACTTATGGTCACTTTGGTAAAAATGAATTTACTTGAGAGAAATTAGATAAAGTTGCGTCAATTAAAAAATAAAGAAAAAAATCACTTTGATTAAAGTGATTTTTTATCATATAATAATTAATAAAAAAGGAAAATGAAATAAATGGAAAAATTTACTAAAAATATTTTTTTTAGAATATTAATTTTTTATTTTTTAATTTCATTTTTATTACCACAATTAGGATTTCTTATTCCAATAATTGTAATTTTTTCACTGTTTTTTTCAATTTTTTCAATTTTTAAGACAAATAAAGTAAAGCCAAAGTATATTTCAGTCTTTTTTCTTTTTTTCTTTCTTTGAACTTTATTTATTTTTGTCTTTACAATTACTTTGCTAATTGTATTTTTAAAAGATAATATGATTTTAATAAATTTTAAAGCATCAATTGCTTTACTTTGTACGATTATTATCACAGTAAATTTTTTATCACTTTTAAATGCAATAATTATAAATTATAAAAAAGAGTTTGATATAAATGAAATTTCAAAAACTAATAATAAATATATTAAATATTTATGTTTTTGAGAAAAGTTAATAATGCTTGAAAGAATAATTTGATATAGGCATTCAATTTCTTCAATTTAAAGTAACCTATTTTTAACAATTTAAAATAGGAGGATTTTTCATGAAAGAATTAATCAAAATAAATAAAATTAAAAAAGAAAATATTTTACAAGAAATTAATTTAAGCATTTTAGAAAATGAATGCGTTTCAATTATGGGTAATAGTGGAGTGGGTAAAACAACTCTTTTAAACATTTTATCTGGAATTGAAAAACCATCTGAAGGAAGTATTATAATTAATGGTACTAATATAGTCGACTTAAAAGAACCCAAACTTACAAAGTTTAGATCAAACGAAATATCATACATTTATCAAGACTATAAATTAATTGAATATCTAACTGTTGAACAAAATATAAAGTTTATTGAAAGAAATAATAAAAATAAAATTAGCGAACAAAAATACAAAAGTTTATTAAATGAACTAGGACTTGTTACAAAAGAAAAAGTTATTGTTGCTAAACTATCCGGTGGTCAAAAACAACGTGTTGCTATTGCTAGAGCATTATTAGGAAAATCAAAGATTATATTAGCTGATGAACCAACAGGAGCTCTTGATTTGATTAACACAAAGAAAGTTTTAGATGAATTAATAGTTAATAGTAAAAAAATGAAAAAAACTTTAGTAATAGTTACTCATTCACCACAGGTAGGACTTGAAACAGAAAAAATTGTATTAATGAATAATGGAAAAATAACAGAACAAATTAAAACTAATGAAATTTCAATTAATGAATTAGAAAAAAAGTTGCTTTTTGAAAATGCATAATAGTCAAATATTTAAACAACTAAATTTTTATAAGAGTTATAATTTGCCAATATTCATAATATTATTTTTATCATCACTGTTTACTAATTCATCATTATTTTTATTATTATCGTCACTAAAACAACTTGACAAAGAATCGAATATGACTTTAATTTTTATAATTTTATTTGGTCTTTTGTTTCTTATTTCAATATCAATGATAACTATAATTATAAGTATTAACTTTAATGTGAGAGAAAAAGATTTAATAAATAGAAGGCTAATTGGATTAGCATTTCACAAAGTCTTTAAAAATTTATTGCTTGAACAATCAATTATAATGATTCCTAGCTACATTTTAGGATTTTTTGCATCTATATTTTTAAATAAATTACTTATTGCAAGTTTAATCAATAAATCAATACTTGCTTCAAGTTTTTCAATTAACTACTCTTTTATAAATATATTTTTAGTACTTTTAGTGAGCTTTATTACTTTGTCAGCAATAATGTTTTTGTCAACAAAAAAATATAAGCGAATTGAAAATAATTATAAAATTCAAAAAAATAAGAAAAAACAATTTTTTAAAATCTTAATTGGATCTTTATTTTTAACTTCATACTTTTTATTAATTATTTTTAATAATACAGAAGTTTTATATTTATTTGGAGGAATATTTTTTATTATAGGTCTATATTTTTTATTAGAAATATTTATAGTTTGTATTGCTAAAGTATTATTTAAATTTTTTATAAAATATTTTACAATTTCAAGCTCAATTAAAAATATGGAATTTAATGCAGACTTAATAACAAAAATAATTTTAATGCTTGTTAATTCAATGATTTTTTTAAATTTTTCAATTAATGTTATTAATAAAATGGGAATTGAAAGCTATGAATTAAATCAAAATGCTGAATATTTAAACGGCTTAATGTTTTTGGGCTCATATTTAAACATTGTATTTATTAGTTTTACCTTTATTATTTTAATAAATGGCTTTTTAATGTATTTAAAAAGTTTGCAAAAAGAAACTGAAACATTAAGAAAATTGGGTTTTACAAGATCAAAAATATTTTTAAGAAATATATTTCAATTTTTAATTATTTGAATTTTCTATGTTCTTTTAAGTTTTATTGGAACAACTTTAATTTCAATTATTTGAAAAGATCAATCAGCTTTATTGAACTTAAAATATTGATATATCGAGATATTTGTTGTTTTATTGATTATGTTATTTTTAAGCTTAATTGAATGAACTTCAAAATTTTTAAAAAGAAATGAATTAACGTCTTAATTGACGTTTTTTTGTTATAAAATTATATCTAATAAAAGGAGAGATTATATGACAAAAATAAGACCACAAGATAATTTCTATGATTCAGTTAATAAAGAGTGAATAGATAATAATGAATTGCCTGATGGTTATGCATCATGAGGTAGTTTTGAAATGCTTCAAAAAAAGTCAATAGATGATATAAAAAATATTCTTAATGATTTAGTAGCAAAATCTGATTTAGATAAAGAAAGCAAAATGTTAGTTAATTTACGTTCTAATTATTTAAATAATGATTCAAGAAATAAGCAAGGCATTGATCCTATCAAACCTATTTTAAGTACCATTGAAAATTTAAAGGATAAAAAACAAATAACAAGCTTATTTGTAGAGCTATACCAAAAATGAGGAGTTTCATTCTTTCATTCAAAAGGAGTAGACTCAGACTTTAAAGATAGTAATTTGAGAGCCTTAATGATTGATTCAATGGGTTTAGGAATGTCAGATAGAGATTTTTATGATACAACTCACCCAAGACATAATGAAATTAAAAAAGCATACGAAGAGTACATTAATAACTTAGTTAAAATTTCAGGATTAAAATTATCAACAAAAGATATATTTAGCTTAATTTATAATTTTGAAGATAAAATCTCAAAATCAATGTTTAAACAAGAAGAATTACGTGAGCCAGAAAATATTTATAATGTTGTTACAATTAAAGACTTAAATGAAATATGTCCTATTATTAATTGAACAATTTATTTAAAAGAAACAGGTTATGATAAGGCAAAAAAAATTATTTTAACTGAACCTAAATATTTTACAGAATTAAATAAAATGCTTAATGAAATTGATATCAATGATTTAAAAGACATAATGCTATATAAAGTCACTAGTTCTTATTCAAAACTATTATCAATTGATTTGTATGAAAATGGATTTAAATATGGTTCAGTATTTAGTGGAGTTAAGAAAATGAAGCCAATTGAAGATCGCGTTGTTGAATTTGTTGATGGAACATTAGGAGAGTTATTGTCTAAAGAATACGTTAAACGTCATTTTTCACCAGACGCTAAAAAAGATGTTTTAAAAATGGTTCATGATTTATTAGATGTTTATGAAAAAAGAATTAAAACTCTTGATTGAATGTCAGAAGTTACAAAAACAAAAGCTATTGAAAAACTTAAATCATTTACTATTAAAATAGGATATCCAGACAAATGAGAGGATCTAAGTGATGTTGAAATTTTAAGTTATGAAGAAGGTGGAAGTTTATTTGATAACATGCTAAGTTTATCAAAACACTATATTAATAAAGAAATAAAAGAAATTAATTTACCTGTTGATAAAACCAAATGATACATGGATGCTCAAACAGTTAATGCATATTACAATCCAACTTCAAACGAAATTTGCTTTCCAGCTGGAATTTTACAAAAACCATTTTATGATGTAAACCAATCACATGCAGCAAACCTTGGTGGTATTGGAGCAGTTATTGGTCATGAAGTAAGTCACGGTTTTGATGATGAAGGAAGTAAGTTTGATAAATATGGAAACTTTGAAAATTGATGAACTGAACAAGATAATGAACAATACAAATTAAGAACTCAAAAAGTTGTTGAACAATACAATGAATACCAAATCAATGGTTCTAATGTAAATGGTAAATTAACTCTTGGAGAAAATATTGGAGATTTAAGTGGAGTTGCAGCTGCATTGGATATTTGCAAGACTCAAAGTCCTGAAGGCTTAAAAGACTTCTTCACTAACTATGCATTAGTTTGAAGAAGAAAAGCAACAGATGAACAAAAAAATACAAGATTATTAGTTGATCCACACTCACCAGAAGAATTTAGATGTAATGGAGTTCTTGTCAATATTGATGAGTTCCATGAGGTTTATAAAACAAAACCAGGTGATGGAATGTATAAAACAAAAGAAGAAAGAACTAAAGTTTGATAATTAAATAATTAACCATCTTAAAGATGGTTTTTTTATTTTTTAACATATAATTTATATTAGTAAGAGGTTAACATGCAAAAAGAAGTGAATATTATTGGTGCAGGTTTAGCAGGATGTGAAGCCGCATATCTATTAGCAGAAAATGGAGTTAAAGTTAATTTATTTGAAGTTAAATCATTAGTTAGAAATGAGATTCAAAAAACAAATGATTTAGCAGAACTAGTTTGCTCAAACACATTAAGAAGTAAATCAAAAAAGAATGCTGCTGGAATTTTAAAAAATGAAATGGAAATGTTGAATTCTTTAGTTATTAAAGCTGCATATGAAAATCAAATACCTGGTGATGATGCTTTAAGTGTTGATCGCTTTGGTTTTAGTAAATATATAACACAAGTAATTAACAATCATAAAAATATTAATTTATTTAATCAAGAGGTTACAAAAATAGATTATACAAAAGTTACAATTATTGCTTCAGGGCCATTAACTACTGAAAAACTAGGCAAAAGTATTGAATATTTAACTGGAAATGAAAAATTATTCTTCTTAGATGCTTCAGCACCAATCATAACAAAGGAAAGTATTGATTTTAATAGGGTTTATTGGGCAAGTAGGCATAATGATGGTAAACATGGTCAATACATCTGTATTCCACTTAATATGAACGAATTTGAGGCATTTGTTGAAGAGTTAAAAAAAGCTGAAACAATAACTTTAAAGAGTTTTGAAAAGGAAGTTTATTTTAAAGGTTGTCAACCTATTGAACAAATTGCAAAAACAAGTAAAAAGGTTTTACTAAATGGTCCATTATCACCTAATAACTTATATGATTTAAATAATGAAATTCCCTATGCTGTTGTGCAATTAAGACAAGATGACGCAATTGATAGTTTATATAATTTTGTAGGATTTCAAACAAACATTAAATGACCAGAACAAAAAAGAATTTTATCTACTTTACCTGGATTAGAAAAATGCAATATTGTTAGATATGGTGTTATGCATAAAAACTATTATATTAATTCACCAAAACTTTTAAATAGATCACAACAAGTTAAAAGAAATAAAAATATTTTCTTTGCAGGTCAAATAACTGGTGTTGAAGGTTATATTGAATCTGCAAGCAGTGGAATCTTAGCAGCAATTAATGTACTTGCTTATTTAAATAATGTAAAGATTGAACAGCCTTCAAGAAAAACAATGTTAGGTGCTTTAAATTTTTACATTACAAATCCTAAACATGAACAACTAAAACCAATGAAATGTAATCTTGGTATTTTAGATCAAAAAAATAAAAATTCAAAATCAGAGTTTTATTCATTTGAACAATCAGAAAAAGAAATGAAGAATTTTATAAAAAAAATTAGCAAAATTATAAAGATAGGTGAAGCAAATGATTAAAAACTGAGAAAAAATATTTTCTGAAAATAGTCTTGATCAAAAAATTAATAGAACAATAGAATTAGCTTATGCTACTGAAGAAAACATATATCCAATTAAACAAGATTGTTTAAGATTATTTAGTTTAGTTAAACCTGAGGATATTAAAGTTATTATTATTGGTCAAGATCCTTATCATAATCCTAAGCAGGCTGATGGAATAGCTTTTAGCGCTAATAATAAAATTAAATCACCAAAAAGCTTAATTAATATTTTTAAAGAGTTGGACAATGATTTGAAAATAAAACATTTTGACAATAATGATTTAACAGGATGAGTAAAACAAGGGGTTTTATTAATTAATACATGTTGAACAGTCATTGAAAATAAACCAGGTAGTCATAGCAAACTTGGCTGGCAAGAAATTGTTAGTGAAATATTAAATAAATTAAATGAAATTAATCCAAATATTATTTACTGCTTATGAGGAAACTACGCTAAGAAGGTTTATAAAAATTTAGATTTAAAAACAAAAAATTTTATTGAATCAGCACATCCTTCACCATTAAGCTATTATAAGGGTTTTGAAAATTCTAAGCCGTTTTCAAAAATAAATACAATTTTGCTTAATAATAATTTAGCACCAATTGATTGGTCTAAATAAGGTAAAATAATAAATAGGGAGAAACGTATGAAAAAAATAAATGAATTAAATAATTCCATACCAGCAGCTGATTTAGTTGTTAGGTTAGAAAAAATAATTGTTTCTACAGCAACTAATGGTTCATCTTATTTGATTTTAAATTTATCAGATAAAACTGGTAGAATTGAAGCAAGAAAATGAACAGTAACAGAAGAAGATAAACAATTATTACAACCAAACGCTTTTGTTTTGTTTAAGAATGCAGCTATAAATGAATTTAGGGGTGTATTACAACTTAAAGTTAATGACTATACTATTGTAAGTGAAACAGAATTAGCTTCTTATGGATTAAAATCAAGTGACTTCTTTATTGAAGCACCAATTAACATTGAGAAGAACTATGCTGAATTAATGACAATCTTAGAAGGTTTAACAAATGAGACATACAGCAAATTAACAATTGGTTTAATTAAGAAATATGAACAAGAATTTTTAACATATCCAGCAGCTATGACTATTCATCATAATGTTAAAGGTGGATTATTCTGACATAGTTTTACACTAGTGAAAAATGCAATGGCACTAAGACCAAGTTATTCATATGCTTCAATTGATTGAGAACTTTTAATTTGTGGAGCTATTCTTCACGATATAGGAAAAGTAATTGAAATTGTTGATCTAACTGGAACAGATTATAGTTTACAAGGCAAAGTAATTGGTCACATTAGTATTGGTAATACTGAATTAAATAAAATTGCAGAAGAATTAAATTTATATAAAGATGAAAATGGAAATATAAATGAAAGCTTAACATTATTACAACATATGATTATTGCAAGTCATGGTAAAAAAGAATATGGTTCACCAACAGAACCAGTTATTATTGAAGCTATTATGTTATCAATGTTTGATGATTTAGATGCAAAGGTATTTAAAATAAATGACGAGTTAAATAAAGTTGAACATAAAACATGAACACCTAGAATTATTAGTGTTGATGGAAAAATGTTTTATAAACACAAAAAATAATGTAATGTAGTGAGAGCTACATTTTTTTATTACAAATAAAAAAAGATGACTTTAGTGTCATCTCTATTTTGATATTTCGTTAAATACATCTTCTAAAGTAGCATATTTAAGGTTTACATTTTTATCATGTAGGAAACCTTCATCAACTTTAAATTTAGGTAAGATATGCTCATGATAATGGAATACAACTTGTTTTGCTATAGCTTCTTGATTAGAAACATAGTTAAATCCTTTTACACCATCTAATTTTTCTTGAAGTAATTCAGCTACAACTTTTTTAGCTTTAGCAACTTCAACAAGATATAAATCAGGTGTTTTAGTTAAATTTTCAGCATGTACTTTAGGTATTATTAATGTATGACCATCAGTAACTGGAAAAATATCTAAGAATGCATAAACATATTCATTTTCATAAATTTTATGTGAAGGAATATCTTGATTAATTATTTTACAAAATAAACATTCGTTATTCATTAGTTTGATTCACCAGATGTTTCGTCTTTAATGTATTTTGCCAATTCATCATAAAGTCCTTGGTAAAGAACATTGTCACCTTCCATGATGTATTTAGTATATAATTCAGTTTTTGCTTCTGTAGTATAATCAGTATCGCTTTTAACTATTCCGTTTTCAATTTCTGATAATAATAATTGTTTTGAATTAGCTGACAATCCTTTAATATCACTACTTGATTTTCTATCGTTGTTTCATGTGTAGCTTAAATTATAGTTTGATCTTGGGTCTGGATTTCTAGCAAAACCAATAGAATATAGTATTTTGTCAGTTTCGCCAACTTTTGCAGCGTCTTCAACACTAAAGGCTCTTGTAAATGAATCATTAGTTTTATCAATAACTTGGTTAACACCTAAAGTTGTTGGTTCGTCTTCAACTTTGATATTTACTTTATGTTTAATAGTTTCACCCAATGTAATTTCGCCACTTGTTGCCTTGTCGTTTAATTTAATGTAAGCATTTTGATTTGTGTCATAAATCACTTCAATATTTTTAGTTTCACTTACAATATTTACATTATCAATCGCAGGACTATATTTGTCCGCAAGAGGGATTCATGTATTTGCTGGAATAGACATATTAATGTCACCATTAGTCTCAGATAATAAAGAAATACTTGAGTTATCGTATATATCATTTAGATATAAAGGTAAAACTAAAACAATTTCTCTTTCTCCAGCATCTCCAACTTCATAACCTTCATCATTACCAGTTAAAATTGTTGGTCTAGTAATTGCTTTTGCATCAGTTTGAGCTGTTGTTGAAATTTCTAGGTTACCACTAATTGCTGCAACACCTGTATCATTGTTCATAACGATTCCATTATATCCTTTTAAACCAAAGAAAGGATCAGCACCTAACTGTGTTGTATTAACAACATTTGTTGTTTCTTCTCCACCAGCTTGGTCTTTAAAAGCATCTAACAATTTTTGCAATTCGCCTTCATTTAATTCAATATTTCCAGCTTGAGAACTTGAACCTTTAATTAATTCCTTATAAGAACGAACTCAATTGTTAAAATCAGTAGGTGTCCCTTCACTATCTGAAACATCTGTTTTAATAGATCAAATCAATTTTACATTTGACTGTTTTGTTGAAGAAATTAATGAATTTTGCATTGAAGTTACTAATTTATTAGTTGTGTCCAATCTAACAAAAGAGTTAGCATAATTAGTTGAAGTTCAGTTAGTTGTTAGTAGATTACTATCTAAATAAGTTAAACTTATTAATTGACTGTATAACTCAGGAACAATTTTTGAATTGATGTAACTTTGGAATCTGTATTGCATGATATCATTTCCATTAAAAGAACCATCTCCTTGATCACTAGAAACAGCTAGGAAAGCACTAGTTGTAATTGCTTCGTCTTGCCCTATTACTTTTTTAGTAGTTGGTAAACTATTAATTGTTTCGTCTTTTGCATTACCAACTATAAAAAATTTACCATTGTTTAATTCATCAATTGTTGGAGTTTGCTCTTTTCCATGTTCAGCTTCAGTTTGCCAACGCTTATAAGTAGTTTCACTTTCTGCTTTGAAATAAATTGAATATTTAATTCAAGTATCATTCTTTAAAATTCTTTTTGGATTGAAACCAGTCCCCATATAATCATATTCATTAACACCAGCTTTGCCAGCCTTAATAATAGCTGAAGTATATTCAGTAAAGAATTGATTATTTGCTAAATTTCTAAGTAGGATATTTGTTCGAGAATCAACTGCCTCATTTTTAACTTTTAGTGTTGATGCTAAACTTGAGCTAGTTTCTTTGAATTCTTCATCAGCTATGTTCTTATCTAAGATTTTAATAACGTCTGCAATAATTTCAGTATCTGTTATTGATAAGAATTTTTGTGCTTCAGAAACACTAATTAGACCGTTATCTCTCATTTTAATGATTAATGTTTTATATATGTTGGTATCACTAAAATTTAATTTATTAAATCTATCCACAGAATTAGCACATGAAACTACAACAGTTGATGTTGTAGCAGTTAAACCAACAGCTGCTAAAATTGCTATTAATTTTCTCATATTACTCAACTCCTTCTTTATGCTTAATATTTAAATTATAAATAACAGCGTCTTCTAAATATTTAACTGATTTAAAAATATAATTAGTTTTTGCTTCATCTGATAATGGTGTTTTTCAATATGTAATTTCATTAAAGATGCTTGAATTAACTTCTAGTGCATACTTAGGAATAAATGATTGTTGAACACTGTTAACTGATGCTGCTGCCATTTGTTTTTTGTAATTATCTTCTGTTGATTTAATTCAATTTCAATTTTGTGTTTTAAAAGTTTGGTTTAAATTTTCAACAGCATTTTGTGTTGCTTCAATGTAATCTAAAAGATCTCTTATTCCGTCTTCATTTATATTTTCGCCTTCAACTTCAAAGAATTTTTTATATAGTTCGTAGTAGTTTCCATTTGTTCCAAAAATTTCATCCATGTATAATCATATTCATTGACCTAATAATCCAAAACTTTCTGTTGATGTTATTGAAGCTTGAGCATCTGAAACAATATCAAAGTTATAGAATAAATTTGAACTATCGCTTTCTGAGCTTAAAGCATTTTTAGCAATAGAGTTATTAACTAAGAATCTTTCATAATCATTTTCAATAGAATAGTTTAAAATTTCACTATATTCTGTTTTAAATTCATCTGCCATTCCATTTATAATATTAATTTTGTCAATATCAGCATTAGTTCCAACTGTAGTTTCTTCTTTTAAGTTATAAGAACCTTGAATTGATTTTGGATTCAATAAGTAAGGAATTAATTCTTTATTAGTATTAACTAATGTGTCATAAGCTAATGACTGTTTTTTATCGTTTTCTTCACTTCTTTTTGTAGAATAAGAATTTTTCTGATTGCTAGATGCTTTAAGAGTTTGATATCCATCAATTTTTAAAAAGTGTAATCCATCAGTATCAATGAAAGCAATAATTCCTTCTTCTTCATTAACAACTTCATAAGGTTTAACATTTGAATCAGTATCATTAGCATGTCTACCTAGTGTGTTTACTAATTCAAAAAGTGTATCTACACCTTTTTTAGCTTGATCATTATTACCTATTTTTGCATTAAATGTTGCAATATCTTTAATATTTGTATTTTCATTAGTTCAAGAATCTGCTTTGCTATTTACAGAAGAATTTTTTGCTTCTCCTCCATTAGCTAAAAAATCATAAACTGAAAATTTTGCTAAATTTGAATATGTCCCTGACGTTGTGTCAAAATCTTTTGTTAACAGTTGTTCATTTTTAGTAGCTGTTAAATAAGGTTTAATATAACTTTGTTCGTCACCCAATTTTCATAAGTTGCTATTTCTTGAGTTAGCACCTCTGTAAAATGTTTCAAAGTCAGATAAACCAGCTGCTGCAGATGAGTTATTACTTGTTTTTATATCATATTGTGTGCTACTTGTTCCACTTTTAACATACTCATTATAATATCTGTCAAAACCAATAAAAAATTGTTGTGTTTGAACACTAGTTCAGTCAGGGTTAACAAATTGAGCAGGACTTATCTCTGATAATGTGTCAGGTGTTGCTGAAGCATTAATTGCAGAAAAACTTAAAACAACTTGAGAAGTAGCTACAGGTGCTTTTTCTTCAAAGTATTTATCAACTAAAAATCTTTGAGAATTAGATAAAACATTTTGTTTTGTTCCATATTTATTTCAAATATCTTTGCTTTCTTGACTATTTGTAGAATTCAAGTTTGGAGCAACCGAAACAATATTAGTTCTATTTAGGTTAGTTCCTTGTTTTCCTTCATGATTTCAGAATTTTTCATACTTTGTCCCATATGAATCTAATCTTAGAGCTTGAACGTCAGCTAAATCAAACAATGAATGGCTTGATGAAAGAGAAGCAATTGTTCCTGTAAAAGAATTCGAATCTCTTCTATATCTACTACTTATTCCTTGTAAAAAATCATTTCATGTAAGGTTTTTGAATGCATTGTCTTCTAATGAAGTAATAAATTCAATTTTAAATGTTTCTGTTGTAGTTGTAATAAATGCGTTTTTACCACCTAATGCATTTATTAAATTAATAATAGCAATTTCCTGATTTTCACTAATTCCTGGAGTTTGATAAATTTTTGTTGTTTTTGTTTCTTGATTAATTTGAATATCTCCACAAAGTCTAATAAATGAAGACATTAAACCAGAAATAGTTGTGTCATTAACTATGATTGAAGAATAACCTTGATATCAAGTTGATTGTGAAGCACCAAAGCCTAGTGTATTTGCTAAGTTTGCATATGCTGAATTACTAGAATCTGTTAAAATATAATTAGAAATTCATGCATTTTCTAATGATGTTTGATCATTATCTACTCAAGGAAACTCATTTCTTAAATACTTAACTCAAGCTTTAGTTCCTTTACTTTTATCATCAAGGTACCCTTTTCTTTCGTTAACCATTGCACTATTTGCATTACCATAAATTGTTCCAGTTGCTTTTGATTCTTTTCCATATGCATTTTTTAAACTTTCAGCAAACTCTTTACCGTCTTGATTTAAATATTGAGAGTTAGTTGTTTTCAAGTTTTCAAAAATGTTATTTTCTTCTCTACTTGCTTCTTCATAAATTGCAACAGCAAAAATGTTATAGAACTGTGCTAAAAATTTTTGTGGGTTTTTTCCTAAACTTCCGTATGTTTCATTGTATCAATTTAAAAGATCTTCTGTTGTTATTTTTAAACTACCATCTCCATTAATAAAAGTGTTACCATACTTATCTGTATCTTTATCTGAACAAGAGATTAAAACACTACTAGCACTTGCTGTTAATGTTAATGCTCCGATCAATGATAATAATTTTTTCATAATTATTTTCCTCCTTGTGAAAACTACAATTTAAACGCTTTATTTTATATAAAATATAAGCATTAGTAATATTATAACTTAAAAGCTTTTGAAAAAAAATATTATTATTAAATATGAGATACTATTAATAGAGTAAATAGAAAAGTGGTTTTAACTAATGAATGATTTTAAAAAATACTTCCCTTTTTATGAAAACACAGTTGATTTAGTGTATTTTGATACTTCTGCAACTAGTCTAAAAGTTAATCAAGTAATAAGTGCAGAGCTTGATTATATGATTAAAAATGGTACAAATCCACATGCAATTGATTATAAAAAAGGGTATGAAGGTTTGCAAATAATCGAAGAAACTCGTGAATTGCTAAAACAATATATATCTGCTTCTAGAAAAGAAGAAATAGTATTTACTAGTGGAACTACACACTCTATTAATTTATTAGCAAAAGGATTAGAAAAAATATTTAATGAAAGTGATGAAATTTTAGTAACTGAATTAGAACATTCTGCTAATTTATTGCCATGAATTGCAATAGCAAATAAAACCAAAGCAAAAGTACATAAACTAACACTAAATGATGATTTTACAATTGATATAGACAGTTTAAAAAAACTTGTAAATGAGAATACAAAGCTAGTGACTTTTGCAAGTGTATCAAATACTGTTGGATCTAAAAATAATATTAAACTAATTACTAAAGTAATTAAAAAAATTAATCCTAATACTTTGGTTCATGTTGATGCAGCACAAAGTATAGGGCATATGAGAATTGATGTAAAAGATTTAAATATAGATTTTATGTCTTGATCTGCTCACAAAATGTATGGTCCATTTGGTGTTGGATGTTTATATGGAAAATATGAACTTTTAGATTCTTTAGAACCTTTATTTTATGGTGGAGGAATGAGTCTTAAAATAGAACAAAATTTAGTTGATTATACATTGACTTCTTTACCTGAAAAACTTGAAGCTGGAACACCAAATATTAGTGGTATTGTTGGGTACAAAGCTGCAATTGAATTTGTTAATAAAATAGGCATAGATACTATTGAAAAACATGAATTAGAATTAAAAAAATATTTTATTGATAAAATACAAGAAAAGAATCTAAATCATTTAATTGAGTTTTATAATTTACATAATAATGCACCAATAGTTTTGTTTAATGTAAAAGGAGTAAATCCACAAGATATAACTAATTATTTAGATGAAAAATTTAATATTATGGTTCGTGGTGGAGCAAATTGTGCTAGAAGAATTGAAGGCGTAATTAACACAAAAATTGCAATAAGAGCAAGTTTTGGAATTAATAATAATAAAGCTGAAATTGATAAATTTGTTGAGGCCTTAACAACGGTTGATAATTTCTTAGATGCACTATTTTAGTTGAAGGGAAAGAATGATACAATGATAGATATAAATGATGATATTTTATTGAGAAAAATTTTGATGCAACACTTTACAGATCCTAATAATAAGGGTTTAAAAAACTTAAAAAATTCACAAATTATCGACGCAAAATCACAAACTTGCGCAGACGAAATGCAAATTGAAGTGCAAATTGAAAATAATATATTTAAAGAACTAAATTTTGAAGGTACAGCTTGTGCTGTTGCAACAGCTAGTGCAGATATTTTCTTTAATTTAATTAAAAAAAAATCAATTAAAGAAGTTAGTAAAATTATTAACAAGTATAAGTATTTTTTAAATACAGGTGTAACTGATGAAATTGAAATTTTAGGTGAATTAATAGTTTTTAAAAATATTAATAAACAAAAAAATCGCATTTTATGCGCAAATTTAGCGATTGATGCAATAAATAAAATAATAGAATAATTAGATTATGTATAATTAATTTATAAAATAAAAAAGTTTATATTGAAAGGTTTAAAACAATGAATAATAAAAATCAAATTAGAGATAAATTTTTAAAAACTAGATCATTTTTGTCTAAAAGTTATAAAGAGGAAGTAAATAAAATTATTGAAAGAAAAGTTAATCATTATATTGAAAGATATAACTTAACTAAAATTGCTATTTATATATCTACTGAAAACGAGCCCAACACTTTAAATATTATTGAAAAATCTTTGCAAAAAGGAATTGAAGTTTATGTTCCTTTAATCAGTAATGAAAACAATATGGAGTTTAGAAAAATAACTAACTTAGAAACAGATTTGGAATTAAACAAAACATTTAATATATTACAACCAAAATCACATTGTGAATTGTTACCAAATGGTAATTACATTAACACAATGTTTATGCCTTTAGTGGCTTTTGACTTATATTTAAATAGACTTGGAATGGGAAAAGGTTTTTATGATCGTTGAATAAATGAAAATAAATATATTGGATATAAAATTGGTTTATCAGCGTCTTCTCAACTTTCAAATGAAGCAATTGAAGCTGAGGAATTTGACGTACGCTTAGATAATGTTATTACGGAAAAAGAAATTTATGTTCCATTTGTTGAAAAGGAAGAAGAATTTGACTATGATGTTACTTACTCTGTTTTTAACGATGAAACAATTATAGGATAAGAAAATAGATTTTTATAGTGCTACAAAAATAATGTTTTACAATTAAAAGCAAATATTCAAATATTTTTTTAGAACACAATAAAGTTAATAAAATCAACTTAAAAAAGCAGAATTTAAAAGCTGCCTTTTTATTTATTCATTTTATTTATTTAAAGTGAATAACTTATAACAAAAAAACATAAGTACCACATAAGGACCAATAAATTGTTATTAAGATAACTTATATCTAAAACAAAATAAAAGCATTTTGATGCTTTTATTATAATAATTGTAATAAATATATATTCAAAGCAAGTTGAAGTTTTACAATTAGAACGCTAGAGGTTTACTGATGAAAAAAATATCTTAATAAGGAAGAACTAATTTAAGAAATAATTCGTAAATATGAAAAATATGATTTAGAGTTTCATTCAATTTTAGAATAAAAATGAAATACAAGAATAAATAAATTAGAAAAACTCCAACTGAAAATTTAACCCATCAAATTGCTTGAATTCCTTTACTTTTAAGTTGAGATTAATACGAAAAACTGGAAAAGAAGTTAAAACTCCAACTCCTGAATATAAATGAAATGATCTTGATAATTTGTACAATTCATTTTATGAAAAATATTAATTTTCTTCAATAAAAGAGCGAATAAATAAGTTAAAGTATTTAGTATACAATCTTTGTCATTGAATTGGAACATTATAAGATAATGAAATTTTCTGCCCTAATAAACAAAAATGAGCAAAACAAATGATAACTGACTTTATATAAATGAATTCATATAAACACAGTTGCTCCATTAATTTTTTTGCTTGCTCCAAATTAGTTTTTTTCTTTTCTTAGTTCCATAAATTTTTGTCTATTTTTTCATTTTGCTTGCATTGAACCTACATTAAGGTTTTAAAATTAAATTAAAGAAAAATACAAAGGAAGTTAATTATGGAAAAAATGTATATTAAAGATATTTCAAAAGAGTTGGATATACCAGAATATATTTTAAGATTTTATGATAAAAAAGGCTTGATTCCTTTCATGCAAAGAGATGACAGTAATAACTATAGATATATAAATAGAGAAAAAATAGAATGAGTAAGAATTGTTTCTTGTTTAAAAAAATCAGGTATGCCATTAGCCCAAATCAAGGAATATATTGATTTAGCTATTCAAGGAAAGCAAACTTATCCTCAAAGATTAGAGATGATGCTTGAACAAGAAAGACAAGTTAAAAAACAAATTAATGAGTTGAAAGAACAACTTAAATATATTCAATATAAAAAAAGTTTATATTCAAAATAATATTTTTTTATTTTATTTGCTTGCATTGAACTTACATTAAGGTTTTACAATGATATTGTAGTACTAAAAAGGAGAAATTATGAACACAAGAAAATTAGGAAAAACATTAGAAGTTTCTGAAATTGGTTTAGGCTGTATGGGACTAAGCTTTAGTCAGCCACCTTTCCCACCAAAAGAAGAAGCAATTAAATTTTTAAAAGAAGCTTACAATCAAGGAGTTAGATTTTTTGATACTGCTGAAATTTATGGACCAGATACAAATGAAGAAATTGTTGGCGAAGCTTTAAAAGATGTAAAAGATAAAGTTATTATAGCAACAAAGTTTGGTTTTAAATTTGATGAAAGTAGACGTCAAATAGGATTAGATAGTAGTCGCGAAGCAATTTTAAAAGCATTGGAGGGATCATTAAAAAGATTACAAACTGATTGCATTGATTTATATTACCAACACAGAGTTGATCCAAATGTTCCAATTGAAGAAGTTGCAGAAGTTATGAAAGAATTAATTGAGCAAGGAAAAATAAAATATTGAGGTCTAAGTGAAGCTTCTGCAAATACTATTAGAAGAGCACACGCAGTTTGCCCTGTAACAGTATTACAAAGTGAATACTCAATGTTCTGAAGAGAAGCAGAAGAAAAAATTATTCCTACTTTAGAAGAACTAGGAATTGGTTTTGTTACTTTTTCACCTTTAGGAAGAGGTTTTTTAACAGGTTCAATTAAACCTGGACATGTTTTCCCTGAAGGTGACTTTAGAAATTCAATTCCACGTTTTAACACACCTGAATATGTTCAGAAAAATTATGAATTAGTCGAATATATTGAAGCATTAGCAGCTAAAAAACAAACAACTCCAGCGGCAATAGCTATTGGTTGACTACTTGCGCAAAAACCTTGAATAGTTCCTATCCCAGGAACAAAAAACCTTGAAAGACTTAAAGAAAATATGTCTGGAGCAAAAGTCTTTTTTACAAAAGAAGAACTAGCAGAAATTAAACAAAGATTAGACAATATTGAAATCTTAGGACATAGATATGGTGAACAAACTGAAAAAGCAGTTGATAAATCATAAAAATATTTTTAAAGAATAGCATTGCTATTTTTTTATTTCATAAGAGTATAATTACTCTTGTAAAGTTAAAATTTAAGGAGAAAACATATGATTAAAGTTGATTTACAACATTCTGGACTTAACGTTGCTAACTTAAATGAGGAAAAAGTTAAAGAAGTTCATAACATGATTATTAACAAAACTGGAAAAGGTAATGATTTTTTAGGTTGAATTGAATGACCAAAAACATTTGATAAAAAAGAATATGAAGAAATGAAAAAAGTCGCTTCTTCTTTAAGAAATAAAATTGATGTTTTAGTTACTGTAGGAATTGGTGGTTCTTATTTAGGTATTAGAGCTGCTGATGAAATGATTAGAGGTATTAATCACTCTGATAAAGTTCAAGTAATTTATGCAGGACACACAATGAGTTCTACTTATGTAGCTCAATTATCACAATATTTAAAAGGTAAAAAATTTGGAATTTGTGTAATTTCAAAATCAGGAACTACAACAGAACCAGGAATTGCATTTAGAGCATTAGAAAAACAATTAATTGAACAAGTTGGAGTTGAGGCTTCAAAAGAATTAATCGTTGCTGTAACTGACAAATCAAAAGGGGCTTTAAAAACTCTTGCTGATAACAAAGGATATCCAACATTTGTAATACCAGATGATATTGGTGGACGTTTTTCAGTTTTAACACCTGTAGGAATTTTCCCATTACTAGTTGCTGGAGTTAATACTGACAATATATTTGCTGGAGCAATCAAAGCAATGGAAGAATTAACTCAAGGTGATTTAACTAACCAAGCATATAAATATGCAGCTGCTCGTCATGCATTGTACACACAAGGTTATAAAGCTGAAGCTTTGGTATCATATGAATTACAAATGCAATACACAAATGAATGATGAAAACAGTTATTTGGAGAATCTGAGGGAAAAGAAAACAAAGGTCTATACCCAACTTCAATGATTTTCTCAACTGACTTACATTCATTAGGACAATGAGTTCAAGAAGGTGAAAGAAATATTTTATTTGAAACAGTTATTAAAGTAAAAGAACCTGTTATGAATATGGTAGTTGAAACTGATACTGATAACTATGATGGTTTAAACTACCTAGCTGGTAAAACATTCCATGAAATTAATTCAACAGCTATTGAAGGTGTAATTGATGCACACGTTAACACAGGTAAGATGCCAAATATAGTTTTAGAATTTGAAAAAATGAATGATGTTCAATTTGGATATTTAGTTTATTTCTTTGAAATTGCTGTAGCAATGAGTGGATATTTATTAGAAGTTAATCCATTTGATCAACCAGGTGTTGAAGTTTATAAATATAACATGTTTAAATTACTTGGTAAACCAGGTGTTAAATAGTAAAATCAGCATTGCTGATTTTTTTATTTTAAGAGTATTATTCTATAAATTAAATGATTATTAAGATAAAATCATTAATATGAAATATTAAAAAGGAGTTTATATGATTAAAAAAGAAACACTAAAATGATTAAGTCACCAACAAGAGTTTTTAGATAATAAAATAATGGAAAAACATAATTTAACTTTAGATCACGAAATATTTAGAAAAAAAATAATTGCGTTTTGAGTTGAATTAGGTGAATATGCAAATGAAGAAAAAAGTTTTAAATATTGAAAACAAGGAGCTCCAGCAGCTAGAGAAATTCAATTAGAAGAATACATAGATGGTTTGCATTTTGTTATTAGTTTAGGAAATCAAATAAACTATGATTTTGAAAAATTTAATTTTAAAGATTTAGATTTTGAAAATAACATTGATTGTTATTTTGAATTAATTAGTAATTTTACAATTTTGGTAAATCAGCCAAATACTGATAGCTTCGCAAAAATGTTTAATAGTTTTTTACAAATAGCTAAAGTGCAAAAATACTCAGAAGAAGAATTAATTAAAACTTACAAAGCAAAGCATGAAAAAAACCAACAAAGACAAGTGGATAATTACTAATATGGAAAAAATAACATCAACCTCAAATAATAAAATTAAAGAAATAGTTAAAATAAGAGATGACAAAAAATTCCAAAGCGAGAAAAAAGCTTTTTTCATTGAAGGTCTTCATATGGTAGAAGAAGCCATTAAAAGAAATATTGTTTTTGAAATTTTTACAAAAGAAAACATGCTTGAAAGAATCGAAAATGTAAATGAAATAAGAACAACATTAATTTCAGATAGCGTTGCTGAAAAAATTTCTTCAACAAAAACAAATCAAGGTATTTTTGCTATTTGTGAATTAATTGAAAATGAGATAGATTATTCAGAAAATATTTTATTATTAGATCAAATTCAAGATCCAGGTAATATGGGAACTTTAATAAGAAGCGCAGCTTGCTTTAATTTTCAAACAGTTATAGCATCATCAAATTCTGTTAGTTTTTATAACCCTAAAGTTTTAAGATCAACACAAGGGAATTTATTTTCAGTTAATTTAGTTAATGATGATTTAATAAAAACAATAAATAATTTAAAACAAAAAAACTTTTTAATAATAGGTACTGTTTTAAATAATGATTCTAAACCTTTTAAGAAAACTGAATTTAATCAAAATCAAAAATATGCATTAATTATAGGAAATGAAGCAAAAGGCATTAATCATGATTTATATAGTTTAATAGATATAAATATAAATATAGAAATGAGCAATGAAGTTGAATCTTTAAATGCAGCAATTGCGGGATCAATTATCATGTATAACATAAAAAAATAAAATAAATATTTTTTATCTTGCCTTATAGTAACTATAATGTTTTAAAATTAAATTGTAAACAAAAGGAGAAGCTTATATGGACAAATTTAAAGCAATAATTGACAATAAAGAAATAGAAACAACCTCATATTTAGATATTATGGATCCAACAACTGGTGAAGTTTATGGACAAGTTAGCGCACTAAACGCTGAGGAAATTGATTTAGCTTTTAAAGCAGCTAAATCTGCACAAAAAGATTGAGAAAAACTAGGTGTTGAAAAAAGAACAGAATTATTAATTAAATGAAGAGATTTAATGTTAGAAAATGAAGAAGATTTAGCAACAACAATGATGCATGAAATTGCAAAAGCATACAAAGATTGTTTAACAGAGATTCGTAGAACAGCAGAATATATTGATTTAACAATTGCTGAATATAATGACATGGAAGTACTAACTTTTGATAAAAACTCAAAAGGTGTTACTGAGGATATTCATGCGGAATATAAAAGAATTGCTAAAGGTGTTGGTGTTGCTATATCACCATTTAATTATCCTGTTAACTTAACAGTTTCAAAATTAGCACCAGGATTATTAACAGGAAATACATTTGTATATAAACCAGCAACACAAGGAAGCATAGTTGGTATCAAAATTACAAAGTTAGCTGTTGAAGCTGGAATCCCCGCTGGAGTTTTAAATGTTGTAACTGGACGCGGAAGAGATATTGGTGATGTTATTGTTACTAATCCTTTAATTGATTTTATTTCATTTACTGGAAGTGTACCTGTTGGTAGAAGATTAATGGAAATTTCTAGTTCAAAAGATTTAGTTTTAGAATTAGGTGGAAAAGATGCAGCTATTCTTTTAGACGATCATAATTTAGAAGCAATAGCAAAAGATATTGTTGCTGGAGCTTACAGTTATTCAGGGCAAAGATGTACTGCAATTAAAAGAGTTATTACAACAAATTCAATAGCTGATAAATTAACTCCTTTTTTAAAAGATGAAGTAAGCAAATTAAGTGTTGGCTTACCTTCAGAAAATCCAATTATTACACCAATGATTGATATGAAGAGTGCTGATTTTGTTACAGATTTAATTAATGATGCAACAAGCAAAGGTGCCACATTGGTTTATGGGGGAACTCGTGATAAAAATTTATTGACTCCTACTTTATTAGACAACGTAACAGTTGATATGAATGTAGCCTGAGAAGAACCATTTGGACCAGTTCTACCTATTATTAGGATTGAAACAGTAGAAGAAATGATAAAAGTTGCTAATAAATCAAATTTTGGTTTACAAACAACAGTTTATTCAAGAGATATTGACAAGGCTTATAGTGTTGCTGAACAATTAGAAGTTGGGACTGTAAATATTAATAGAAGAACTCAAAGAGGACCAGATGTTTTACCATTTTTAGGTGTTAAGGATTCAGGTTTTGGAGTTCAAGGTATTAAAGAAACGATTATTTCTACTACAAGATATCGCGGAATAATAATTAAAAAATAACAAAAACTAAGGTGTAAAAGCCTTATTTTTTGTTAAATGTAAAAAGCAATGTCACTTTTTCATATTGAAAACCCAAAAATGGTATAATCTTAAAAATATTTATTTATATTAAAAAAATATTAAAGGAAAGGGTTTTAATATGAAAAAAATGCTTTTAAGCTTAACTGCTGTTAGTATGCTTGTTTCATCGACTGCAACTGTTGGTTGTACGTTTACAATGAAAGCAAGAAATGATTTTGCAAAAAGTGTTCAAAAAATAATTAATATTGCTAATTTATCAGCAGAAGCACAAATACTTTCTTCTTCAAATAAAGCTGATCCTGAGTCATTGGTTGTACAGAACTATCATAATGATAGTAAAAAAGTTAATGGTATTGAATATTCATCATCTAATGCAAATATTGAATATTCATATTTAGTCAATAATTTAAGCGGTATGAGAGCATCAAAATTTTTGCCAAAAGAAGATTTAGTTGCTTCAATGAATAACAATGGAATTTATGATGATAATGTCAGAATGGATAGATACCTAATTAAAAATTATGGTGAAGATTGAAATAACACAATAACAAATACTGAAATAAACACAAGCGCTTATAAAGGTAAAAAAGTTGGTTCAAGCTCAATAACAAATACTGCCAGTTTATTTGCATCTTTACTTGGAGTTTTATTTGGTAGTGATTTTAGTGTTGCTGAAGCAGGGTTTTTAAATGACAACATTGTAGCTTTACTAAACCAAATTCCATCTGAATCAAAAACATCTATTGCTGATACCTTAGATGGAATTTCTGAAAAAGTTGAGAATTTACCTACTGATATAAGCAAAGTTTTGGTTAATCCAATTATTAAATATGAAGGTAAAACAAAATATGAAGCTCTAAACGATATTGGCGAAAAATTTTGAAAAACAATCTTAAACAAAGATAAAACAGATGAATCAAAAACAGTTTCTGAATCTTTAAATAAAATTGTAATAATTATTCAGTATTTATTGACAATAGCTTGATATATTCAAGATTATGCTGAATTACCAAATGAAATAATTGATAGTAAGAATTTAACAACAGTTTTAACTAAAGAGATAACCAAAGAAGATGTTAAAAATTACGATCAAATAAATTTGAATAAAGTATTTAAAATGCTAAATGATTTTTTAAATCCTGGAAGACACAGTTCAAAGGCTAGAAACTTAACTGTAATTTTATTTGGAATTCCAGAAAAAACTAAAGAGTTTAATCCAACTTCAAATATCATATTTCAACCATTATTTAATGTCTTAAGAAATTCATCATCATCTTCAACTTATTCAAATGTAAAATCTGAATCAAAAATGTTTGGTTTAAATATTAAAGAAATCATTAAGTTAATAACAGAATGAGTGTCAAATTCAAATACGTTACCTAGTGGAATAGTTAAGGAAATATTGAAAGTATTAGAATTAGTTATGAAAATAATTAATAGTGAACAAAAAGATACTTATTCAATTATTGAAATGGCTTTAAATGAAATATTATTTAAACCGTTAACTGAATCAAATAAGCCAATTTTGCTAATTGGAGATATTCTTTATTATGTTTCAACTTCAATAAATTCAAACAATAATAAAGTTGTTATAGATGAAAGCGGATTTTTAAAAATAAGTTCTTTAGCATCAAATCCTAATGTTTTTGGAGCGCTTTATGAAGGTGGATTACTAAAAAGTATATTTCAATTAGTTAACTACTTCGCAAGTAAAACAGAAAATGGCAAGGAAATTTTTAGTGAATCTGTTGTTAAAAATTTTAAAGATTTAAGATCTATATTTAGCACAAAAATGGACGTAATATTTAAAGAAATGTTAGGAATTAATTATGATGATAATATGCAATTCTTATATGGATTAAAAGATTCAAGTATTTCTTCAATTTTTGGAACAATATCAAACCAGTTTAAAGATGATCTCGAAACAAGAAACTATTTCTTGGATATAGAGTCAATTAGAAATATAATGCTTTCTCTTTTTAACAAACCAGGATATAAAAACATAAAAATAGGTGATGATCAAATTAACATAGCAGAAAAAAATAATATATATGCAATGTTAAAAGTTATTTCAGCAGCAATGAGAAATCAAACTGTTAATTTTGATGGGAAAGAAGTTAGTGATGCAAAATCTATAGTGAATATTTTAGGGTTAGATCCAGTATCTTCTAATAAGTTTATAAAAGGAAGTGTTTTTGAAGCCATTGCCTTAGCATACGGACATGGAGAAATTGAGAATCCAAGTAAAAGAGAAAATACAATTAAATTAATTTCTGTTTTATTACAAGGTATATCATGAATGTCAAAAACTTCAGAAGCGCAGTATTTCAATGATAACTTTGGGCACTTCATTGATCAATCAAATTGAACAACAAAAAATGTAAGTTATAAAAACTTTGACAAAATAAATGAGGATGCATATATTAATTACGATTTAACTTACTCAAATAAAAAATATAAGGTAACTCAAACATATGAAATAACATTAAAGAGACAAAAAAGCAAAAATAACCAAATAGTTGGTAATGAGAGTTTTGCTATTGAAAAAATAATAAGAAAATAGAGGGGAAATATAGTAATGAAAAATAGCAATTGATTACTTTTTAAACAAGGTTTAAAAGGTATATTTAAGTTTAAAATTCAGTTTGTAATCATTTTAATTCTATCTTTTCTTTCTATCTTTATTTTAACTACTTCAATTTCTTTGAAAGATAGACTGAACAATACATATAATCAAATAGTTAAGAGTGTGGATAAATTTGACTATGAATATATTGATGAATTTTATGGGAAATCAGGAAGTATCAATGCTTCACAAACTTCTCAAAACTTAATGTTAATGTATGTAAACAATGATTCTTACTCAGTGTTAAATAATTTAAAAGAATTTAATCTTTCATTTAATAAAATTTATAGTGGAGAAACTTTTATAACTAAAGCCTTTGAAGATGAAAAAATGAAAAGTATTTTTTCATCTAATCAACTTAAAACAATTTCAACAGAATTTTCAATAAATGTTAGAAATTTATTGATGCTTTATTTTTATAAAGATTTAAGCAATGCTTTAAATAACTTAGATTTAGAATCAGAATCTGTTTTAAATTTAATGCAAACGCCAATATATAAATATGCAAAAACATTAGATAGCGCTGAAATTAAAAATGATTATGATTACATTTTAGGTGAGTCAGAAAATTGAAAATTTGATCAAAATAATTTTTTACAGAACAAAGGGCTTGAAGATTTAGAAAAAATTCAAAACAAAAATTTCTTTATCTATACATATGCTGCATTTACAAGCATTGTAGCATATATAGCTGATTTAAATAATTATTTAGAATTAACTGATTATGATACTACAACTCCTGAACTTTATGAAATTATTACTGGAAACAAACATAATTCTAGTGAAGACAGCAAAAATAGAGTAGTAACAGATCAAAATAAATACTCTTTAAATCATGATGAATCAAATTCTAATATAATTCAATTAGAAAATGAAAGTAAAACTAAAATAGTCGAAGCTATTATAAATGAGGGTTTAAAAGGTATAACAACTCCAATATTTAAATTTGAAACCTCAGATTTAATAAGCAATACAGTAGTAAATAAAAGCACTTTTAAATTGGAATCATCAGTATCAAGTGATGATTGATCATCAAGAATGACTGTATTAGGTGATGACGATATGACTAAAGAACAATTTAACTATGTTTTCAATAAAAATCTTGACTTAAGATGAATAACTGAAGGTGGAAAATATACAAATGCTACAAGCAGTGAAATTAATACAAAAGAAGATAATATGATTCAACAAGTATTATCATTGGCTTATAATACACAATTGAAAATAGCTGCCAATAATGCTAATGTTAAAACTGAATTAAGAAGAGAGTTTTTTATTTATGATAATGTTACGCAGAGATCTTATAAGCTAGTTGTACTTGATGATATGCAAACCACAAAACTAAAAGTTTTGAATCCCGATAAGGGAGGAAGGTTGCCTTTAAACAAAGGTGAGATATTAATTTCAGAACAATTTGCAAGAGCAAATAAAATTAGTCTTTTTTCTGATATTAAATTAGGAATTCAAAATTTAACTATTAGTGGATTTGCAACTGACACATTTTCATATTTCCCAATTGTAAATGATGAATTACCAATTCCACAACCAAAAAACTCAGCAATAATATATGGATCAGCAGAAACTTTGAGATCTATCTTAGTAGATTCTACATCAGGTCAAGGGGAAAAAATTAATCAGTCTCAGTTTAAAAGATTTATTTGATTAGATGATAATTCAAACATAAATGAGTACAATAGATTATTTGCTCCTTCAAAAGAACCCATAGAATTTAATAATTCCACATATAGATTTTCATGAGAAATGCAACCAAAAGTAATATTAGCTTATAGTTTATTTACTATTATAATTTCTCTTATAATTGGTGTAATTGCTCTAATAGGATTATTGATTTCATTAAAAAAATCTATTAATGCAAATGCAAAACAAATTGGTATCCTTAAAGCATTAGGGGTTAAACCTCAAAATATTGCTGTTTCATACATAGCACAATCAGTAATTATAGCATTATTTATAATTCCTTTAAGTTGAGGTATTGGATTATTGCTCCAATCAATGTTTGTTCATTTATTTATACCGTATTTTAGTATTCAATTGTATCAATTTCAAATTTCATTTTTACCATTAATATTAGGGTTCATTTTCTTTGGTTTACTTTCAGTTTTAGTTTCATTTATGACTGCATGAAAATTAACAAATAAACCTGTTATGGAAATTTTAAAAGTTCAAGAAGTAAATAAAAAAGCTTCATACTTATTAAATAAAATGAAATTAACAATATTTAATAAATCTAAATTTACTTTAAAATTTAGTATTACTTTGGCTGCAACTAATAGAAAAAATATCTATTTGATGACAATAATAATTTTTATAACTTCATTCTTAGTTTCAATTGGTTTTTCAATTCCAGCTATGGTTAGAACAGCTGAAGAAGCATATTATAAAAATATAGAATATGCGAATAGTTATGATTATGTTGAAAATGTTTCTAATGCACCTCTTTCAAAAGGTTCAATAAGTTATTCTAAAAGTCCAGATGAAATAGACAAAGATTATACAAAACATGGTGATATTTGAACTTACTCTAATGCATCAAATTATTTTGAATCAACTTATGATACATCACCAATTTCAAAATATTTATATAGAGGTATTAATAATGAATCACCTGTTTATGTTAATACATTTAAATATATTGCTTCAGATAAGGCAAATATTTCTGAACCAAACAATTCTCTTAAAGCTGATGAATCAGGTCTGTTTCAATTAATTACTGAACAATTTGGTAATAACTTTGCTAATGGTATTGGTTCTCAATTCTCAATAGGAACAATTGAGCAAGTCTTTGGTTTAATTTCTAATTCCTTATATGATGTTACGACCTTAAATCCTGATACTAACCAAACAACAGAAACTTCAATTAATGATGCTATGGTAAAAAGAAAATACGATATCATTACTAAAAATTTAACTCAAGCAATACCTTTAATTTTACAAAGTATATTAGGAACACAAGCATCAAATGAAAATGATGATTGAAAAGACCAAATATTGTCAATTATTACAGGTGCTGCTCCATCATTTGTACAAAGTTATATTCAAGATCCATCAAGGGTTCAACAATATTCGTTTGGTTATGGGGTTAAAAAAATCTTTAAAGATGATGAATCATTTGCAACTAATATAAGAGTACAAAATGAAGACCAATCAATTAAATTAACAGGTTTAGAATCAAACCAAAAGGCTTTTCAAATTGATGATAAGACTTCAAACAGTTTATTTATTGATCAAAAAGTACTTAATGACTTAGAAAAAGTTTTTAATGGTGAATTAATTGAAAATGATATTGTTTATAATGGCTTTAAATACTATGATAGAGAAACAAATACTATCTATGCACCAATAGCGCCTAATAAGCAAGCAGAAAATGCTTATAAAATTAATAAAAATTCAAATATTTCAAATATAAATACAAGTCAAAATCAATTACTTTTTGAACATTTAAAAAATGGTAAAGTTTCATATGATGTTTTACCTAAATATGCTTGAATTTATGATGATTCAAACTTTATTAACTCAGATTATTTTGACAAATCTTGAACACCTGAACAAAAAAATGAAATTATAAATAATCGTTCAGGAGTTTACTCTAATCAGCATCAATATTTAAATTTATATGAAATGGATAATAATAAATTCACTTATAAGTATCAATATACAAAACAAGACACAGAAAAAGAAGGTTTAACAACTCTAGATAATAATGCATATTTATTTAATGATTTTGCTGTTAAAGATAATAAGGGCGTTTCTTATGTAAGACCTTATTATCAATATTCAGATATTAAATTATTCTTACCAAAAGCTTTATTAAGCCAAGACCAATTAAATGGTTATGATAAATGAGCTAATTATAATACTGATAGTGAAAATGATGACGTAAAAGGATATTATGATAATAATGTTGATGTTAAAGATATCCCTTTATCTACTAGAAAAGCTTGAGAAGCAATATACGGACAAAAAGCAAGTGATAATGGATATATAATGATTAAGCCCTATTCAATGGAATATAGCTTAACCGAAGAAAATTCAAAAAATAGAGGTCTTGAAAATATAATTGACACAAAATCAGATTCTTCTTGATACTTACATGCAATTAGATCAGGGCTATTAAAACAAGCCAGTGCAGAAGTAAAATATGTGAATAATGGATTAAAAATAAACTTACAATCTGTAGGTACTTTAGATTCATATAATGGTAATATTACTCTTATTGATCAAGGACTTGCAAACTTAATAGCTAATTATTCAATTGCTAGAAAGTATGATGTAAATTACAATTTCTTTGAACCAGAAATTGCATACAAAGCTGGAGAAAACATACCTTCATCTAATGGACCTATAATTTCTAATTATGATAAATATAAGTTACATGATGAGAAAAAGGATTTATATGTTAATGATTGAACTAATATGTTAAATAATGGTGAAGAGTCACTTAATTATACTCAAATGATGTGAAATAACGCTAAGTATTCTAACATAAATGAACCTACTGATTTAACAACAGGTTTTTTACAAACAACACAAGAGAACAATGGTATATTATTATTATCACAAATACCGATTTCAAATATTACTACATCCTCAATTATTTTGCAAGTTGCTAATCAGAGACTTTTAAGCACTGAAAAAGATTTAATTGCTCAAATTTCGCAATTAGCAATTTCAGTAGCAATGTTAATAATTGTTAGTGTTATTATAACTTCTTCTTTATTAATTATTTTAATAGGAGACATTTATATAACACATTATCAAAGATTTATGATTTTAATGAAGTCATTTGGATACTCAAATTGAAAAGTCCAAAAATACTCATTTGGTACTGTTACTATATTGTCAGTTATAGCTTGAATTTTGGCTATGGCAATGGCATGCGGATTAATTGCACTGTTGCTATTAGCAATAAAAGCATTTGGTTTAGCAATACCATTTATTATTTCATGATGACCATTTGTGGCAAGTTTAGCAGTTGTAAGTCTTTCTTACTTTGGAAGTTTAATCTTAATTTCTAAAAAATTAAGAAATGGTGATCCTGCAAGTTTATTAATGGAAACACACGAATAACTTAATTTTGTAAAAAAATCGTCTCTTTTAATTTGTAGTCTCTTTTAATAAGTGTATTTTATTATATGATTATCGTAACAAAAAAGGAAAAGGAATTTAATGAGGGCAATATTAAATCTTATTTTGTTGTTTAAGCAATCTATAAAATCAATATTTAAGTTTAAGATTCAATTCTTAGCCATTTTACTATTATCATTTTTATCAGTATTAGTTTTAACAACATCATTAACAATTAAAGACAGACTTAATTCAACTTATGACTCAGTAGTCAAAAACGTTGAAAAATTTGACTATCAACAATCTGATCAATTGTCATTTTTAAAAGGGGAGACTCAGCACAAAATTTCTAAAGAATTAATGCTTTTATTTATTCCTGAAAATTCTAAAACAACAATTGATGATAAGCAAACTATAAATATTAACTTTAATTCAATCTATGGAAAAACTTATATTACTGAAGCATTTGAAAAAGATGATCGAATGCTAAAAGTTTTTAAAGCGAATGTGAATGAAAAAACAAACTTTGATTCAATTGCTTTTTTTTGAATAACTAGATTGTTACTTTTGGAAAGTTTTTACTCTGATTTAGATTTATACTTCAATCATAATTCTTCAGAGGCTGATTATTTAGAAAATATACCTATATTTCCATATATTGATCAAATTGAAAATAAAGATTTTATTTCAAATGATTTAAGTACAATTAAACTAAATTTAGAACAAATAAATTTTAATTTAAATGATGCAGAATTAGAAGAAGAAAATCAATTAAATAATAACTTAGTTCAAATAAATGATATTGTTAATATACAAAATAAAGAAATCTATATTTTTGCTTCTAATGCTTTTGCATCTTTATTTTCTTATATCAGAGAATATACAATTAATGAAAATTGAAGAATTGATGATAAAAAATTAAATGGGGCGCAAATATTTCAATTCATAACAGGTCAAGATTTGAATAAATGACAAAATAACAACTGAAATAATCAACAATGAATTGTTAACGAGCAAAACAAACTTAGTGATGTTGTTAAAACAAATCAAATAAAAGATCAAAGTTCAAATTATATTAAAATTGAAGGAAACCTTAGTGAAAAAGAAAACAATTATGAAGCTATTTTAAGATCTGGTCTAAAGGGAAAATCTACACCAATTGCAGCGCAATGGAATGACAATGATTTAATTTTATCTGCAAATATAGACTCATTAAATTTAAATCCTTTAAGTTTAAATTCTGATGATACATATGATGATTGATCTAATAAATTCAGTGCCTTAAACAATACATATGTTACTGATGAACTTTTTAGTGGTTTATTTGCTGAAAGAAATATAGAGTGGATTACTTGAAATTCAACAAATTATTCAAAATATGAAACAAACAGTGCGTGAACAAATAACATGGCACTTAACTATAGAATGTTTTTAAAAGCCTCAGCTGCTTATGCAAATATGAATATAGAATTTAGAAAAGAGTTTAATGTTTTTGATTCAGCAAATCAAATTCATTATAAAAATGTAATTATTGATAAATACAATTATACAAATTTGAAAATTTTAAATTCAGACAAGGGTGGAAGAATGCCTTTAAATAAAGGCGAAGTATTGATTTCACCACAATATGCAAAGGCACACAAAATTAAAAACAACGATGAAATTAAGATAGGGCCTCAAGTTTTCACAGTTGTGGGAATAGCAACTGATACTTTTTCTTATTATCCAATTGTAGATGAAAATATACCTTTACCACAGTACAAAAATTCAGCCATAATTTATGCATCAGAAGAGACTTTTTTCCCAATAATTCAGAACTCAAATTCATCAAACAAGGAACAAGTTATTAATACTACAATAAACTATTTTTTATGAAGTAATGATTCAGATAAAGAAAACAATATAAATTTATTTAAGAGTTTAAATCCAAGTGTTAATAATATAAAAACATTTGATGAATCAAGTTATAGATATAGTTGAATCTTACAACCAAGAATTATTTCAGGAATGCTAATAGTAATGCTATTAATGTCTGTGATAATATGTGTTATTTCAATATTGGGAATTATAATTTATATAAAAAAAATGGTTAGATCAAATATTAAACAAATTGGGATTTTAAAAGCTTTAGGTTTTAAATCATTCCCAATAGCGTGTTCATATGGGATTATAGGATTAATTATTTTAATTTTAGTTATTCCAATAACCTGAGTTATAGGAACACTTATGCAATTTATTTTTATAAATATGTTTATTCCTTATTTTAGTATTCAACTTTCAGAGGTTTCAATTTCCTTAACTGCTTTAATGGTTGGTTTATTTGCATTTGGATTTTTTGCCATAATTTTGTCAGTTTTAATTGCATATTTTGAAACTAAACAAGAAATTACTTTAATGTTTAATAGTGTGGCAAAAGTTAAAATAACTTCTAAGTTAATGGAATTAATAAACAATGTTTTCAATAATTCTAAATTTACTTTAAGATTTAGTTTAATTGTTAGTACCTCTGCCCTAAAAAATACAATTACAACAATTACAACAATATTCATTTCTTCATTTTTAGTATTTTTTGGTTTGTCAATTCCTGCAATAGTTCAAACAACTAAAAATGGATATTATAATAGCTTGAATTATAGCAACTATCATGTTTTTGAAGATCTTGTTTCAAATGCACCATTATCTAAGTCAACAATTTCATATACTAATGATTTAGATTTAATTGATTCTAATTACACTGAAACATCTTTAATGTATTCATATATGAATCCAAATTATAGTTATGATTCTTCTTTTGACGCTTCACCTTTTTCTAAATATATGTATGTTAAAGGTGTGAATCAAAATCAAAATATTATGAACAGTTTTAAACTATTAGTCAACGATTCTAATAATCAATCAAGTACAGGGAGTACAGGTTTGTTTTCAATTATTACTGAACAATTTGGTAATAACTTTGCAAATGGAATTGGTTCTCAATTTAGTGTAGGGATGATTGATCAAGCGCTAAGCGCAATTATGAATTCATATTATGATGCAACAGCATATGGAACAAATGATTATTATAAAGTGAATGATGATTATCAAAATAACAATCAATTTAATATTATTACTAAGAATTTAACAGAAGCTGTTCCTTTAATTTTATCTGCAATTTTGGGAAATGGAACTGGAGAATCTACCGGAAATTGAAAAGATGATATTTTAAATATTATTTTAAAAAATGTTCCTACGTTTGTTGAAGGGTATTTACAAGACCCTTCAAGAAAAGAACAATATGCATTTGGTTATAATGTTAAAAAAGTGGAAAAAAAATCTGAAACTTTAGCAACAGAAATGTACGGAAGTATTGATAAATTTTCTAATGTTAAATTTACTGGAATTAATGCTAATCAGGCAGCTTTTACTTTACCAAATGAAAAAATATTTACTAGTCAGGTAGTGGCAAATAATATTCAAGATTTAATTAACAATGAATGGGACCTTAATCAAAGTATTATAGAAAATGGCTATACATATTATGATGCAAAATCTAAAACTTTATCTATTCCAATTATTCCAAATAAACAGGCTTTAAATAAGTATGATTTAAAACTAAATTCAATAGTTAATAATAATTATATCTTACAACCCCAATTAAAATTTGCAGGTAAAGAGAATAATGAATTTTTGGAATTGCCAAGACAAGCATGAGTATACAATGATTCAGATTTTATTAATTCAGATTATTTCAAACATAACTTTAGTAAGATCGATAGTAATAAAAATATTAGTCATAATAGAACAGGTTCAACTAATAATATTGCGTACTTAGATCCATCTGATTTAGATAATAATAAATTTACTTATAAATATATGTATTCAAAACAAACAGATAATAACTATACTTTGAATAATATGGCTTATTTATTTAATGATTTTGCTATTGATGATAAAAATCAAGGTATTTCTTATGTAAGACCATATTATCAGTATGAAAACATTGAATTATATCTGCCACAAAATCTAATATCAAATGAAAGAAAAAAAGATAAAAGCATTTGATCTAATTATTCAGAAAATAATCCTAATGAAACTGACAAAGGTTATTTTGAAGAGAATATAGATAATTCAAAAGTTCCAAGTTCTGTCAAACACGCTTGAGAAAGTCTATATCCAGAAGAGGCAATCAATTCAAAGTATATTAAAATTAAACCTTATTCTTTAAGTTACAAAAAACAAGATATAACTAATCCTGGTTTAGAACTTATAGTTGATAAAACATCTAATTATGTTTGATATGCAGACGCAATAAGAGCTGGTTTATTAAAACAAGAAGTCAGTGAAGTTAAATATTTAAATTCTGATATTAAAATCCAATATAAAGTTGTAGGAATACTTGATTCTTATAATAGTTCTTTAATTTTAATGGATCAACAATTAGCAAATACAATGTTAAATTTTTCAAATGCAAAAAAACAAGATGTTAAAAATAATATTTTTGAAGATGATCCAAAAGTAAAAGCAGGAGAAACAATTAGTGCAAATGGAAAAGAATTTAAATCAGAATTTGATCGATATGAATTACATGATGATAATGAAGACATTTATTTGAAGGATTGGACAAATATGCTTTCAGAGGATGAACAATCAATAAGTTACTCGCAACATATGTGAAGTAATGCAAAATACTCAAATGTAGAAGAAGCAATTGACTTAACCACAGGAATTTGACAAACTATTTCTGAAAATAATGGATTATTAATGTTAGGGCAATCACCTTTAGGTAATATTTCACATAGTTCTGTTAAAACTGGAATTTTAAATTCTAAATTACTTTTAACAGAAAAAGAATTAATTAACCAAGTAACAGAATTAGCAATTGCAATAGGTAGTTTCTTTATTATAATAGTAATACTAACAACTTCGCTCTTAATTATGTTAATTGGTGATATTTACATAGCTTCATTCCAGAGATTTATGATTTTAATGAAATCTTTTGGTTATTCAAATTGAAAGGTTCAAAAATACGCTTTTGGAGTAGTAACTATAGCTTCAATATCAGCTTGAATTATTGCAACTTTTTTAAGTGCTATAGCAGCTTATTCTATTTCAATAATTTTAACTGAAATTGGATTAGCTGTTCCTATTGCTTTAACTTGGTGACCATTTGTTCTTTCTGCGTTTATTGTAGGACTAGCTTATTTTGGAAGTTTGATTATTGTAACTAAAAAAGTAAGAAAAGGTAAACCATCAGAATTACTGAATGAAACAAACGAATAATTAGTAAAATGAAATATAAAAATACCTTTAAAGTAATATAATTTAAATATAAAAGTAATTAATTTATTAATTATGGAAAATTTCGTATAAAATTCCTAAAATTATAAATATTATTTAGTTATTCTAAAAAAAACAAAGAAACGGAGAATTATTTACAATATGAAAAAGGTAGCAATTATATTACATAAAAACTTTGAAGAATCAGAAGCAATTGTAACAATTGATATTCTAAGAAGATCTAAAATTATTGTTGATGTTTATAATATAGAAAATAAAGAATACCAAGAAGGTTCACATAACATTATTGTTAAAACTGAATACTTTGTTAATGATTTAAAAGTTCAAAATTATGACGGAATAATTATTCCTGGTGGTCCTGGTGTCAATGATTTATTTGGTAACAAAAAACTTATGGAATTGATTAATGATTTCAATAATGAAAGTAAAATGGTTAGCGCAATATGTGCAGCTCCACAATTATTAGGTGAGGCTAATATTTTGGATGAAATCAAAATCGTTAAGTTCCCATCAAGTAATCAATTTTTAAAAAAAGCTTTAATTAAATCAGAAGCTAGTATAATTGATAAAAATATAGTGACTGGTACAAGTATTGGTACAGTTATTCCATTTGCTTTAAATATTATTGAATATTTACAGGGAAAAGAGCAAAAAGCAATAATTGAGAAGCAACTTGTGATTATTTAAAAATTTCACCTTACTAATATAGTGAGGTGATTTTTTTTGAAACTAATTAAACAAACTTCTTATCAAGATTGCGGGATTGCTTGCTTAGCAATGTTAATTAATCATTTTTATAATTACGAAATTGATTTGCATCAAATTAAACTTCACTTAAATATGGAAGATGAAGAATTAAGTTTTTATGACTTAATTGATTTATCAAGTTTATTTTATTTAAAAGCAGAAGGTTTTAAGATTGACTTTGATTTAGAAGAAATGATTACAAAAACTCCATTTTTGGCTCAAGTTGTTAATGAAGAAGGAATGCTACATTTTGTTATTGTAAGTGAATTAAAAAATAACAATTTTATTATTTTTGATCCAAGTAAATCAAATAAAATTAAATTAAATAAACAACAATTTTTAAAAATATTTAGTGGTTATGTTCTTATTTTTAAAGCTAATAAAATAAAGTTTAAAAATGAATTTAATTTCAAGATTTCTAGTTTAAAAAGAATAATTAGTTTTGAAATTATATCCTATATACTTGTAAGCTTATTAACAACTGTTTTATTTATGATAGATACTCAGTTTTTAAAATTATATGCAAATTCACTTATGAATGAAAAACAAGATTGATTCCTTTATTTACTTTTATTAGTTATTTTAATTATCAATATTATTTTTAAATCTGTTAATAACTATATATTAAGAAAAAACTATGAAAAAAAACTTTTAATAAATTTAGATGAATTTTTAGATATTGTTTCAAAATCCAATAATAAAGAACTCTTTTATTTGTATCAAGATATTAAATGAGTGACAAAATTTGAGAATTATAAATTAGTGTTGTGCCTGTGTAGTTTAATATCAGAACTTTTAAATTTAGTTTTTATATTTTTCGCAATAAAAGAATTATTTTTTGTAATTTTAATTGGTGATTTAATATACATATTTTTTAATTATTTTATTACCAAATTTAAAAGCAATGAATATGGTAACAGTGATAGACAATGATTTATAATGCTAAATAATTTAGAAAATATTAAAAATGAGGGAAATGAAAAAGTAACATACTTAAATTTAAAAAAAGAAATAACTAGTGAGCAATCTTTTGAAATTAATTCAAATTTTTTAGAAATTTGAGATAAGGTTTCATTAATTTTAATTTATATAGTTTGTTGAAGCCTAATTAAAGAAAAGACTTTAGATTTTTCAATGTTCTTTATTCTATTACTTTTAAAAAATTTTAGTCGTATTAATGTTTATAGTATTGGACAAACTTTGCTGCTTTTTAAAAAATACAAAATAGCTTTTATTAATTATGAAAGAGTTAATTTAAAAAGTAAATTAATTCCTTTAAAAGATTCTATAAATAATATTTCAATAAAAAAAATTTCAAAAAGTGAAACAAGTAAAATAAATTTAGGAATTAACATACTAGAGCAAAAGCTTGAATTAGGTATTTTAAATAAAACACATAAAGATTTTGATTATGATGTATTTTTTAATAATATTAATATAGAAAACTTAGAAGATATTTCACTTAGAGAACATATAAATTATTTAAAAAACTATAAAGTTAAATTTGGAACAATATATCAAAATATAGCTTTAGTATCTAATTTGAAAGTTAATATATTTAAATTAAATGTAGTGATAAATTTAATTGAAAAGTATAGTATAAATATTTCAAAATTAATTAAACCTGAATCTTGCACTCAAGTTGAAAAAGAAATAATTAAACTTTTAAGTATTTTTTACTTGGAGAAAAAAGTGATTCTTGTTAAAAATAATTTTGAAATTATCACTTTTGATGAAATAAAAGCAATTTTAAAAGAGTTTACAAAATTAAATAATGATAAATTTGTGATTTTATCTTAAAATTATATTATTAAAGTTTTAAAGGGAGCAAGAATGGTAAAAATTGATTTTATTAATGAGACAAAAATAAATGTGAATAAATGAGAGGCATTAGCAATACAAATCTTTAATTCAGCTTTCAAATATTTAAAGTTAAAAAATGAAATTAATTTATCAATTACTTTTTTGGAAAGTGAGCCAGCTCAAAAAATAAATCAACAATACAGAAATCACTCTTATATTCCAGATGTAACATCATTTCCAATTGAAATGTCAGAGCAAGAAATTAAGGCTTTGGGATATCAAGAAATTGGTGATATATTTATTTGTATTGAAGAAGCTGAAAGAAAAAGCATAAAGTATTCACATACTCTAGAAGAAGAAATGAGTTTCTTGTTTACACATGGACTTTTACACTTGTTGGGTTATGATCATGAAACAAATGAAGAAGATGAAGAAGAAATGTTTTCTATTCAGGATGATATTTTGAAGCTAAATAATGTAAATTACACAATTAAATTTACAGAAGAAGACTATAAAGAAATAGAGGAAAATAATGAGTACAATTAAATCAGGATTTATATCAATTGTTGGAAGACCAAACGTTGGTAAATCAACTTTACTAAATAAAATAATAGGACATAAAATTTCAATAGTAACGAATAAAGCACAAACTACAAGAAATAATATTAGAGGTATTCTTACTGAACCTGAATATCAACTTGTTTTTGTTGACACTCCCGGTATTCATACTTCAAAAAATCAAATTGATAGATTTATGAATTCTAGCGCTATGAGAAGTATGAAAGAAGTTGACGTTGTTGTTTTTATGGCACCAGCTGATGAAACAATTGGCAAAAATGATTTATTTATTTTAAACGAACTCTCAAAGAAAACCGATGTTAAGAAAATTTTAGTTATTTCTAAAGCAGATATAGTTAATAAAGAAAAACTATTTTTAAAAGCAAATGAATGAAGCACATACCAAGATATATTTGATGAAATAATCATTGCTTCATCAACAGAAAATATTAATATTGATAAGCTAATTGAAACAATCGTTGGTTTTTTACCTGAAACAGGCCATTATTTCTATGATGAAGAATCAATTACTGATCAACCTAATCGTTTTGCAATTAGAGAAATTATTAGAGAAAGTGTACTTTTGAAAGCCGGTCAAGAGGTTCCGCATGCAGTAGCAATTTTAATTGACGAATTAGAAGAAACTGATGAAGAAATTAATGTTGTTGCTTCAATCATTGTTGAAAGAAAGTCACAAAAAGGGATTATTATTGGTAAACAAGGCAAAAAGATTAGTGATATAAAATATAAATCAAAAAAACAAATAAAAGAACTTTTTGATAAAAATGTAAATCTTGAGTTATTTGTTAAAGTGCAAGAAAACTGAAGAAATTCAGCAAGTCTTATTAAAAAGATGGGATATGACAAGGATAAATATTAATGAGTGAAGTTAAAATTAAAGCTTTTGTTTTAGATTCTTTAAATTACGAAGAAAATGACAAAATTTTAACAGTTTATTCAGATAAATATGGAAAACTAAGTTTTATTTCGTTGGGGGCTAATAAGCCTTCAAGCAAAAATAACTTTTCTTTAAACTTATTTTCTGAATCAGAATTTGAGATTTTTAAATCAAGAAATAGTAAAGCAATTTCAAAATTGAAAACTGGAACTTTAATTAATCAAAATTTTAATATTGCAAAATCTTACAATAATTATTTATTTGCTAGCATAATAAGCTCATTAATTTTACAAGAGAATTTATTCTATAATAAAGACTCTAAATTATTTAGTATGCTTAAAGAAGCAATTGACAATATTAATAACGAAAGAAATCCATTTTCAAATATGGTTTGATTTTTATTTTATTGCTTAAGATATTTTGGAGCAGAGTGAGAATTAAAAAGTTGCTATAGATGTAATAAGACAAGTAAAATTTATAGAAAATTTGATTTAAATGATTATGGTCTTGTATGTCCGAATTGTTTTACTGAAAAAGAAGAAGAGCAGGATAATGAATTTATTAAATATTTACAAAGAATTGATAGCAATACATTTTTTACAATTCAAAAATTTAATATAAACGTTTCTTATGAAATAATTATTTCAAAATTAATATTAGATTACTATATTGAAGAATTGGGAGTGTTTTCAGTATCAATTAAAGAAATTTTGAAAAAAGAAGTTTATAATGACGCAACCTTTTTAGAGTACACTAATAATGTGTTGACAAAACATAGTAATAGAGATTAAAATAATTTATAATTAAAAAGATTTATGTCAGCCAACATGCTGACTTTTATTATTTAAAACAAAGGAATTAGTGGAGAAAAAAATATGGAAAAATTAATTGCTCATTTAAAATCTCAAGGTTTTATCTTTCAAGGATCAGAGATTTATGGAGGACTTGCTAACTCATGAGATTATGGTCCTTTAGGAGTAGAAATTAAAAATAAATTAAAACAAGCTTGATGAAATCATTTTGTAAAGAAAAATCCTTATAACATTGGTTTAGATAGTTCAATTATATTAAATTCAAGTGTTTGAAAAGCAAGCGGACATATTGACGGATTTAACGATCCGTTAATTGATTGTAAGAAATGCAATAGTAGATGAAGAGCTGACAAATTAATTGAAGAATTTAACTCTGAAATTAACGCAGGAATTATGTCAGAAATTGAAATTGAAGAATTTATTAAAAATAATGAAATTAAATGCCCAAAATGTCAAGCATGTAATTTTACTCAAATTAGAAAATTTGGATTGATGTTTAAAACTAACCAAGGTGTTTTAGAAGATGAAAGTTCAAAAGTTTATTTAAGACCTGAAACAGCACAAGGTATTTTTATTAATTTTAAAAATTCTCAAAGAGCGCTAAGAAAAAAATTGCCATTTGGAATTGGTCAAATTGGTAAATCATTTAGAAATGAAATTACACCTGGTAACTTTATTTTTAGAACTCGAGAATTTGAACAAATGGAATTAGAATTTTTCTTTAATCCAAATGATGAAAAAGATTGATTCAAATATTGATTGAATGAAGTTGAATTTTTCTTACAAAATAAAGTAAATATAACTAAAGAAAATTATAGAGTTAGAAATCATGAAAAAGATGAGTTAGCACATTACTCAACAGCAACAAGTGATATTGAATTTAAATTTCCATTTGGTTGAGGTGAATTATGAGGTGTAGCACATAGAGGTAATTTTGATTTAAATGCTCATCAAGAAGCATCTAAGCAAGATTTAACATATTTAGACCCGATTACTAATCAAAAAGTTCTTCCACATGTGATTGAACCTAGCGTTGGTGTTGAAAGAATGATGTTAGCAATTTTATGACAAGCTTACACTGAAGAAGACTTAGGTGAAGGAAATTCTCGCATAGTTATGAAGTTGCCTTATGCACTTGTACCTTATCAAGTTGCTGTAATGCCATTACAAAAACAGCAAAATGAACAAGCACAAGCCTTATATAATAAATTGTTAGAAAACTTTGATGTTACTTATGACGAAACAGGTAATGTTGGAAAAAGATATAGAAGACAAGATGCAATTGGGACTCCATTTGTTATTACTGTTGACTTTGATACCGAAGAAACAAATTCAGTAACTGTTAGAGAAAGAGATTCAATGGAACAAGTTCGTGTTGATATAAATGAACTTGAAAGTTTCTTAAAAATTAAATTTTAATTTTTTTAATCCTTAGAAAGGAAGTAATACTATGTTAATACCAAAAGAAGTTATTGAAGATATAATACAAAAATCAGATATAGTTTCAATTGTTAGTGAAAGAGTTAGCCTTTCTAAAAAAGGAAGAAATTATTGGGGATTATGCCCATTTCATCAAGATTCAAACGCATCAATGTCTGTATCTCCTGAAAAAAAATTCTTTAAATGTTTTTCATGTCAGGTTTCAGGTACAGCTTTAGATTTTGTTAAAGATTTTGATAACATAAGTTTTCAAGATGCTATTAAAAAGCTTGCTCTTTCAATAAGTTATGATTTATCAAAGTTTGAAAATGGTCAGCCAATTCAAGAGAAAAAAGAAACAATTATTTTTAGATTGAACAATGAAGCACTAGCATTCTTTAAACTTAATTTAAGGACTAATGAAGCAAGAAGCGCTGTTAAATATCTTAAAGAAAGAGATATAAATGTTGAAGACATTCAGTTTTTTGAAATAGGATATTTACCTAAAAACAATAGTTTGGTAAATCACTTGTTAAATAAGGGATTTAATATTTCAGATATTGTTGATGCAGGTTTGGGAACATATAATGAAGAAAAACAAAAGCTTTATGATATTTTTAGTGATAGGATTATATTTCCAATTAAAAATGAAAATAATGAAATAATAGGTTTCAGTGGGCGAATCATGGAAGCTGATTCTGACCGACCTAAGTACTTAAATACAAGAGAAACTAAAATATTTTCAAAAAGAAAAATTGCATATAACTTTAGTGAAGCAATTAAATCAGCAAGAATTAAAAAAGAAATAATTATTCTTGAAGGATATATGGATGTTATAAGTCTTCACAAGAATGGCATAACTAATACTATCGCATTAATGGGAACCTCATTATCCCAGTATCATGTTAATTTATTTAAAATGATTAAAGGAACAGTAAAAATGTTTCTTGATGGTGATGAACCTGGTATTAAAGGTAATATAGAAGCTGCACAAACATTAATTTCTAATAATCAGAAGGTCTTAATTGTTAACAATCCAACAAATAATGATCCTGATGAATTGATCAAACAAGGCAGAAAATCAGAAGTTGAGCAGATGATTGCTGAAGCTTTAAATCCGTTGGAATATATTATTTCAAAAAAATGAAATAAAGTTGATACAAAAGATTTTAATTCAGTTGAAGAGTTTATGAAAGAAGTGTGCTCTTTTGTTTTAAAATGTAATAATCAAATTTTATTTGAAACATCAATTGAAGAATTAGAAAATATAACAGGTTTATCAAAAGAATCAATAATTGATTTTTATAAAAAAATATCGAGAAATAAGAATATTCAATATGATAAAAAGCAAGCTGAAACTGAAATTGAAAAAGAACAAATAAATCAAAGCAAAGTAGTAGAACAAACTAATAATCAAAGTTTTAATATTCTTTCTTCTTTAAAAGCATACGAGCTCGCTGAAAAGACTATACTTATTGATCTAATTAAGTCAAATAAGAATTTGCAGTTAGTCAAAGAAAAAATTAGAGAAGTCAATTTCCCACATAAAGAGTTTGGAAAATTAATAATTAAAATAATAAATTCATATGATGAAAATATAAACTATTCTGAAAGTGAAATTAAAGCAATAATTAGCAAAACATCAAAACCAGGCATTATTGAAGAAATTCATTGATATGAGAATGATCCAATAATTTTGAATCAAAAGAATAACTCTGATTCTACTAAGTTGGTTGAAAATTCATTTGAAAAACTTAAAATGTACTCGAATGAAAAAAAGATAAAAGAAATTAATGAAATGCTAAAAGATAAAAATATGACAAAAGAAAATCGAGAAAATTTAAATAACATCTTATCTGAAAGAATTAAAAAGAGAGAAGAATGATTAAATAATTTCAACGATAAAAATAATTAAAAGGGGTAAATATGAAAAAATACATGGATAAAAAAGAAATAGCTAAAATTAAAACAATAGAAGACTTTTATGAAGTTACAGTTGCATATACAAAAGAAAATAATAATGAAATAACTTCTGAAGAAGTTCAATTAAATTTTAGTAAAATATTTGCTAATGCTTCAGATAACGAGTATGAAAAATTATTAGAAGATCTACAATCAAAAGGTGTTCAATTTACAGATCTAGAAGATATTGATTTAGATGAGGATATTGATTTGGATGAGGAAATAGATGCTGATGATGCTGAGGTAACCGATGAAGATAGTTACGCTGATGAATTAATTGGTGAAAGAAAAGGTCCAGGAAGAAGACCTAAGGATTCAGGAACTACAAAATATAGAGTTGGTTCAATTTCTAATGAAACAAAAATTCAAGATTTAATTAAAACTTATTTTTCAACAATCGGACAAACTAAAATTTTAACTAAAGATCAAGAAATAGTTTATGCAAAATTAGCTAATTCAGAAGATTTAGAAGAAAGAAAAGAAGGAAGAGATATGTTAATCACTTCTAACTTGAAATTAGTTATTTCAGTTGCTAGAAAACATTTAAATAGAGGATTAGATTTTGCTGATTTAATTGAAGAAGGAAATATTGGTTTAATTAAAGCTGTTGACAAATTCGATTATGAAAAAGGTTTCAAATTTTCAACTTATGCAACTTGATGAATTCGTCAAGCAATAACAAGAGCAATTGCTGATCAAGCAAGAACTATTAGAATTCCTGTTCATATGGTTGAAACAATTAATAAATTATCTAGAATTGAAAGACAGTTAACTCAAGAGTTAGGTAGAGAACCTTCTTCAAAAGAAGTTGCTGAAAGAATGGGCGGAGACATGACTGCTGAAAAAGTTGTTGAAATCAAAAAAATAGCAGTTGAACCAGTTAGTTTAGAAAAACCATTTGGAGATGAAGACGATACTCACTTTGGAGATTTTGTTGAAGATAAAGATATGATTTCTCCATCTGATTTTACTGAAAAAGAAATTCTGAGAGAAGTTATTGATAAAGTATTTGAAGATATGCCTGCTAGAGAAGAAAAAGTTATTCGTATGAGATATGGAATTGTTCCTACAAAAGTTAGAACATTAATAAGATTAGCTGAAGAATGTAATGATGAAACAGCACCTGAGTTAGCTAAGGCAATTAAAAAACTAGATATTCACTTAGAAACTCCTGTTGAAAAAATAAGAACTGTTGATAGTAAAATTATTCAAGAACATTTATTGAAATATGAAGCCTCAAAAACTTTAGAAGAAGTTGGAAAAGAATTAAACGTTACAAGAGAAAGAATTAGACAAATTGAAGCAAAAACAATTAGAAAATTAAAGCAACCAACAAATACTAATAAATCAGGTAAGGTTTTAAAAGAATTTTATAAAGGTTAATGATGTTAACAAAAAGACTAAGAACAATTGCTGATTTAATTGATTCTTGTGATGTTGTTGCAGATATTGGAACTGATCATGCTTATTTACCTATAACATTAATAGAAGAACAAAAAGCTAATTTTGCTTATGCAGTTGATGTAAACAAAGAACCTTTGGAATGAGCTAAAAAAAATATCAAACAATATAATTGTCAAAATAAAATACAAACTGTTTTAAGCAACGGTTTGGATTTTATTTTAAATGAACAAATTAAAGAAATAGACGTAGTAACAATTTGTGGCTTAGGCAGCACAACAATATTAGAAATAATTAAAAAAGATATACATAAGGTTAAAAAATATGCTATTTGTTCTAATACTGATGTTTCTAATATCAGAGAATGAGTTTTTGAAAAAAAATATTCAGTAGTTTTTGAAGATTATATTATTGATGCTCAAAAAGGATATTGAGTTATTGTAATTGAAAAAAATGGTTTAAACCTTTTAACAAAAAAAGATATTAAATTTGGAAATGCAAAGTTTTTCATAAACAATAAAGAGATAATTTCTTTTTATAAAAAAGAAATTATAAAACTTGAAAAAATATTAAATAACTTAAATCAAGAAAAGCACGCTGAAACCTTTAATGAAATAAATAGAAAAATAGTAGAAATAAGGAATTACTTAAATGAAATTAAACAAGATAGTTAAATATTTGGAAAAAAAATTCCCTACTAAAAAGGCTTACGAGTGAGATTCTGTTGGTTTTCAAAAATTTAATAAAAAAATTATAGACTTTGATAGCGAAATTTCAAATGTTTTAATAACAATGGATTTAAATAAAAGAGCATTTGAAAAAATAAAGAACAATAAAATTGATTTAATAGTAACACGACACCCCTTTATTTTTAATGATTTAAAAAAAGAAAAAGAGAATCCCTTTAAAAAAGAGTTAATTAAGTTTTTAACTAAAGAAAACATTTATGTTTATTCAATACATACAAATTATGACATTGCTGGATATCAAGTATTTATTGAAGAATTAAGCAAAGGCATGGATATTAAAAAAGCAAAATTTCCTTTGCTTCATAAAGAATATTTGGATGTTTGTTTAAATAAAGAAATAAGCTTGGAACAATTAATTACAGATTTGAAAAATGTTTTTAAAACTAAGAATATTCAATATAGTTTAAATGCAGAAAAACAAATGAAAATATCAAATTTTATAATTAATCAAGGTAGTGGAGCAAGTTCAATGATTACAAAACAACTATCAAATGTTGTTTTTGTAACGGGAGAAGCTAAGTGAAGTGATTGAATATATGCAAATGATAATAATATATCTTTAATTGTTGTTGGACATTATATGGAAAACTACTTTATAGATGATATTAAAGCAAGATTAGAAAATAATTTTAAGAATTTAAAAATTGAAAAAGTAGATATAGAGGAACAATATAATGTCAAATAATAGAGAAAGAAAATTTAGTGATTTTGGATTCAAAAAATATATTAATGATACGTTAGCAGAAATTAATTTTGAAGCACCAACAAAAATTCAAACTGAAATAATACCATTAATAAAAAAACATCAAAACGTTATTGCACTCTCACATACTGGAACTGGTAAAACACATGCATTTTTACTTCCAATTTTAAATAACTTAAAATTTGATCAAGATAAACAACAAGTTCAAGCATTAATTATTGCTCCAACTAGAGAATTAGCTAAGCAAATTTATGATAATGTTCGCCCATTTACTAAAAATCAGGCACAACTAAAAGTTGATTTATTTATTGGTGGAGAAGATATTAATAAGCAAATAGAATCTTTAAGTAAAAGACAGCCAACAATTGCAGTAGGAACTCCTACAAGAATTAAAGAACTATATGAACAAAATTATTTAAAAGCAACCACTGCTAATTATATTATTATTGATGAGTGTGACATGATTTTTGATTTAGGTTTTATTGAAGATGTTGACTTTGTAGTTTCAAAGGCAAAATCAAATGTTAACTTATCAATGTTCAGTGCAACTATTCCTGAACAATTAAGACCTTTTGTAACTAAATATGCAAGAAATGCTCATTTTATTGATGTAACAGAAAAAAATGTTTCTAATAAAAATATTAAGCATATTTTAATTGACACTAAGAATAAAGAAATTGAACCTGTTTTAACAAATATTTTAAAATCTATAAATCCTTATTTATGTTTAATATTTACTAATCATAAGGAAGACATTTCAAAATATGTAAAACTTATAAGAGAAATAACAGGCCAAAGTGTTGGTGAATTACATGGTGATTTGCAACCAAGAACTAGAATGAATATGCTTAAAAAAATTAAGAACAATGAATACAAATATGTTGTAGCAACAGATGTTGCTGCAAGAGGTGTTGATATTATTGGAATCACTCATGTTATTTCAATTGATTTACCTGTTGATCTTTCATATTACATTCATAGAAGTGGAAGAACCGGAAGAAGTAAATTAACTGGTGAAAGTTATGTTCTATTTAATATAAAAAATCAAGAAAAAATTGAAGCTCTTCAAAAAATAGGTATTGAGTTTGCTCATTTCAAATTGGACAACAATCAATTAACTGAGATAAAAACTAAAAACAAGAAAAAAGCTAAGCACTATGAAGATTTAGATACTGATTCAAAAAAAGTTATTGCTAAGTATAGCAATCAAAAAGTTAAACCTGGTTACAAGAAAAAAAGAAAAAGAGAACTTGATGAAATAACTAGAAAAAAACGTCGTGAACATATTAAAAAAAGTATTGATAAAATCAAGAAAGAAAAATACAAAAAACGTCGTGAAGAATTATTTGATTAATATTTAAAAAAAGTGGTAATTCCACTTTTTATTTTATTTATTTTTAGTATTATTAATATTAGATTTAAAAGCTTATAAAGGAAAGTAGAAATGGTTAAGAAAAAGAGAATAAAAGTTTATTCGTCAAATGGTAAAAAAACATTACTACTTTCGCAAGACGAAATTAATACTATTAAAGAAAATGACAACTTTGAAAAGATATATGAATCAGAATTAAGTAAAGGAAAAAAAGCCTACGAGATTAGAAACTATTATTCACAGGCTTTTTGAAAAGATTTATTATATGTTTTAATAGGAGCATTTTTATCAACAATTGCAATGGATTATTTCATTTCAATAACTGGTGCTGCAGGGTTATTCCCTGGTGGGCTAGGGGCTATTGCACGTTTTTTTTCAATTATTGGTGCATCTAAAATTAATTTTTCTGCAAGTACATTTTATTTTATAATTTACTTCATTATGAATTTACCATTAGCTGTTTTTGGTTTTAAAAAATTAGGTTGAAAATTTTCAACATTAACTGTGATATATTCGGTTGTTACTATTTTCTTTGACTTAATATTACAAAACGTTCCTTATATAAGTCCTAATGATTTAAGTTTATTGATTGATTATAATTTAATTAGTACAATGCCTGGAGCTTGAGGAGCAATTGTTTGAATTTTTGTTTTTGCTATTTTTGGTGGAATTGTTAATGGTTTTAGTTACTCAATTATTTACAAAGCTAATGCTTCAACTGGTGGAAGTGATTGAATAACATATTATTATTCAAAAAAACTTAACAAAGATATAGGTTCAATTAATATTAAAATTAATATTGCAATATTATTTATTGTTATTTGTTTAAATACTGTTATTTTAAATGTTGAGCATATCGATCAAACAATTAAACTAAGTGTTCTTTATAATGAATATGATAATTTAAATGATTTAATGAATTCAAGTTTTGGAAAAACTATTGATCAAATGGTCAATGGAGATCAAACAACAGGCTACTTTAAAAATTTATGAGAGCTATTACAACATAATAAAAATTGAACTGAAGAATGATTCAATGTTTCAAAATACATTGCTTCGTCAAATGATTTTGATAGTGCTTATACTTCATCTATGGTTTTAGCAATGAAATTTAAATGAATTATAGGTCCTAGTTTATTTGCTTCATTAATATTAATTATTATTCAAGGGATAACTGTTAATAGACTATATCCAAAGAATAAAATAATGAACTTATTCATATCAACAACTAAAATACCTGAAATTCAACAATACTTATTTAGTGTTGGATATACAAACAATATTTTTATTTGAAGAACAGTTACTTCAAAGAAAAATGCTTGAAGTGATCAAGAACAAGATTTAATTTTAATTTCGATGCCAATGATTTATTACAAAAAAATTGAAGAGCATATTATGAAAATTGATGAAGAAATGATTATAAACATTATTGGAAGTAAAAAAGTTAAAGGAAGTAACTTTAGCTTTGCATTTGATACAGAATTGCGTGATAAAGCACTTAGCGAAGAATTCTTAAATAATGCTAGATTAATGAAAAAAATTGAGAGCAATGCAATCATTAAGACATATAAAAAAATGAAAAAAAATAGTGAATATGTACAAAATGGGGTATAATCTTAAATAGATTATACTTTTATTATTTAAAGTATACTTTTTTTAAAAAGAGGAGGACTCCTAAATGAATAAGAAAAAAATATCATTTAAAAAGATTTCACAAGTTTTTTGTTTGATTTTAATAATATCTTCTTTAGTAATTTCAATTGTGTTCTCTTCAATTAGCATAACTAATAATACTAACTTAAATACACGTTATTCAGGAGGATATGAAGCTTTAGTTGAAGTTTATGATCAAAAGCAAAACTCAACAAATGAAAATAGCTTAAATCCAAATGGGGATGCTTATGCTGCTGCAGAATCTCTTCAAAATAAATTATCACCATTTTCTGATAATACTGTTGATGTTAAAGTTGTAGGTAAACATAGAGTTTCTGTGAGAGCAACTAAAGAACAATATCAAAATAATCCAACTTTATTTATTAATGCAATTGAACAAGACGGTGGTTTATTAGCTTTAACAAAAGACTCAAAAGGTAATTATGATGACATTTTGTTTAATGATGAAACAATGAATACTGTGACTGGAAGTAATGTTTATACAGACAATAAAATTTCAAATAAAATAGCAATTTCAGACATCTTTGGTTCAGTAAAATATACACCTGATAGATCTGAAAGTAATTCAGGTGCTCAAAACTCTCCATTTTTAACTTTTGAAGAAGGAGCAAATGGTACTTATTTACAAAAATTAACAGCTTCTTCAACTTCAACTGAGGGAACAACTACAACCCCTTCTTTAACACTTATTTCATCTTTTGAAACAGTTTTAAATAATATTAGAGAATACTTTTTACAAACTCCTAATCAAAACGAAATTGATTCATATATAGAAGCATACTATGATGGTATTATTACTCCAATTATCCAAGTATATACAAGTAGTTCTACAGATTCTAGCACACGAGCTGTAATAGATGACTTCTTTACTTTCTCTTATAGAAGACAAAGTGGAGAAATGGCTACTACTTCATTAATTTCAGGTGATATTTATCCATGATGAAGTGAAAATCAAACAACATTTAAATTGCAAAATTTAAATAGAACAATTGCAATTGAAAATTTAAAAGCTTTATTTTATGGTCAATACCGTCAACAAACATATAGTGATTTTAATTCTACAGATAATTATCAATATCTATTTACAAACAATGTTAATAAATATGTTATTGATCCAAACGCAACAACAAATGACTTTTTAGCATCTGGTGAAGGCATTACTGAACCTGGTAAATATTCAGGGGATTTTAAATTTTCATCATCTGTAAGCAATCAACCACAAGGTTTGGGAATTGATGGTGTCGCTAAGATATTAAATAAATTAATTCTAAATGATGTTTTATTTAATGTACCTAGTACTTCAACTTCAACATTTAACATTTATTTAAATGAAGATATATTCAATAGAAACTTTATTATGATAAATGATACTGTTACTCAAACAGGAGTTCCCACACCATCAGAAACATATAGCTCAAGAGCAACATTTGTACCTAGTGCTATTTATAATGGAAATACAAATGAATTAAGAGTAAAAATGAGATCTGCAACAATTGCAAGAACAATTGAAGCATCTATTTCTCAAACAACTCAAGGTTTTACTTTTAAAGTCGTTAATATAAAAGAATTTGATCCAGAAATAACACTGTATATGTTATTAGCATCAATAATATTCTTATTAATCTTGGCAATAATAACAATGATATTCTTGTTATTTGCGTATAAACTATTGGGTCTATATACTTTAATTATTGCTGTAACATCAACATTTATAGTATTCTTTGCTCCAACAATATTTGGTATAGCAATCGGAATAGAAATTTACACTCTTATTTTTGTAATGATAGGTCTGGTTTTAGAATCATGTATTCTTACAATTGAAGCGTTTAAAAAACACTTAAATAAAGAAAAAAGATCAATTTCAGAATCAATGAAATTATCAAACAGAGAAAACTTCACTATTATTGTTGATTCATTCATTTTATTATTAATTCCAAATTTAATTTTATTCTGAGTAGGGTCTGGTTCACTTAAAAACTTTGCAACTGTTGCAACTGTTGCAACAGCGATTATTCTTGTTTTAGTTGTTGTTATATTTAGATTATTGATTTGATTAACAATTAAATTAGATATATTTAGAAAATTCCCTTTATTATTACCAGTTGATACAAAAGATATTAATTCAGGTGTAGCTATATTAGAAAAAGTTAAATTATCTAAATTAGAATATCATTTAATTGTTTTAACTAATAAAGAAAAAGTTAGTTCAAAAGAATTACTAAAAATTAAAAAAATAAGTGATTCAATTGATAAATTAAAAGCTAAAATTGAAAACAAAGAAAAAGAATATGAAATCAAGTTAATTAATAAGAACAAAGATAAAAACAATAAATTAGATCAAAAAATTCAAAAACTTGAAAAAAAATCAAATAAAAAAGTTCGTTGATATAAAAGAGATTGAATTAATTTCTTAAAAGTAAATAAAGAAGTTAATTTAGCTATCTCATCAAAACAAGAATCTTCAGTTGTTGAAGAAGCAAAAAATAAACGTAATCAAAATTGAATTTTTAATATTAACAGAATTCTAATTATTGTTTTATTAGTGTTTTCAGTAATTGGTGGAGTAGTTGCTGCAACAGTTGGTCCTAATTATTCAAATTCATTTGGTAAGGATAATACATATATAGTTTATGGAACTTATTTAAATGATTTTGCAGGTAATAATTTAGATAATGTTAAAACAAAAATTGAAGAGGGATCATCTGAAAACATTTCAAATGAATTCAATAATTTAATTGACTCAATTGAAAATCCTACAAATGATCCAAGTGATGATGCTTATTCTGCAGAATTAGGTGGAAGAACCGTACAGTTTATTTTTGATAATAATTTAACAAGCTTATTCTATTCTGGTTATAATTCATCAAGTAATTTAAATTCTATTGAATGAGGAACAAATTATGGTGCAAACCTTGAAAATAATGCTGAAATAGATGGTAAGCCATATGTTCAAATAGAACTTTCAAATAAAACACACTTTGGAAGAACAAGAACTTTACTATATTCAATATTTAGAGGAAGTACTATTTTACCTGGTGAAAATAATTTAACAAATGAGTCAAGAGGTATTCTTGGAATGTTCCAAATACCATTTACAGCATATGGACAAATTCTTCAAATATGTATTGCATTTGGAATCTTATTATTGATCTTAATTGTTTATATATTAATTAGATACAAATGAACTTATTATGTAGCTTTAGCATTAGCAATAGTTGTTGTTATAGCTATTACAACTTCATTAATTATTATGTTTAGAGTTCCAATTAGTTCAGAAATACTAGTTACTATGGTTTCAATCGTAGCATTTACAATAATGTCAGCAATATTCATTTTAGGTAAAACAAAGCAAATGATATCAGCAAAAACTAAAAATGAATTAAGATTTGAATTTAACAAAGAAGCTGATGCTCAAACAGTTATTAAACACAAAGTATTAAAAGCTGTTGGTAATAAAAAAGCATTAAATAAAAAATACAAAGATAAAATTAGAAAATTAAAAGTTAGAATTATTGATTTAAAACTTGCTAAAAAATCTAGATTTTATTATTGAGATGCATTTAAAGCTTTCTTTAAATCAAATAGAGTTGTTGAAATAACAGAATTAAAAAAAGAAATTAAAGAATTAAGAAAAACTAGAAAATTGGAACTAAAACCATTAAAACAAGAAATTAAATCTGTTAAAAAAGCAGGAAAAAAAGAAATTAATTCAATCTTAAGTGAAAATAAATTTGTTAAACAATTATTTATGAACTCTTTAAAATTTGGATTAAACAGATTAATGTATATATCTGGATTCTATTTAATATTTGGATTAATTTTAGCTGTTACTATTCCATCAATTGTTGGTGTAGGTATTGCATTATTAATTGGTGTAGTTGTTGCTGATATTGTTTTATTAACAATGTCACTTCCATTATTAATATGATTAGAAAAAAGAAGAATTGTTTTAAATTATGGTAGACAAGAATTTATTTTACAAACTAGTGTTTCTCATGAAGAACAAATTGTTAAAGACATTAATGATTAATAAAAAGGAGCAAATCTTAAAATGGATTTAAAAAAATATATTTTAAATGTAAAAGACTTTCCAATTAAAGGCGTAGACTTTAAAGATGTTACACCATTATTAAATGATGCAGATGCATTTGCTTATGTAATTGATCAAATGGCTGAATTTGTTAAAGAATGTGGAGCTAATGTTATTGTTGCTCCAGAAGCTAGAGGGTTCTTATTTGCAAGTGCTGTTGCTTACAAATCAAATTCAAGATTTGTTTTAGTAAGAAAACCAGGTAAATTACCTCGTGAAGTTCTTGATATTGAATACAGCTTAGAATATGGTACAAATCATCAACAAATGCACAAGGGTGATATTAGACCTGGTGATAAAGTTGTTATTATTGATGATGTATTAGCAACAGGTGGAACAATTGAAGCAATTGTTAAATTAATTGAAATGCAAGATGGTAAAGTTGAAGGTGTATCATTTTTAATTGATTTACCTTTCTTACATAAAGACGATTTATTAAGTGAATATAAAGTTCAAAAACTTATTAAATATTAATATTGAAAAGCATCTATAACTAAAGTAGATGTTTTTTTATACAAAATGAGGTATTTATGAAAAATATACAAAGATGTGATTGATCAAAAAATGAAGTTTTAAATAAATATCATGATAATGAATGATGTCAAATAAATCACAATGATAATTTCATATTTGAAATGCTAATTCTAGAGAATATGCAGGCTGGTTTAAATTGATTAACTATCTTATTGAAAAGAGAACACTATCGTAAAGCACTTGATAATTTTAATTATCAAAAAATTGCAAAATATAATGAAAATAAATTTAATGAATTATTAGAAAATGAATGCTTAATTCGAAATAAATTAAAAATAAAAGCAATTATAAATAATGCTCAAAAATTTATTGAAATACAAAATGAATTTGGAAGTTTTAATTCATATATATGAAGTTTTGTTAATAATGAACAAGTACAAAATAAATGAATCACAATAAGTGAAATCCCAGCTCAAACAGAACTATCAGTTATTATATCTAATAATTTAAAAAAACGTGGTTTCAAATTTGTAGGACCTGTTATTGTATATTCATTTCTTCAAGCAATTGGCATTATTGATGATCATATTTCGATTTGTTTTAAGTATGAAAAATAGCAATAAAATTTAAGAAGAATTATAGAGTTAATTTAAACTCTATTTTTTTGTTATAATGTAAAAATAGAATGGGTTGATTTTTATGGCAGGAATTATATTACCAAGAAGAACAAGTAAAAGGGCATCAACTAACTTAAATATAGTCGAAATAAAAGATTATGCTACTTTAGAAAATGAAATAAAAAAATATATTAAAGATCGAAAAGCTTTAAATAAGATTAAAGAAGCATATTTATTTGCTGAAAAAATGCATACAGACCAAAAACGTAAAAATGGTGATCCTTACATTTATCATCCACTTTCAACTGCTTATTATTTAGCTCAATTACAAATGGGACCAAAAACAATTAAAGCAGGTTTATTACATGATGTAGTTGAAGACACACCTGTAAAGATTGAAGAAATTGAAGAAAAATTTGGAAAAGAAATAGCTTCACTTGTTGAATCAGTAACAAAAGTAAGTTATTTTGCTGAAGAAAATAGAGAACAAATTAAATCAGAATATTTAAGAAAACTTTATATTTCAATGGCAAAGGATATTCGTGTAATAATTATTAAAATTGCTGATAGACTACATAATATGTTAACAATTGAAAATATGTCAATTGAAAAACAAAAAATTATAGCCAAAGAAACTTTAACAATTTATGCTGCTATTGCTCATCGTATTGGAATGAAAAATGCTAAGTCTAAATTAGAAGATATGGCATTTAAGGTTCTTAATCCTGAAGAATTTGAAAATATTGAACACTTAATTGAAAAAGGTCGTGAGTCAAGGGAAATAAACATTGCCAAAACAATTGATGATATTTCTGTATTTCTTCGTAAAGAAAAACACATTAAAATTATTGATATATTTGGAAGAGAAAAAACAATTTATTCAACTTATCGTAAGATGAGTAATGGTAAACATTTTGAAGAACTGCATGATTTAGTTGCTATTAGAATTATTGCTAGATCAACTGATGATTGTTATAAAATTTTAGGATATTTACACCAAAAATATTTACCATTATCAGGTAGATTTAAAGATTATATAGCAACTCCAAAAAATAATGTTTATCAATCATTGCATACAACATTAAGTGATAATAAAGGAATGTTTTTTGAAGTTCAAATCAGAACTCAACAAATGGATGATGTTGCTGAAGCTGGTGCTGCTGCTCACTGAAGATATAAAGAAGGAGAAGTTGTTGATGTTGTTAAACGTCAAAAACAAATTGATGAACAAATTGATATCTTTAGTAGAATTTTGGATTTAACTGATCAAATTAATGAAGAAGAAAATTCATCAGAGGCAGAGTTAGAAAAACAATTACAAAAAGATGTATTTGGATCAATGATATATGTTCTAACACCTAGTCAAAGTGTTATAACATTACCTTATGGTGCAACTGTGCTTGATTTTGCTTATAGAATTCACACTGAAATCGGAGAAAAAACATCAGGTGCTAAAATTGATGGAGTATTTTCTCCAATAAATACAGTTTTAGAATCAGGGCAAGTTGTCGAAATTAAAACATCTTCAAAACAGCAACCAACTCATGAGTGATTGAAAATTGTAACTACTTCAAATGCAAAAAACAGAATTCGTAAGTATTTAGCTAACAAACTAAAAGAAGATAATTCATTTGATGAAGATCGTAAGGAATTAGCTAAAAAAAGTGAAAATATAATTAATTCATATATCAATCAAAAAGAATTAAAATGAAAAAGAAAATCACCAGCAGAAATTCTTGAAGGTGTTAAAAAATCTGGATTTGCAAACTTAGAAGAATTTTTAATAAGTGTTGGTAAAGGTGAAATTTCAATTGTAGAAGCAGCTGATAAGTATTTTATTAATCATAACTTCTCAAAAGATGAAGAAGCATTAAGAAGTATTAAATCAAAAACAATTAATGATTTAAGTTTGAAAAATGATATTGTTGTTGATGGCATTACAAATATAAAGACATCAATTGCAAGTTGTTGTATGCCAATTCCTTATGAAGATGTTATTGGTTATGTAACAAAATCAGGTAATGGAATTAAAGTGCACTTAAAAGAATGTTATAACTTATACACAACAGAAGAAAATAAACGTTTAGTCCAAGTACAATGAAACTCAGCAGTTGCTGAAAATAGTTTGTATACAACAAAACTAAAATATTTTGCAACAGACAGACCAAATTTACTTTATGATGTATCAAGAGCATTGTCTAACTTAAAAGCAACAACTATGAATGTAAAACTAGGTGTAGATGATAAATCATTATTGGTAAATGGAGAATTAACAATCAAAGTTAAATCTTCAGCTCAATTAAATCAAATTATCTTAACAATTAAGTCAATTCCTAACGTAATTGACTGTGAAAGATCTGTTAAAAGCATTAAATAGGTGAAAACCTATTTTTTATTTTTAGTTTAATCTAAAAATTTAAATATTTTTTTCTTTAATAATATAATGAATTTGAAAGGAACCTGTTTGAAAATGAAAAAATCCGTAAGAGATAAACTATCTGTTGAGGAAAAATATATATTATTCAACTCATATAAACCTAGAATTTATTTTGCTATTAAAAAAGCATATGATAAATTTGATTCTATACCTTTAGAATTGGAGGATTTTGAGTATTATGCTTGAGAGGCATATTTGGATATTTTAGATAAATATTATGATAGAAAAATGAGAAAGAGTTTTGAAAGTTGTTTAATTGACGCTGTATATTGAAAAGCCATGAATATTTGTGCTAAATATGTGACTAACAAATATAAAATAGTAAATCAGTGTATGAGAAAAAGTATATACACTGATGAAAATTATAAAAGTTATATTGAAAGTACATTTACTTCAGAAAATTATTATTATGATGAAATTGGTTGGTGTCAATTATTTGAACAATATTTTTCTCAAAATAAAGATAAATTACAAAAACAAGTTTTTACACTTTATCTTTATGGGTTATCATTTGTTGAAATTGCTGAAGAGTTAAAAATTTCTGCTGCAAGGGCAAGAAATAATTTTTATAAAGTTTTACCAGAAATAAGACAAGTTGTGTCCAAACAAGCTATTTTAGATTAAAATATATCTAAAGGAGTGTGAATTAATGAGTTATTACTACAAACCAAGCATGGGATATTCTGTTCACGCTTTACAAAGAGCAAGAGAGAGACTAAACTTAAAGGATAAGGCGGATTGAGAAGTTAAGGAAAGTATTAAAAATCATATTCATAATTCAACAAAAACTTTTAGAATTAATGGTATGCTATACCTTTCTGCATCTAATACAAATATTTTTTTTGTTATTAATGAAAGCAGTAATACTTTAGTTACTGTTACTCTTGTATCAGCTGAAAAGCAATTAAGGTTGATGGGTGGTTGATAACATGATAGTTGGTGTTTATGGAACAATTGGAGCTGGTAAAACAACAATTTCTAATAAGGTTAAAAATTTAAAATTTAGAATGATAAATGCTGATAAGATTGCACGTGAAGTTATTGAATATAAAAATATTCAACAACAAATTAAGAAGGCATTTCCAAATTGTTTTACTAAGGAAAAATTAGATAGAAATAAACTTAGAAAACTTATTTCGAGTGATGAAAAAAGTTTAAATAAATTAAATTCAATAGTTTGACCTGAAATTAAAAATGAAATATTATCTGAAATTCAAGTTAAAGGTGGGAACATAGTAATTGATGCAGCTTTATTGCCAGAACTAAATTTACCAATTGATCAATATATAAGAGTCAAAGCAACTTTATTAACTACCTTATATAGAATTAAAAAAAGAGATAAAAAACCATTTAAAGAAACTTACTCAATTTACAAACAACAAAATAAGAGAATTAAACAATATAATTTAAAAAATGAAATAATTATTGTTAATGATTTGTGAACAAAGAAAATTTCATTGAAACAATTAAATAAAAAGATTTTTAAATAAGATTTGTAATCTTATTTTTTATTTATTCAAAGTAAGTTAAAATAAAAAGTATGAACAAATCAGGAATTATAATTTTAAATAAGCCAAAAGGTTTAACAACTAATCATTTGATACAAAAGTTAAAAAGACAACTTAATGTTAAAAAAATAGGTCATGCAGGAACTTTAGACCCTTTAGCAACAGGAGTAGTTATCTGTTTAATAAATAATGGGACAAAACTTAGTGATTATTTTTTAAACGAAAATAAAGCTTATGAAGTAACAATGAAATTATTTCAAGCAACAGATACATATGATAGTGATGGAGAAGTAATAGAAGAACAAGAAGCATATGATATTTCCAAATCAGAGGTTGAATCTGTGGTTAAAAAATTTGATGGATTGACATATGATCAAACTCCGCCAATGTATTCAGCAATAAAATTAAATGGAAAAAAACTATACGAATATGCTCGCGAAAATCAAGTTGTTAAAGTTAATAAAAGAACTATAACTATTAATTCTTTGACTTTAGAAGAATTTAAAAATAATGAAATTTCATTAGTTGTATATTGTTCAAAGGGAACTTATATAAGAAGTCTTATTGTTGATATAGCAGCAGAATTAAAAACAATAGCTCATGTAACTTCATTAAACAGAATAGAATCAGGTAATTTTAAAATAACAGAGTCTAGTGAAATTGAAAATGTTAATGAAGCAAAAATAATTGAAATGTATGATGCTATTAAACTTGCTGACTACGAAATAATTGAACTTAATGACATATTAGATGTCAGTCACGGTAAAAAGATAAGTTTAAGCACAAATAATGATGTTGTTTTTATAGCAAATAAAAATAAGCAATTAATTGCTTGTTATGAAAGAGAAAAAGAAAATTTATTTAAATGCCGCCGTGGAGGTTTAAATGTTTAATGAAAGTAATTAAATGTAGCTTAGAACAAATAAAAAAAATATCTAATGGTTCAGTATTAACAGTTGGCATGTTTGATGGACTTCATAAGTACCATAAGTTGATAATTAATAAAACCTGTGAATTAGGAAATCTAAATAAATTAAATAAAGTCATTTTAACTTTTGATCATAAACCAACTAAAGTTAATGAAGTATTAATTAGTGAAAGCAAAAAAATAGAATTTATTAAAAGCAATTTTGATATTGATCTTATTTATATAATTGAAGTTAATGATTTTCTAATTAAAACAACAAAAGAAGAATTTGTAAAAATTATTAAAGATAAATTAAATGTTATTTTTATGGTAGAAGGTAGTGACTTTAAATTTGGTTACAAACAAGAAGGAAATATACAATTTTTACAAAATGAATTTGGTAAAGATAATATTTTTGTTTTTAATCGCGATACAAATATTTCTTCATCAAGATTAAAACAATTAATAAACGAAGAAAAATATGAAGAAATAAATAAAGAATTAGAAGTTGATATTGATTTATTGAAATAATCTTTGTAAAAGAATATAATATTTAAAGTGATTGTTCACCAGAGATGCTATTCACTCCCATGAATGCACCTTTGATGAAACACTAAAAATCAAAACGAAGGGGAGACAAATCATGATTTCAAAAGAAAGAAAAGCTGAAATTATTAAAGAATTTGGTGGAAGCGATGCTAACACAGGTTTAGCCGAAGTTCAAATTGCTTTATTAACTGAAGATATTGCTAACATGACTGAGCACTTAAAAGAACATAAAAAAGACGTTCCAACAAGAAGAACTTTATTAAAAAAAGTAGCTCAAAGAAGACACTTATTAGACTTCTTAATTAAAAAAGATGTTAACAGATATAAAGAAATTATTTCTAAATTAGGTTTAAGAAAATAATTTTCAAAAAACTATAAAAAGATATTGACACATAGTATTAATTTTTATATTATATCTATGTGTCTAAAATGCAGGTGTAGTTTAATGGTAGAACTTCAGCCTTCCAAGCTGACTGTGAGGGTTCGATTCCCTTCACCTGCTCCATTAAAAAACAAGAACAACCGAAAGGTTGTTTTTTTATTTTTTGATATAATTAATATTAGAAAAAGGTGACTTTATGAGTGAAACAAAAAACTTGGATTGGAAGAAAGCAAGGGATTTTGATCTTGAAAGAACAAATATTTGAATTAGTTTTACTTTTGAATTATTATTTGTTGTTTTACCATATGTAGCAATTTGAGTTTTAATAGGAAGTTCATGAAATAATGGTAAATATGTTAATTTCTATAATGATTTACCAATTAAAGAATTAATGTTATGTTTAATTTGTTTTGGGTATATTTTTATCTCTTTATTAGTAAATTGAATAACATATATTTTTCATATCCAAAAAGAAGACAGTTTTACTTTTACAATAGCAATTTCACTTTGTTTAACTGGATTTATCTGTAATAGTATTTGGATTGATTCATTATTAATTGGTGGGTTTACATGATTTTTAAGAATTCTATTTTTAGTTTTATTTGCTTTAGTAGGTATTTTTATTGGAACATTAAGCACTATGTTGATTAGAAATCATAGATTTAAGATTGAAGAAGAAGATCAACTTTTATTAGAGGCTTATAAAAATGGTGAAAATATTCCTTCATTGAAAAAAATAAGAATTGAAAGAGCTGAAAAATATCGCTTAAAAAAACAAGCTCAGATGGAAGAATTAAAACGTTTTAGAGAAGAATTAGATAATAAAATAGCAATTGAATTAGCAAATGCTAAAAATGAAAAAAAAGATTTTGATAAGCGTATTTCTAAATTAGATGAAAAGGAAGGAATTAAGCGTAAAAAGAAAAATAATAAAAAAAATAACAAGTCTACTTAAAGGTTTAATAATATTTAAATTTTGTTAAAATTAATATAATTGAAAAATAAAAGAAAGGGTAATTATGACTAGGAAAAATAAATCTTCAGAGACTAAAGGTATTAGTTTAAAAAACAATAATTTTTTAATTAGATTTTCTTCAAGTATAATTTTAGTTGCGTTATTAATTGTGTTCCTTTCAACAGCAATTTTGAGTGAAGAAATATGAGTTCATTTAAAAGATGAAAATACTGCTGAAATTGTAAGCAAGTCATTGGGGTTTATAATGCTTGTTGTTTCAACAATAATACTATTATTTTGTGTTTATGAATTACTTAATTCATTAAAAATAAAAAATAAAAATTTCTTTATAACTATTGAATTCTTAGCTCTTTGTCTTTTTTTAGCTCCTATATCAAGCAGAGTTAACTTAGATCAATTATTTATTTATAGTTACGAATGAATAAAAACTTCAAAATTATCAGAATGGTACATGCAAATAATTTACATAATTTTATTTATGGGTATTTTATTTACTTCAGGTATTTTAAGCAATATTGAAAAAAATAAATTATTTATGATTTGTGTAACAAGTTTAATTATGATTTTTGGATTAAAAGGATTTACATATATTTCATTGTCAAATGATTATTTAAGACAAGGATATGATGGTATTAAATATGGATATATGACAGCTATTTGAATCTGAGTAATAGTTATCTTAACTGATTCTTTTGCATATATTTTTGGTGTTTCTTTTGGAAAACATAAAATGGCGCCAAAAATAAGTCCAAATAAAAGCTGAGAAGGTGCAATTGGTGGATTAGCAAGTGCTATAGCATTTGCAATAACTGCAGCATTATTATTGTTTTATTTAGTACCTAGTCATTCAATTTTGAAAGTTTATATGTTCAATATTTCAGAAAACTTAGGTAATGGTGTTGTTATAGTGATGTATATACTAATTGCAGCATTGCTTTCATTTATCGGCCAATTAGGAGATCTTTACTTTTCCTTTATTAAAAGAAAAAATAACATAAAAGATTTTTCAAATTTAATCCCAGGTCATGGGGGAGTATTAGATAGATTAGATTCATTTATGTTTGTATTTTTATTCATGTATTTGTTTACTTTAATTAACTAAGGAGTTTTATGGGAAGTGTAATGATGGTTATTTTATCAATTATTATTTCAATTATTGTTGTATTAGTGCTTGTTACACTTCATGAACTTGGCCATTTCATTGTTGCAAAAATTTCAAAGGCTTATGTCTTTGAATTTGCTATAGGTTTTGGGCCAAAGCTATTTGTTTTTAAAACAAAAGAAACTTGATATTCAATTAGATTGATTCCTCTTGGTGGTTATGTATCAATAGCCAGTGACTTTGTTGAACCACCAAAAGGTAGAGAAGAAGAATTTGAAAAAATACCTGATGAAAGAAAAATTGATTATGCAATTAAATGGAAAAAGACTTTATTTATTTTATTTGGTCCATTAGTTAATTTATTTATTGCTTACATATTAATATTTTCAGTCTTATTTGGAGTTGGGTATAAACCAAGTGATCCAAATTTTTATGGTCAAAACTTTTCAACAAATTCTATAGCTTATAAAATGATTGCTAAAAATGAAAATATTGAACCTGAAAAAGGTAATAAATATGTTGCAAATCACTTACAGGTTGCTATTACAGGTTGAACTATTCAAATTGGTGAAGAAAATAAAAAAAACTTTTCAACAAAAAATAAATCAGATGTAGCTCCAACTTATAAAGAGATATCATTAATGTTTAATGAAGGAAAAGCATGAATGGTAAAAGAAGTTGGAGATAATAATGATTTATATGATAATATTCATTTTGGTTTTGACTATGCTAAATTAGAAAATGATTATTCAGGAGCTTTAACAGGCACAACTAAAAAAGTAGAACCTCAAAAAATAACTGACGAAAATTTAATTAATGAATGAAAAAATACAAAGCAAATATCAGGTATAGCAATAGCACCACCTGATAGACATTTTAAAAACGGAATAGATAAGTTTGGTTATACATTTGTTGAAACTTGAAACCAGACTGTTTCTCTAATAACTGGATTAGGCAAATTTTTCACTGGTGATTTTAGCGCTATTTCAGGCCCTGTTGGAATTGCAAAAGCTTCAAGTGGAACTGGAGCTTCACCTACAACTTCGATTGCAGCAAGTCAATTATTTTATATATCATCAATATCAGCCAATTTATTTATGCTGAATATGCTCCCATTCCCACCATTGGATGGGTACAAATTCTGAGAGACACTTGTGGAATGAGTAACTAAAAAAGAAGTTAGTCAGAAAACAAAAACAATAATTTATGCAACTGGTGCAGTTTTGTTAATCGGATTTATTTTAGTAGTTACTATAAAAGATTTTATTATTTAAAGAAGGAGATTTATGTTGGATCAAAATATTTTGAGTTTATTTCAAAATTTAAATATTAAATTAAATGAAGGGGAACTTTCATTTTTTGAAGATGCGACAATTGAGAAGAAAACTTTAAGTTCAACAAAATCAAAATTTAAATTATATTTAAAAATTAAGAATTTTTTACCAACAAGAATATTGCATGAAATTCATCATAAATGTGTAAATGCTTCGGGAATTAAAATAAAATTAATTTTAAATGTTCAACAACAAAGAATTGATAAAGAAATTCTTTGTGAATATATAGAATTTATTAAAAATAATAAAGCTCAAAATAAAACAGTTATTTGAAACTTTATACATTCAGAAGATTTTGAATTTGATACTGATGAAAATTTAATTAAGTTTGTTGTTGATTCAAAAGAACTTAAAAATCAATTAGTAAAAGAATTAGAATATTGCTTAGCAAAATTAAATCAATTTGGTTTTAAAGAATTAAACTATATAATAGATGTTGAAGATAAAACTGAAGAATATATAAAACAATCATTAATTATTGAACAACAAACCAAAGAACAATATAAACAATTTGCACCTGAGCAAAATGATAAAAGTCAAGGAATGTTTATTTCAAAGCAAAATTCACAGAAATGAAATACTTCATTAGATAAACCAAGTTATGCTTCATTTGAAGATATAGAAGAAGATGCACAAAACATAGTATTGCATGGAAAAGTATTAAGTATTGAAATAAGAGATTCTAAAGCTAATAATCGTAAAATATACTCAATTGGATTAACAGATAATAACTCATCAATTAAATGCATATACTTTGGTAGAGAAGATGAAAGAACTATTATGGATCCATTAACTGAAGAAGAATTATCTTCAGATAGAGTTATTGAAATTAAAGAAAAAAGAGTTGCTAAGGGTGATTGAATAGCAGTTAAAGGTAAGACGTCTTATTCACAATATGACAAAGAGCAAAATTTTATCATTGATAAAATTGCTAAAATTTCACGTTCTGAATCAATGGTAAAAGATGAAGCAGAACAAAAACGTGTTGAATTACATGTTCATACAAAAATGAGTGCTATGGATGGAGTTTCTACAATTCAAGACTATTTACATACTGCTGATAAATGAAATTGAAGAGCAATAGCTATTACAGATCATATTAATGTACAAGCTTTCCCAGATGCTTATAATGAACTTAAAAAAATTAATAAAAATAAAGCAGATGATGAAAAGCTAAAACTAATTTATGGTTTAGAAATGAATATGATTCAGAAAGAAGATTACTGAATTGTTAAAAACCCTAAAGGCCAAAAAATTAGAGATTCTAAAATGGTAGTTTTTGACTTGGAAACAACTGGATTATCACCGGAAATGAATGAAATAATTGAATTTGGAGCAGTTGTGTTTGATCCAATTACAGGTAAAACAACAAAACATGATTATTTATTTAAACCAAAGCAACCATTAAAGCAATTTACGATGGATTTAACTAACATTAATGAAGAAATGTTAGTTGACAAAAAAAATATAGAAGAAGATTTTGATAAAATCTACGAATTAATTAAAGATAGTATTCTAATCGCTCATAATGCAAATTTTGACTTTAATTTTTTAAATAATTTGTCTAAAAAACTGGGTTATGGAGAATTACAAAATACAGTAATTGATACATTGACTCTTTCAAGATTAGTAAGACCAGCTTTAAAATCTCATAGACTTGGGGCTGTATGTAAGAAATTCGGAATTTTATATGATGAACATGTCGCTCACCGTGGTGATTATGACGCAGACGTATTAAATGATTTATTCTTTAAGATTATTGCAGAGTTAAAAATGAGTACTCCTATTGTGTTTGATCATGACTTAATGAAGTTAATACCAGAAAATGATAAAGAAAATACAAACTTGTTAAGATCACGTGGACTTCATGTAAATGTTTTAGCTAAAAATCAACAGGGTTTAAAAGATATATTTAAATTAGTTTCTATTTCACATACTGAAAACTTTTTTAACTCTCCTAAAATATTTAAAGAAAAGTTAAAAGAGTTTAAAGAAAAAAATAACATTTTAATTGGTGCTGGATGTGTTAATTCAGAGGTTTTTGAAATTGCTAGATTAAATACAAACAATAAGCTAGAAGAAATAATTCAATTATATGATTATGTTGAAATTCAACCTTTAAGTGTTTATAAGAATTTAATTACAGATAATCAAATGGAAGAACACGAATTAATTGAAGTAATCCAAAAAATTATTAAAACAGCAAAAAAATATAATGTTATGTTAGTTGCTACAAGTGATGCACACTACACAAGACCTGAATTGAAAAAAATTAGAGATGTATACATTAATGCTAAAGGATTAGGTGGAAGTAGACACCCATTATTTAGTTTTAAAAATAAAAATAAATCAGTTGATTATCCTGATCAGTTCATGCGAACAACAAATGAAATGATTAAAGAGATGAACTGGTTAAACGATGCTAATTTAGTGCAAGAAATGGTTATTACAAATACAAATAAAATTGCTGACATGATTGAAAATGATATTGTTGTAATTAAAGATGGTTTGTTTACACCTAATATTGATAATGTAGATACTTTATTAAAAAACAAATGTTATGAAACAGCTCATGATATGTATGGAGAAGTATTGCCTGAAATTGTTGAAGCTAGATTAGAAAAAGAATTAAATTCAATTATCAAACATGGTTTTGCTGTTGTTTATTGAATTTCACATTTATTGGTTGAAAAATCTAACAAAGATGGTTATTTGGTAGGTTCAAGGGGAAGTGTTGGTTCAAGCTTTGTTGCAACTGCATCAAAAATCACTGAGGTTAACCCTTTAAAAGCACATTATAGATGTGCAAAATGTAAATATTCAGATTTTGAAACACCAGTTGAAATTAAATGTGGATATGATTTACCACAAAAAGATTGCCCAAAATGTAATTCACCATTAATTGGTGATGGACATGATATTCCATTTGAAACATTCTTAGGATTTGATGGAGATAAAGTTCCAGATATTGATTTAAACTTTTCTGGAGAATATCAACCAATTGCACATAACTTTACAAAAGAAATGTTTGGTGAAGGCAACGTATTCAGAGCTGGAACAATATCAACTGTGGCTGAAAAAACTGCCTTTGGTTATGTAAAAGCATTTTATGAAGAAACAGGTATTTTAGAAGAAGAAATGCCAAGAAAAATTGAAATTGAAAGACAAGCAAAATTGGTTGAAGGGGTAAAAAGAACAACAGGCCAACACCCTGGGGGAATTATAATCTTACCAAAAGAGTTTGAAATAGAAGATTTCAGTCCAGTTAACTATCCAGCTGATGATGCTTCTAGTTCATGAAAAACTACACACTTTGATTTCCACTCAATTCATGATAATTTATTGAAAATGGATATTCTAGGACACGTTGATCCAACTGCTTTAAGAATGCTTGGAGATTTAACAGGAGTTGATCCAATTAATATTCCAACAAATGATCCTAAAGTATATTCTTTATTTAGTAATCTATCTGCTTTAAATATTAAACCAGAACAAATTAATGGAGAAACAACAGGAGCTATTGGATTACCTGAATTTGGGACAGGATTTGTTAGAGGAATGTTAAAAGAAACTAAACCTAAATCATTTGCTGACTTAGTACAAATTTCTGGTTTATCTCATGGAACTGATGTTTGATTAGGTAATGCTAGAGATTTAATTAAAAACGATATAGCAAACATTTCAACTGTTATAGGATGTCGTGATGATATTATGGTTTATTTAATGGGCCAAGGAATTGATGCAACAACTTCATTTAAAATTATGGAATCTGTACGTAAAGGACAGGGAGTAAGAAAAGAATGAAAAGAAATTATGTTAGCACATAATGTACCTGAATGATATATTGAATCTTGTTTAAAAATTAAATATATGTTCCCTAAAGCGCATGCTACTGCTTATGTTTTAATGGCATACAGAATTGCTTGATATAAAATATATTATCCTGCTGAATATTATGCGACTTTCTTAACTAACCGAGCTGATGCATTTGATCTAAGAACTTTCTTAGGCGGTTATAATGGAGTTAAAGAAAAGCTAACAGAATTAGAAACTAGAAGAAATAAAAAAGATAAAATGACTACTAAAGAGCTAGCATTAATGCCTGTTTTAGAAATTGGATTAGAAATGTTTAGTCGTGGAATTAAAATGGCTAATTTAAACTTTGAAAAATCACTAGCTTCTAAATATATTATTGAAAAAGATCCAACAACTGGAGAAGCTACACTATATCCTCCATTCTTAGTAATTGATTCACTTGGAGATGCTGTGGCTGATTCAATTATTAAAGCAAGAAGTGAACGACCATTAACAAGTGTTAAAGATTTAACTAGTCGTACTACAATAACTCAAACACAATTGAAGATATTTGAAGAGTTAAATATCTTAGATACATTAGCACAAGATGAACAATTAGAATTTGACTTTTTTAATTAAAAGATAGACTGAGAGAACAATATGAAAAATTTAGCAGAATTAATGACACAAAGAAGAAGTGCTCGTGATTTTGACATTAATTATGAAATACCTGAAGCTGATTTTAATGATATTATCCAAGCAATGAGAATGTCACCATCTTCATATGGTATTTTAGGACAAAGATTATTAGTTATTAATCGTGGAGAAATGCGTGAGAAATTAGCACCATTCTTTTACAATCAATTAAATTATCTTAACGCATCAAAATTTATTATTGTATTGGGTGTAAATCATAAAGGATTGCAAGAAGTTACAAATCATTCATTAGATTTAAGATTTAAAGGAAACCCAGAAGGAAGAAGTACTTATGGGGCTAATATTAATAAAAACTTATTTGGTGGCAATTTAAGTGATCAACAATTAGATAACTATTCAAGTCAACAAACTTATATTACAACTGGAATAGCTACAGCGGTGGCTGCAAGTTTAGATGTTGATACTTGTATGATTGGTGGTTTTAATACAAAAGGATTAGCTGAGTTTTTGATTCAAGAAGGTTTAATGCATGATTATGAAACTCCATTTATTACAATGGCCTTTGGTAAAAGTACAAAGATAAGTGGAAATAAACTTAGATCTGAATTAAAAGATTTTGTAAAGGAAATTTAAGAATCGAAAGATTCTTTTTTTAAAGTTATATATGATAAAACTATAATAAGATTTTTAGAAATGGAGTAATTATGAATTTAAAAGAAAAGTTAAATAATTTTATATTAGAAGAACCTAAAAATACGCCTAAATACTTAATATCAAAATCTCTTTTAAATTATTTGAAAGACAAAACAAAGCCTACAATAAGTCAAATAGCAGAAGATTCATTTTTAAATAAATCATCAATAACCACTTTTTCAAAAAAAATGGGATACGATGGATTTAAAAATTTAATTGAAACTTTATGATTTGAAGAAGAAAAATATTTTAATTTTAAAAATATAAATAATTCTATTCATAATGGTAAACAAACTTATATTAGTCTAATAGAGCAAATATATGAACAAAAAAATGAGATTGATAAAGTATCAGAGTTATTGAACTCTTTTAAAGAAATATTATTTTTTTCTAGTTATCAAACCAGAACAATCGTTGATGTTTTTCATCAAGAATTAGTTTGAGCAGGGTATAATTCAAAATTTCTTCCCTCTGAAAATAATGGAAAAATAGTTACTGAAGCTAATGAAAAAAGTGTTTGTATTTTTATTGTTTCTGGATTAGATAATAAAAGTTTAGAACTTTCTTATAATAAATTAAAAGAAAAAAACATACCTATAGTTCTTATATCAACTAAAAGCCAAATGAAAAAATTTTTTGATCCATTTGTTTACATTCATATACCATCTTCTGAATCAGAAATAAGAGAATGAACAAAAATAATTTCTTTAAATACAATTTTTTCATTAATTGAATCAAAAAACTCAGAAATTAATGTTAATCTAAAAAATAAATTTTCAGAATCATATTTATGGTAACTAGTTGCTTTTTTAACAACTAGTTGCTTTTTATATTTTAAGCATTTTTTATTAATAAAATAAAAAATATTATATTAGAGAAAGGAAGAGTAAAATATGAAGAAAGAATTTTTATGAGGTGGCTCTATTTCTGCAAGCCAAGCTGAGGGTGCTTTTGATTTATATGAAAAAGGTATATCAACTGAAGATTTAAGATTTTATAATGAAAAAATTGATAGAAAAAATGTTTCAAAAGATTTATATATGACACCAGAAAAATTAAAAGAAATAATTGATAATCAAGACGATTATTTTTTTCCTAAAAGAAGAGGTATAGATTTTTTTAATAAATATGAAGAAGATATAAAACTATTTAAGGAATTGGGAATAAATGTTCTAAGAACTTCTATAGCTTGAACAAGGCTTTTTCCAAATGGTGATGAAAATGAAGCAAATATTGATGCGATAAATCATTATAAAAAAATATTTGAAGTTTTCAAAAAAAACAAAATAAAATTAATTTTGTCTATATCGCATTTAGAAATGCCTATAAATTTAATCACTAAATATGGTGGATGAAAAAATAAAAAGTTAATTAATTTTTATTTTAATTTTGCAAAAACAGTAATTGATAATTTTAATGTTTACACTGATCAATGAATACCATTTAATGAGTTAAATCATTCAACCTTTTTTACATTAGGTTTGTTTGAAAATGAAGAAAATTATTTAGAAAAAACTTATCAAGCATTTCATAATCAATTTGTAGCGGCATGTAAAGCTATTGAATATGGTAAAAAACAAAATCGAAATAATTTATTTGGAACAATGATAGGTTATATGTATAGTTATCCAAAAACGTCTGATCCTAGAAATGTTTATAAATGTATGAATGATAATTGAATAAAAAATGATTTTTTCTTAGATATCATGATTAAAGGAGAATATCCTTGGTATTCAAAAAAATATTTTTTAGATAACAAAATCGATATAAAAGCAACTAAAAAAGAATTAGCATTAATAAAAAATAATGTTCATGATTTTATTTCGTTCAGTTATTATTCAACAGGAACAACTTCACATCAAAATGCTGAAGAAACCTCTGGAAACTTGTTTAGCGTAGGAAAAAATGAATATCTTGATGTAAATGAATGAGGATGACAAATCGATCCAATGGGATTAAGAATAGTTTTAAATAATTTATATGAAAAATATAAAAAACCTTTGATGATAACTGAAAATGGAATAGGTCTAATTGATGAAGTTGATAATCAAGGAAATATAATCGATGATGCAAGAATAAACTATATTTCTGAACATATATTAGCAATGAAAGAAGCAATTAATGATGGAGTAGAAGTTATAGGATATTTAATGTGGAGCCCTATCGATGTTGTTTCTTATTCATCTCAGGAAATGTCGAAAAGATACGGATTTATCTATGTTGACGCTAATGACTTGGGACAAGGGACTTATGACAGAATAAAAAAGAAATCTTTTTACTGGTTTAAAGATTTTTTAGAAAAAGAAAGGATGAATAATTAATGAATAAAATAGTCATTTATTCTCCAGTAAATGGAGAAATTTCAAAAATTGAAGAAATAAGTGATGATCTTTTTTCAAATAAAGTTTTAGGTGACGGTTTTTTTATAAAACCTGATAAAAAAATAAAAGATGTTGTTTTAAAATCACTATTTGATAAAAGTGAAGTTGAGCTTATACTTGATTCAAATCATGCTATATATTTTAAGCTTGAAAATGATATTTCATGTTTAATGCATATAGGATTAGACTCTGGATTTTATAAAAAAGATACATTTCAATCATTTGTCAAAAAAGGCGATATGTTATCTAATAAAGATAACTTAATAAAATATAGCTCTGATTTTTTTAAAAAAAATAAATTAAAAGATGATATTCCAATAGTTTTTGAAACTGAAAGATTTAAAAATTTTGAATTAACTATAACAAAAACTGGAAAAGTTAAGGAAGGTGAAGAAATAGCGTTTATAGTTGAAAGAAATGTCAAAAATCAACATATTTCAAAACCTGAAAATAAAAAAAACTTTAATAAATGAAAAGAAACTGCAGTTCAGCTAATTGATATTGTTGGAGAATCGAATTTCGAGAAAGTTTGAAATTGTATGACAAGAACAAGATTTTATGTAATTGATAAAGAAAAAGTTAATGAATCAAAAATTCAAAACGTGCCAAATGTAAAGGGTTATGTTTGAAGTGGAAATGAATTACAAGTAGTTATTGGTGGTAATTCTGTAAAAGTTAAAGAAGAAATTGAAAAATTATGAGGAAGAAATAATTTTGAAATAAAATCAATCGAGGAAGATAAAAAAAGTAAAAGTTTTGGTTCAAAAATAATGAGTGCTATAAATGGAATTATTGTTCCTTTAATGCCTTTACTTATATCTGTAGGTTTAATAGCAGGACTAAGTTCAGTATTAACAAACTTTGGAGTTATTCAAGGTGGACCACCTGAAGGCGGTTATATTACTGATATGGATATTATTTCTGGTATTTTCTATATGTTATCTAATACAGGACTAGCATTACTTTCTATTTTCTTTTGTTATTCAACAGTAAGATATTTAAATGGTGATCCCGCAATGGCTATACTTGTTGGCTTAACAATAGCAAGCAGATATTTTGTTAATATGATTGATGGTTCTTTAGGGTCAGGAGAATGAGTACTATTTAAAATAGGAGATTTCCCTATATCTGTAAAAGCTTATAACAATAACTTACTTCCGGCCGTTGGTGCAGGGTTTATGTTTTACTTTACAGACAAATGAATTAAAACTTGAATGCCTGGTGTAGTAGACATAATATTTAGACCTTTTATTTCATATATAATAACAATTTTTGCCACATTCTTTGTGTTAGGGCCTATTTTAGGAATCGTTGAAGTTGGTATTTCAGAATTAGCAATATTATTTTATGAAGTACCTTTTGGAATAGGCGGTTTATTATTCGGAATAGTTTGACAACCTATTGTATTCCTAGGCATGGGCTGACCTGTATATCTAGCAATGGACGCTAATTATTTCACAGGTAATGGTCCTTTAATAGGTTTACCTATTATGGATGGAATAGCATTAGCAATGATTGGTGTTATTTTAGTTATAATGATTAAAGCTAAAAAAAGAAATGACAAAATTAATGCAGCTGGAACTTTAATGCCTCTAATTTTTGGCATAACAGAACCAGCTATGTATGGTGTAACTGCTCCTAAGGTTAAACCATTTTGAATAACTTGCATTGGTGGTGGAATTGTAGGAATGCTTATGTCTTTATTCCATGTTCAAAGAGAAAGCATGGGTGGTGGTGGAGTCCTTGGTATACTTGGGCATCAACATTGAGAGGACCTTGTTTTATATTTAGCAATATCAATGTTAGGATTAATAATTAATTTTGTTTGCATGTGAGTTTTATATGATGAAAAAGATAAAGATTATAAATCTGTTCAAAAAGCAAATAGAAAACTTTATTTATATTTAAAATCAAGAAAAACAAATATTAATAAAAAAGATTTAGAAATATTTAAAAATTTAGAAGAAGTTCAAAAAAATCAAGAGTTAGAAAAAAAGATATTTAAAAATTGAAGTTTAACCCAAAAACTAAATTATAAAATCGAAGCTTTAAATGATAAAACAAAGAAAGATATAAAAAGCGAAGAAAATATCAAACTTTTTGAACAAAAGATATTAATTTTAAAATCAGAATTAGTTGATTTGACTTCTAACTATGAAAAAATATGTCAAAAAATATATGATGAAACTGAAAAAGAATTAGTTAAATTTTCTAATATTTTAAAAGATGATCTTAATGAATTTAAAAAAATATATTTTAATTCAATTAACAATACATTAATTTATATTGAAATCAAAAATAAAGAATCAGTTAATTTAAACAAAAATAAAATATTTAATACAGATAATAAATTTAAACTTTTATTATCATATTAATTTTATTTGCTATAATAAAAATAACAATAGGTTAACAGCAAGACTTAACGGTCTTGCTTTCTTATTGATTTGAAAGGAGATTTTAAGTGAAAAATTTTACATCTATTAAAGATGAAATTCAAAAAATTGCTTCATCAATTTTAAGGGAATACAACTTACAGGTATATGAAATAAATAATTTCTTTGATTTTGAAAGTGATGTTTTGCAAATTTTGGTTGAAGACATGACTGAACCAAATAAAGCTTTGGACTTTGATTCAATTATTTCAAGCAATGAAAAATTGTCTGATGCATTAGAAGACTTTCCAGGGTTAAGTGAACCTTATATGTTAGAAGTCGCTAGTGCTGGTATTGAAAAGCCAATTAGAAGCAAAGAAGAAATGCTTAAAGCGATTAATAGTTATGTTCATGTTGAACTAAATCAAGAAAAAAGCACAAATATTGAATTAGAAGGTATTTTATTAGATTTTGATGTAGATAAAGATACATTTAGAATCACCTACTTTTTAAAAGGTCAAAAGAAAAAAGTTGACTTTAAATATGAACAAGTAAAGTTTGCAAGATATGCAGTTAAATTTTAAGGAGAAAACATGGTAAACGGAGCACAAATATTAGAAGCATTAGCTTCATTAGAAAGTGAAAAAAGTATTAGCAAAGAAGTTGCTATTGAAGGAATTAAAGAAGGATTCCAAAAAGCTTATGAAAGATTTTTTGATACAGAAGCTGTAGTTAAAACTGAAATTAATGAGCAAACAGGATCAATTAACTTATTCCAAGAATTAATGGTAGTAGCAACTGATGAAGAAATTGAAGATGATTGATTAGAAATTGTTTTACAAGATGCTTTAAAAATCAATAAAGAAGCTAAAGTTGGAGATAAAGTATATAAACCAATTGATTTTGATGAAGAGTTTTCAAGAGTAGCAGTTGGACAAGTGCGTCAAATATTCCAACAAAAAATTAGAGCAACTGAAAGAGCAATGATTTATGAAAAATTTATTCCTTTAGAAGGAGAAATCGTAAGAGGTAAAATCGTTGGAATGAACGATCAAGGTACTTCATACATTTTGGACATCGAAGGAGTTCATACTTCATTATGAAACCAAAAAACAATCAACAGAGAAGAATTTGTTGTTAATGAATTAGTTGATGTTTTATTAGAAGAAGTTGCAAGAGAAAATAAATATTCTCAATTAGTAGTTTCAAGAGTAGCACCAAAATTCTTATCTAAATTAGTAGAAAAAGAAGTTGCTGAAGTTGCTCAAGGAATTGTTGAAGTAATGTCAGTTTCAAGAGAACCGGGTAAGCGTGCAAAAATTGCTGTTTTATCACATGATGAAGATGTAGAACCAATTGGAGCTATTGTTGGAGTTAAAGGATCAAGAATCAATAACATTTCAAATGAATTAAGAGGAGAAAAAATTGACGTTGTTAAATGAAGTGATGATATTCATGAATTCATTATCAATGCAATGGCACCTGTTAAAGTTATTTCAGTAAATGAAGTTGAAGGTGAATTTGATATTGTAGTACCTAACCAACAATTATCATTAGCTATTGGTAAAGGCGGAATGGCTGCTAAATTAGTAGCTAACCTATTAAAACGTCGTATTAACATTTATAGCTTAGAAAATGCTATTTTAGATAACATGGATGTTCTATGAAATGGAAATATTACAGAAGCTGAGGTAAATGATCCAGACTTTATTAGCGCAGTAAACAACCGTAAAATTAAATCTCAAACAGTTAAACCAGAACACCATAAAAACTCATTCAGAAATGCGCAAGCAAATAATGAAGAAGAATTAATGAGTTTCCAAGCTGAGGTTGAAGAAGAATATAACCAAGTTGAAGAACTAATCGAAGAAACTAATGCAGTTGCTGTTGAAGAAAATAAAGATTTAGAATCAATTCAATCAGAATTAGAATCATTTAATGAAATTTTAGAAGAAGACTTTGATGAAGATTTTGAAGAAGACGAATATGAAGACTTATATGACCAAAACTAATTTAAGAAAAGATGTAGTTAGTAAAGAAATGTTAGATAAATCAGAATTAATTAGAGTTGTTTTGAATAAAAACAATGAAATTTTTATTGATTTAACTTATAAAGCAGATGGACGTGGAGTTTATGTCAAAAAAGATTTAAACTCAGTTAAAATCGCAAAACAAAAAAACCTTTTTAGCAGAGGATTAAAAACAAAAATAGATTCATCAATTTATGATGAATTAGAAAAGTTGTTTAATGGACAAAACTAAACTATTAAATGCAATAGGTCTAGCTTATAACTCTGCTAAATTAATTAAAGGTGAAAAATTATTAGATTCAATTAAACTTAACAAAGTAAAATTTGTTATTCTATCAACAGATATGGGAGCTAGTCAAAAAAAGAAATTCAGCGATAAATGTAAATTTTATAATGTTGAGTTTATTGATAATGTAATCACTGTTGATGAACTATCACAAGCGTGTGGATCTACCACAATTGTAGCGATTGGTGTTAATGATAGGAATATTATTAAATTAATTAAAAACAATTTATAGAAGAAAGGGGATTTTTACATGGCTAAAAACAAAAATACAAATAAAAAACCACAACAAGTTAATAAAAAAGAAATGTCTAAACAACATGCTAAACAAATTAAACAACAATTAAATGAAACAGTTGCAACTGGAATCATTGATGGGGTATTTGTTTATACTGAAGCACTAAGCATTGCTGATTTTGCTAGTCAAATTGGTAAAAGTGTAGCAGAAATTTTAAAACATTTCTTTACACAAGGATTAATGCTAAATCAAAATGTTGTTTTAACAGAAGAGCAAATGGCTGAACTTGCTTTTGAATTTGGTTTTGACTTTAGAAAAGAAGAAACATTAACTAAGGAAAACTTTTTTGAAGCACTTGATGCATCAGAAGAAGACAAACCAGAAGATTTACAACATAGAGCTCCAATTGTTACAATTATGGGGCACGTTGATCATGGTAAAACAACTTTATTAGACTCCATCAAAAACACAAATGTTGTTGATGGAGAAGCTGGAGGAATTACTCAAGCAATTGGAGCTTACCAAGTTAAAAACAAAGATGGTAAAAAAATAACATTTATTGACACTCCAGGTCACGAGGCATTTTCAGAAATGCGTAGTCGTGGAGCTAATGTAACTGATATTGTTATTTTGATAGTTGCAGCTGATGATGGGGTTATGCCTCAAACTGAAGAAGCAATTGATCATGCTAAGTTAGCAAATGTACCAATTATTGTATTTATTAACAAATGTGATAAACCAGGAGCAGATCCTGAACGTGTAAAAGCTGAATTAATGAAATATGAAATTGTTGCTGAAGAATATGGTGGAGATATTCCATTTGTTCAAGGTAGTGCTAAACAAAAACTTGGTTTAGACCAATTAGAAGAAACTATTTTATTAATTGCTGAAATGCATGATTACAAAGCAAACCCTAATAAATTAGCTAAAGGTGTAGTTTTAGAAGCACACTTGGATAAAGCAAAAGGACCAGTAGCTTCTATTCTTGTAAAAGAAGGAAGTCTTGATATTAGAGATATGATTATTGCTGGAACTACATATGGAAATATTAAACACATGGAAGATGAACATAATAAAAAAGTTTTAAAAGCAGGTCCAAGTAAACCAGTAGTTATTTATGGTTTAAATGAAGTACCTAGTGCTGGAGATAAATTCATTGTTATGAATGATGAAAAAATGGCTAGAACAATTGCTCAAGCACAAGCTGAAAAGAAATTAGCAGCTGAACGTCAATCTAACCAAATCTTTAGTTTAGATTCAATCAAAAAACATATTGATGATGGTGAATTAAAAGCAATTAACTTGATTGTTAAAGCAGATACTCAAGGATCTGTTGAAGCATTAAAAGGTAGTTTAACTAAAATTGATATTTCTGGAGTTAAACTAAATATTATTCGTTCAAGTGTTGGAACTATTACTTTAAGTGATGTTACTTTAGCTTCAACTGTAACTGATGGAATTGTATTAATTTATGGATTTAATGTAAGACCTGATGCAGTTGTACGTAAAAAAGCTGAAGAAGAAGGAATTGAAATTCGTTTACATAACATTATTTATAAAGTTATAGAAGAATTAGAAGATGCTGCTAAGGGAATGTTAGACCCAGAATATAAAGAAGTAGTTACTGGATCAGCTGAAATTAGAGCAACATTTAAACATTCAGACATCGGAACAATTGGAGGTTTTCATATTGTTGATGGAAGCATTGAACGTAAATCAAAAATACGTGTAATTAGAAATGGTATTGTTATTTATACTGGAGAATTAGCAACTTTAAAGCACTTAAAAGATGATATTAAAGAAGCTAAAATTAATTCAGAAGGTGGATTAACAATTAAAAACTTTAATGATATCAAAGAAGGCGATGTTGTTGAAGGATATAAGGAAGAAGAAGTTAAGAAATAAAAGGGTTAACAAATGAAAAATGAAAGAATAACAGAAAATATTTTTAGAGATTTGCTAAGAGAAAAAGGGTATTACGATGATAAAACGATAACAATTGAAGAGCAATCTTCAAGTAATTTTGAAATAAACAAAGCTCTAGAAAAAGCTTCTAAAAAAGGAACTGGTAAAGGTAAACCTGAATTTATAATAAATTTAAAAAAAGAAAATATAATACTTGTAGTTGAATGTAAAAGTGACACAAAAAGGCACAGCTCAGGTACATTATCTAAACCTGCTGATTATGCAGTTGATGGAGTATTTAAATATGCAAAAGATTTATCTAAAAGTTTCAATGTTTTTTCAATAGCTATTTCTGGTGAAGATAAAAATAATTTAGAATTTTCGACTTTTTTATGAATCAATGGATTAGAATTTTGATCAGACTTGAAAATTGAGAATTTATTAAATAAAGAGGAATATATTTCTATATTTAGATCAAGTGAGGAAAACAAAAAGGAAAATTTTAAAAAAATTAAAAAAAACACTAAGGAAATACATAATATATTGAGAGAAAAAATATTTATAACAGATGAATTAAAACCAATAATCATTTCAGCCTTGTTATTAGCTCTTTCTGATGATACTTTTGTAAATACATTAAATAGTAAGTTTAGCTCTAAAATGATTTTAAATCAAATGTTGACTTCTATAAGAAATAGATTAGAGTCAGTTGGAGGGATACCACAAGAAAAAATAGATTTAATGATGAAAAATTATAAATCTTTAGAGTCAAACGAAGTTTTGACGTCAACAAATATAAAAGAAGACAATTTTTTAAATGTTATACTAAAGGTCAAAAATGAAATTTGACCCTATATAGATATGGAAAATTCTTATGATTATTTAGGAGAATTTTATAAAGAATTTTTATCATATAGTGATGGAAATAAGAAAGGTTTGGGAATAGTTTTAACACCACACCATATTACAGAGTTATTTTGTGATTTGGCTAATTTGTCAGAAAATGACATTGTATTTGATCCATGTTGCGGTACAGGAGGTTTTTTAATTTCAGCTATGAACAAAATGATTTCTGGAGTTAGTGATCCTAAGAAAAAAACAAAGATTAAAAGAGATAATTTGGTAGGAATTGAAAAAGAAACAAAAATGTTTACTTTAGCAGCTTCTAATATGATAATTAGGGGTGATGGTAAATCAAACTTATATAGTGGAAATTGTTTTGATTATGAACTTAAAAATAAAATAAAAATAAATCACAAGCCTAATATAGGTTTTATAAATCCACCTTATTCTCAAAAATTTGATGGAGGTCATGAGCTAGATTTTATAATATCTATGCTTGAAGTTTTACAAGTGGGAGGAATTGGAGTAGCTATAATACCTATAAATTGTTTTATTTCTCCGAATTTAAAAGAAGTTAAGTTAAGAGAAAAAATTCTTGAAAAGCATACTTTATTAGGAGTATTATCAATGCCAACTAATTTGTTTTATCCAGTTGGAACAGTAACTGCCATAGGAATATTCAAAGCTAATTCGCCACACCCTAAAGGATTCAAAAGTTGATTTGCAAATTGCAAAGATGATGGCTTTGTATTATCTAGAGGAATTGGCAGAATAGATAAAAATCAAAAATGAAAAGAAATATCAAAAATGTGGATTAATTCTTGATTAAATAGAGAAGAGGAAACTTCTTTTTCTGTAAAAAAAGCTGTAACTGGTAAAGATGAATGATGTGCTGAGGCATATTTAGAACCAGATTATTCAAAAATTTCAAAGGATGATTTAATTGATTTAATGGAAGATTACGAAATATTTAAAATGATTTTCAAAAGAAAGAAAAACAGTGCAACTTATTTTGAAATAGGAGATGAAAAAGATGGAACTTCAAGAATTATTTAATATTTACTATGGATCAAATTTAAATTTTTCAGATATGAAACCAGTGATTAAAAATCCAGTTCCTTTTGTTTCAAGAACTGTTAAAACTAATGGTATTGTAGGTTTTGTAGAACAAATTGAATCAGTATTGCCATTTAAAGAATTTGGCATCACTGTACCGCTTGGGGGTGAAGGAAGATTGACAGCAAATTTGCAATTTGAAAAATTTTATACTGGTCAAAATGTTGCTGTTCTTTATTCTAAAATACCATTAACTTTAAATCAAACATTTTATTACATTCAATGTATAAGAATGAATCAGTTTAAATATTCTGCTTTTGGTAGAGAAGCTAATGCAACTTTAAAATCAATAAAAATACCAAATTTAGATGAGATTCCTGTTTGAGTTGAGGAAATAAACTTTAAATCAAGTGATTTTAAACTAAATGCAGATTCTTTAAATATAAATATAGATGATACATGGAGAAAAGTAAATTTTTTAGAAGCATTTGAAATTATTTCAAACAAATGCGAAAAAATAAGTGTTGAATATGCTAAAACAAAATTGATGATTGGAGACATACCAGTTGTATCAACTACAACATATAATAATGGAGTGATTTGCAAAAATAAAGTAGAAAAAAATAACATTTTTACTCTCTTTCCTAAAAATAGCTTTACTTTATCAAAAAATGGGCAGCCAGGAATTGTTTTTTATCATGAATATCAATACATGATAACTTCTGATGTTATAGTAGTCAAACCAAAATTTCCGATAGAAAATTTAAATTCTAAGACTGCAACGTTTATAAAATATCAAATTGAAAAATCATTATTTAAATTTAATTATGGTAGAAAATTAAAAGAATCACGTTTAAAAGAAATCAATTTACTGTTGCCTTTTTCAAATGGGAAGATAGATCTGTCAAAAATCTTTAATAAGTAGTAAAATTATATTAATAGAGGTTTTAATGTTAAAAAATACTGATTTTATAAATAACTTAAAAATACAAGAGCAACCTAAAGAAGAGTTGCTTTTTCTTTATGAGCACCTTTCAACAAAAAGTATAAATTTAATGAATAAGTTTTCTTTTGAATTGGATAACATGAAAAATGTCGCTAATATACAAGAAGAACCATTCTTTAATACAATCGAAAGTGAACTTAAATTAAAAGTTTTTATGAAACAAAATATCATAGAAAATAGAATACAAAATATAGATGAAAATTTTAATGAAATTGATTTAAAAAAACTAGAACAATTAATTAATGAAATAATTTATAAACTAAATGAAAATTATGTTTATTCACTTAAAAAAGTTAAAGAATACGTTTTAACTAATTATGAAATCAATTTTGCAGACATTGAAATTGAAACTAAAACTAATAAGAAAAAATTTGAAGATTTCTCACACAATAACATTTTAAAAGCAAATTCAACTAATAACTTTTGATCTTATGAAATACTAGGTATTAACTTAAATGCAACAGATGCACAAATCAAGCAGGCGTATAAAGCATTAGCTAAGAAGTATCATCCAGATAATAATAAAGACCCAGAAGCTGAAGAAATTATGAAATTGATAAATAAGGCATATAATATATTAAAAGGAAAAGAATAATGAAAAGCAAAATAAGAAAATTAAAATTATCAATTGGAATATTATTAGCATTAGAAGCAATTATTATAATTACTTTAGTTGTTTTAGCATTTAGATGGAATTGATTAATCTTTTTAATGGCAGGATTGGGTTATATATTATTTTTATTACATAATTTAGCTTTTATAATAAGAAAAAATATGATTATTAATAGGTTTAATAAAACTATTAAGAATAATTTAATATTTAAGTCATACATTGAAAAAAGAAATTATGTACATAATTTTTTAATCTTTTATACTTCTTTTTTTGTTATAGCTTTTGTAACAGTAGCTACAATTACATTCTTATTTGTAAGAGATACAGAAAATAGTATAGCTTTAGATTTATTAAGTTTACTATCAGCTGCATTAGTATTAGTCTCACCGTTTTTAGGCTCATTTTATCGTAAGATAACAAGTATAACTCATACAGAAGAAGACATGAAGACTGACTCAGTTAGAAATGATGTTAAATACATAATAACTGGTAATAATAGTTTAAATAAAGCAATGCAAGATATTGCTTTAAATAACAAAACAATTGAATTACTTAAAACAGAGAAAAATATTAATTCAAATAAGATAATAAAGCGACTAAATAATAGAATCACAAATATTAATGAGCAAATATCATTATTTGAAGTTTACTTATTATTTGAATCAAAAATTAAAAACGCTGACGCAAATTTAAATATTAAAACTTTTAAAAAACAAATATTGAATTCAAAAGATTTATCAGAAATAGTAACAATATTAAATAAATAGAAAAGAAAGAATGGATTTAATTTATGAATAGCAATATAAAACTAGTAAAAAAAGTTAAAATGTCAGAGAAAGAAATTAATTTTAGAGACACTAAGATTCAAAAATTTGTAATTAAAGATATTTTAGAGATGATTACAAAAGCAGGTTATGATAAAAATAACCTTTATTTTTCACCTGAAGAAGGAGTTAATAGAGATAACTACGCTTTTCTAATGTTCACAAAAAAATGAATAACTTCAATTATTAAAGATATTAAAACATTACCAATTAAACAAAAACAAAAAGAAAGAGCTATTAATAAGTTAGAGTTAATTTCAAAACTTGAAATAATAAAAGACAAAAGAATGCAAACATATGAAATTAATGAAAAAAATTTAGCTTTAATGATGGAAAACTTGTTAGCAAGAGGAAAAATATGAACAAAGAGAAAAATTGTTAAAAAATTATTTTTTTTAGATCAAGAAAGAAAAAAACAATATGTTAATAATCTTAAAGTTTTATCTGAAGCTAAATTTAAAACTCAAAATGATCAAAAAAAGCTATATCAAGAATTTTGAGATAAATATGAAAAAGAGTATTTGAGTGAAAGAGAAGTAGCTTTAATTAGATATAAAGACCCTAAAAGATATGCTTTTTTATATAATTACTACAAAAAAGATCCAAATAATAATTTATTAAAAGATTTTAAACCTGATCCTGAAAAATTTGAAATATACAAAAATTTGACTTATAAAAAAAAGTAGTTATACTAACTAAAATTTTAAAAATGAATATTTATGAGCTTTCAACTAATTCCATAGTTGGAAGTTTTTTTTGTACTCCTAAAATAGGGTGTTGCTTTTATAATATCTTAGTGTAACACCAACTATAACCACTTCTCACAGTGGTAAAGGAAAAGGCGATTATTTAAAGAAAATAATTAAAAATAAAAAAAACACTTAAAGGCTTTAGTTAATGAATTAAGGAAGCATTAATCTAAACCTTTTACAGAATAGACTTTAAAAATAATTAAAGTCATATAAAAATAAATTAAATAAAACTAGAGTCTATTGAAAACTAGTTATAATTTATTATTTTAATTTTTTAAACCTTTTATAAGACAGTTTGGTTCTAGAATATTTATATTCTGCATTCTGTTTTTGTAAAAGATTTTTAAAAAAACAAAAAGTTATATAAAATAAGTGCTTTTTAAAGCGAATTTATTTTTTGAATGCTGATTGCATATTGTTTTATGTAAGTTTTTTATATGAAAAATTTAAAAAATAAAAAAAGCAAAAAATATTTTTTGCAAAATCGGTTAGAGTAAAAATATTAAAAATTCAAAAAAGGTTAACTATGTTTATATAAAAAAACAAATTAACTTTTAAAGAATCTCATATATTTTTTTATTGAAAATTTAGAATATTTAGAATTTTAAAAGTATCAACTAAAAAATGATTAAGGAGAAAAAGATGGAAAAAATATATCAAAATCCAAGTAAGCCATTATTAATTAATCAAAATAATAATGCTGTGGTTGTAGATAAATTTCATAAAAAATTCAAAGACATAAATATTGGGCCATTTTCTTTTAATATTGAAAAAGGAAAAGTAACAGCACTATTAGGAAGTAGTGGATCAGGTAAAAGTGTGTTCTTAAACTCACTGCTTGGAGCTACTTTAAACTATGATGGAAATATTTACATAAATGGTAAGGAAAGAAAAAAAAGTAGTTCAATTGAGAACAATTCAAATATAGGATTTTATTCACAAATGGATTTTTCATTGTATTCTATTACAGCGTATGAATTTTTATTTAATATGTGTAATGTTATGGGATTAAATAAAACTTTAGTTAAATCAAGAATTGAATATTGATTAAAGAAGTTCGATTTATGAACATCTAAAGACAAACCTTTAAATGCATTTTCATGAGGAATGAAAAATCGTATGAATTTAATTTTATGTTTTATTAAAGAGCCAGAAATTCTTATTTTAGATGAGCCAGGTGCAAACCTTGACTCTAAATGAAGAGGGCAATCATACAAAATACTAAAAGAATTTAAAGAAGAATTTAATAGCACAATTATCTTAACTGTTCACAACATTGATGAAGTTTACAATATAATTGAAAATTTTGTAATATTGGAAAAAGGAAAACTTTTATTTTCAGGTTCTAAGTCTGATTTAAATTTATACAAAAAAATAAATGTGTCTTTTGAAAAAAATATAGTATTAGCAGAAGTTGAAAAACTTTTAAACCAACATAACATTTTGACATTTAGTTTTAATCTTGAAACAAATTCATTGGTTATAGGTTTAAATGAGCAACAAACTTTTAATGATGCATTAGCAATTTTAGAAAAAAATAGTATGCAACCAAAAGATATAGTAGCACAACCTATTAATATGGATTCAATTCAAAAAGCCTTAGAAGACAGAGAAAAACCTCATAAACCAAAATATGAACCATTAAAAGAGTTCATTATTGATAGTTCTGATAAATCAATTGATTTAGATAATGCACTAGAGTTTTTAAATAAAATAGAAAATAAATATAAAAATATTTTAAGTTTAAACAAAGAAGATATTAAAGTTGATTTAGCAAATGATTTAGTAATGATAAGTGATGACTCACAAAAAACAGCTGAGCCACAATACGAAGGGCTAGTTTTAAGTGACACAAATCATGTAAGCAATGAAGCATTGACATCAGATGAAATAAATGCCATTAAAACTGATTTTTTTGATAAAGTTCAAGAAATTAAAAATTTAAAATCAGAAATTAACATGATTATAAATGATCAAAAATCAGAAATTAACTTAAACATTGATGACTTAAAAGATTATTTTGCAAAAGTAAAATTAGAATCAGAAATTATTCATCAGGCAAAAACAAATTTTGAAGATCAAGCAGCTGATTTAAAAGTTCTTTTAGATCAAACACAAATTGAAACATCAGATTTAGAATTTAAAAAAAATGAATTACAATTAAAAATTGACGAGCTAAGAATATTGCAAGATGAGATTAATTTAGTTTCAGGTAAAGATTTTGAGGAAATTAATAAAGTAAGAGTAGAATTTTCAACAAAACTTGAGGATTTAAAAACATATATAGAAAATGTTAAAAATGAATCAGAAAATTCATTAACTAAAGAAATTGAGTTAAAAATTCAAGAATTTAAAAAATTTGAAAATGAATTTAAAGACTTAGTAGCGGTTCAAAAAGAAATACTTCAAGAAGAAATTAAAGATTTCAAAAGTTATTTAACTGAAATTCAAATAGAAACAGATGAAATTAATAATTCTAGAGAAGAATTAGATAAAAGTCTAAGTAACTTAAAAAATGATAGAGAATTTTTCTTAAACCAAGTTGGTAGTGAACATGAAGAAGTTGATTTAAAGAACTTAGAGTTAAAAGAAAGATTTGATGAACTAAAAAAATTGCAAGAAGAGATTGCTGTAGCAACAATTGCTGAATATGAAGAAATTGATTTAATAAAAAAAGAATTTTCTGATAAACTTTTTGACTTAAAAACTTTTGTAGAAAATATCAATGAAGAAACAAAAATTATACAAATTTCTAAAAATGAGTATTTAGAACAAATTAAAGAGTTTAAAGAATATCATGATGAATTTAATAAATCAGCTTTAAAAGAAAAAGAATCAATTCAAAATAGTATCTCTGAATTAAAAGAATATATGTCTAAAATTGAACTTGAGTCTAAAGGTATTAATAAATCAAAAATTGAACTTGAAGAAGAGTTTACAAGATTACGTGAAATGCAAATTAGTAATTTAAATAAAATTAGAAATGAAAATAGTTTATTTGAAGCAAAACAAAATTCTTTTGAAAAACAATATGAAAATTTTGGTAGTTTATCAAATAACATATCAGCAAACAGCAATTTATTTAATGAAAAAAATTCTATTGCTCAAGAATATAACTTTGAAATTGAAAAATTAAAATCAGAGTTTGAAAAATTGAGAAATGAAATTGATAAAAAGCAAAATATAAATGCTGATGTTTTATCTTCACAAGGATTAAATCTAGGATTTGGTGCTAATATGCAACAAAATGCAATTTTATTAAAAGATCAAGAATTAGAAAAACTTAAATCTGATTTGAGTAAAGAAAGAGAGTATTTTGAGCAGTTAAGAAGAGAAATGGCTTTTGAAAAAGAAATGAATGAAAAGCTGTCTAAATTTGACAATGAAATGAAGCAACGTGAAAATGTTTTAGAGCTTGAAAGAATTAGAAGAGAAATACAAGAAGAAAAAAATAAATTAAATGAAGTTTTGTTAATGCATAAAATTAACAAATAAATTTCATAAATAAAAATGTTGAAAAAGATATTACCAATAGTTTCTGCTTTTGTTTTAGGATTTGGTTTAGTATCTACAGCATGTAGTAAAAAGCCAATAGTAATTGAGCAAGAGTATAAACCATTTTATAACTATTATGTTCTTGGGGATTCTTTTGAAAAAGAAGTCGAAGCAAAATTTCATGAAGCATTAGCTGAAAAACAAAATGCCATTATCTATATTGACAACCAAATGCAAAATAACATGAGTTTTACCTTTTTTAATCAAGATAATTTAGAAGAAATTAATAAAAGAAAACAAAATGAAAGTTTGCCTTCAAATTATGACCTTCTTTCTCAAAGAGAAAAAGAAGCTTTAGATAATGATTTAAATAAAATTATTAAAACAAGTCAGATAGAAAAAACTATTTTAAATTCTATGTCACATAAACTTACCTTTTATGAAACTATTTTAAAATTTAAAAATGATGAATTTTGATTTAAAGGTATATCTTATGATTTCAACAATATAGATTTTGGTTATCTATCATTGGATAAAGAAAATTTAAATTATATAGCAAATATAAGTTTTGATTTAGTTTTTAATTATCAATACACTGATATTGATGAAAACCTAATTAAAAACAAGTACAAAGAAGAAATCGTGATAACAATAACAAATCAAGATTCAATAATTGAAGACTTAAAATTTTTAACAAACGACTTAAGAAAAAATCTTATTAAGGACAGATTTGAATGAGCTTGATTTGATGCTTATGATCTTAGAATTTATGATTATGCTGAAATATTTAGTTTATCAAATAGTGACTTTGAAAATATTTTTAGATTTGATAAGTTTGAAAAAAGTTTTATAAATTATATTCTGAAAAATAACCCTAATACTGAAACCACAAACAAAAGTTATAAATTTGCATTTAAAAATGATGAAAGGTTTAAAAATTTTAAATCAATAGATAAGATAGAAAATTTTAATCCTGATCAGTCTAAAAAATATGGTGCAAAGCAGCTAATTCTTAATGACACATATGAATCAGACAACAAGTTTAATACTGATTTGTTTAAATCTATTTTTGGTGAATTAATTAATGATGATCAAATTATACTTGAGAATAAATTAGTTAAAGGCAACAAAGAAATTTACAAATTTTTAAGTGAAGAATACTTAAATTGATTAAACGAGTTTCAAACTAGATTTGCTCAAAACCTTGGTATTAACTCTGATTCAGTAGTAAATTATGGAGAAATAACTTTAGATAATTTTTGTTTATACTTTGAAGAATTTAATTATTATCATCCAGTTAATCCCATTTCTTACTACACTGCAATTTCAGTAAATAACTTAAATGATAGTTATCTGAGAGAAGAAGAGTTGGAAAATAAAAAAATGCCTTTAAAAGTTGAAGAAGATCCTATATTTAAAGCAATTTATCAAAATACAATAAACGCTGTAAAAATTTTTCAAGAAGATTATGGAACAAAAAAAATAACTTGAAATTTGCTTTCTGATAGCAAGCAATTGATATCATTAAAAAACTTAACTAACTATTCAAATTTGAAAAATTTTTCAAGCATTTCAGATGTAAATGCAGAGCTAAGTTTACTTAATCAAAATTTTAATACTTTAGGAAAATCAGAAAGAGATTACTTTTTAAATAAAACTAATTCTTCTTCATTTCACTTTGAATTCAATAATAGCGAAGAATTAGAAAACATACCTATTATAGAAATGAACAATAATCAAATTATTTTTAAAAAATTTAAAGATCAAGCAAGTTATATTTCAGTAGATTTTAATTTATCGTTCTTGAACCTAAATTTTGTCATTAAATCAGACAAATTTTATTGATTTGAAAGAACTCTAATAGAGTCAAATTAATTTTGGATTTCATTGAAAGGAGGTGAGGGTACTATGGTAGAAGAAAATTATGAAAAAAAGAAAAAGAATCCTTTACAAAATTTTTTAAAAGATAGACTTATAAAATATAGGAAAATACCTTTTATTAAATTAATTAAATTTAGTTTTAAAAGTCTATTAAAAGAGCGGTTATTTTATATTTTAAATATATCAACCATTGTTGTTTCAATTTGCATTGGGATTGCATTAGCATTTGCTAAATCTGGTAGTTCTCAAGTAGTTATATTTAATTTTTATATATTATTTTTTGTTTGTTGTTTAATGTTTGTATTTATTTTAAGAATGATTCAATTTTTCTTTAGTAAAAATTTTGAAGATAAAACAACTTATATCGTTTTGACAAACCAAGTGAGTAGAACTAAATTTTTCGTAGCTCAGTATTTATTAATTATTTTAATCTGTGCTGTAAACATTTTAATGAGCTTTGCTGTTATTAATATTTTTTATGCTACATTCACATTATTTAAATATGATATGTTCATTCTTAGAATGACATCAATATATGTACTTTATTGTTTAATAGCTACATTCTTTTTAATTAACTTTATTACATTCTTAATATTTATGTTTACATTACAAACAACAACTATTATTTGTACATTATTACTAGCTTTATCTTTTATAGCAAATATCCCAATGTCTTTTATAAAAGCAAATGAAAAAAGTTATAATGTGCAGTTTACTAATGGTGACATTTTTCAACTAAATGACATTTATGATGCATATAGTTTATATGACCATGTAAATGAAGGGAATATTAAATATCCAAATTTGTCTAAGTATGTTTATAACTATTTCCTTTCAAACGAAATGATTTTAGATGAGTTTCATAATAGCAGAAATATTGGTCTTAGAATGCAAATGTGAAAAGATCTTGGTTTGATTAATGCAAGCCCTGCTGTTATAACAGAAACTAATCTTAATTTATTCTCAAAACCCCTTAGAGATGCGTCAGTTCCAAATACATGACAAAAAAATGATAAATTTAATATACAAATTACTTTGGAAAATACATTTATAACAAATGAAGAATTAGATGATTTAATATCAAAAACTTTAGATAATGAAATCAAAAAGATATTAATTGATTTTAGAGATTTTAGCAATTCAATTAACAATCATTTTAAAAATAATATTCAATTTGAAAAATATGATTTATTTTATGACTTTTTATTTTTAGACACTGGCATTACAGATAGTTATTTAGAAAAAATAAATCCATCTGAAGAAGAAATGCAAGAAAATAAAGTTTTTTATGCATTGAAAAAACAGGATGTTATTTCGTTTTATGAATATGAAATATCAGCACAAAATAATGACGGTTTTAAATTTACAAATGCGAGTAATTTAGTAAAAAAACAGTTAAATTTTAATTTAATGTATACAGCAAGAATTATTGAAGAATATTTTATCAAATATTCAAGTAACTACATAATTATGTCTTCAAATGCGGTATCTAAAACTTCAGGAGACTGAAATAACTATGAAAAAGGTAGAAATATGATGCATACCTTATCATATTTTAACTTATATAGTGGGTTGTGAATGGTTTATACCAAAAATTTAGGATTTTATAATGATGATATCTGATTTTCTCCAAATTCATTTTCAAAAATTTATTTAGAAGATCAAAAGAATTTGTTTTTAGGATATCCAGAATATGATATAAAACTAACTTCTACTAATATGATTGAAAAAAATACAACCTCAAGCTATCTTAAACCTTGATATTATTTAGCAATATTATTTGCAGTTAGCTCATTGAGTTTTTCAATAGCATTATTTAAATTTAAAAAATTCGATTTTTAAAAATAAAAATATAAACAAAAGAGAAAAGGAAAAAAATATGAAAAAATTATTATTAGCATTATCATCACTAGCTGTTGTAGGAACTTCAGCAATGGGAGTAGTTGCATGTGGTACAGACCCTGTTGTTCCACCAACTGTTCCAGATGAAAAAGAAATTATAAGACAGTTGATTAGACAGTTTGAAGCAGAAGTTAATTCAAAATTCACAACTGTTGTATCAACACCAATGGCTTCTAGATCTGCAATAGTAGACTCTGAAGCTCAATCAATTGGTTTAAGCTTTTTTCTAGAAGATAATTTAAAGCAAATTTACGAAGCTGCTTCTTCAAATGGTGGAGAAGAGATTGAACAATATTCAACTGATGCAGAGGGAGAAGCAGTAAGATTTTATGATGTTCTAACAGACAAACAAAAATCAGATTTAGAAAGTAATGTGAATTCACTTTTAAGTCCAGCACAAGCGATTGCTAATTTAAGAAATCAAATTAGTATTTCAACATACCAAGTTTTAATTGGAAGTTTTGGTTCAAAATGAATTGATGATATTATTTTTGACTATAAAAATGCTGAAATGACTTATGGTAATACTACAGAAACAGGTGAAGGATTTATTTCAAGTGTTAGTCTAGAATTTTCATCAACTTATAGATACAAAGATGCTGAACAAGCAACTGTTACTAAAAAAGTAACAGGAGCAATAGTTATTACTGTTTCAGATGATGGAGAAATTATTGCTTCAATCAATAAAATAAACAATGAATTAGCGGGTGACTTGTTAAAAGAAGCAAGTTCTGATGTTTTTGTTGACTATAATACATTGAAAGCTTTAGAACCAAACTTAAAAACACAAGACATGATAGCAGGAAATACTAATTTATATAAGTCAGCTATTGACAAATATAATCAAACATTAGGTAAAAAAATACCATCAATAATTAAAACAAAATATTTCACAAATGGATCAGCTGTTTTAAACAGTATTAACGTTGCATATTACAATCCAAATGATATTATAAGAACTGATCAAACTAGCCATCTTAATAGTTTAGAACAAATTGAAATGAGCTTTGATCAAAATGCATGACCAGAATGAAATTCATTTTTTGGTAAGGTAAAAAAAGATTTCCCTATTAGATTGAATGGTCAAGTAGTTCAAGGAGATAAAGTAATTTATGATGCATTAGAAAGTCAATGAACTAAGACTTTAGATAAATATGCCCCAAAAATTACAAGTGCTTATGAAAGCAGAATTGAAAATTCAAAAGTTGAAGAAAATGATAGAACAAGAGATTTATTATCAATGTCAGTTTCAAGTGAGATAGTTACATTGAAAGGTTTAACTATAACATTACCAAATGGTTATTCTCAAAGAATAAGTGATGTTGGATTTACATATTCTTTAGCTATTGACAATTCTTCAACAGCTCTAGTTGAAACAACAAGTGCAACTAACTCAAAAATATTTAATTCATATTATGAAGGGACTACACAATTTTTAAATGTATTCCATGATTTGTATGGAATTTCTGAAAGCGATATTTGAACTAATCCAAAAGCAACAGATGCACAAAAAAACAATAAATTTAAAATGAGTGGTGAAACTGGTGTAATTAGAGAAGACGGAACAGAGTTTAATATTTGAGACTATATTGCAGATGATTATTTTGTCACTGGACAAAACAGATGAATTAATCAAAAATTAGGTTATGATGGTGGGAATTTAATGAGAGCTCTAAGTCTTGATATTATACCTACATTTGAAGGTTCATACGAAGCAAACAAAATTAAAAATGAGCATTTGTATGATAAAGCTTTTGGTATTAACAATTTTGGTTTCTTTTATTCAGATGAAATTAAAAATGAAGGATATAATTTGAGAGATATTAGATGAGCAGGTATTGCAAATGAAGACTATATTAGTAAAGCTGTTAATGAACCAGCAGAAATTAAAAAAGGTCTTACTTTTGAATCAACAAACAATGCATGTTTACATTTTGGAATAAGAACAAATCTGTTTAGTGTTGGTTTTGGAGAAGGTAAACGTTTTGACTCAAAACCACATCATGCTAAATATACTTTTATTGAAAGAGGTTAGAAATAATAAAATTTTCATAGAAAGTTTTAAAAGAGGTTAAGTAATGAAAAAATTATTACTAATTTTATCAAGTTTGACTGTTGTAAGTTCAACATCGGCTATTGTTGTTTCATGTTCTGAAAAATTTGAAAAAAAGAATATTGAAACAATTGAATTATTTTTAAATACAATATTGCATAGTAAAGAAGATGATCAAAATCCTTGAACTAGCGAAGAATTGGAATCTGAACTTGTGAAACATAAAGTTGATGTTGAAAATGGAATAAGTGTAAATGCTAGTGAAGAAATTCAAGAAGGAACAATAACTAATAAACAACAAAGCGTTGTATTTACAGGTAATGGTACTTCAAAAAATAATTATAAATATACAGGTTCAGTAACTCTAATTTATAATTTTGGTGGAAACAAACCAGCACCTAAGAAAAAAATCACAAAGCAAGAAACAGAAACAACAATCAAAGAATTGGACTATTTCTTAAAAACTATTCACTATAAAAGTGAAGAGATTGTTAAAAAAACTTTTGTACCAAATGCACCCATACCTGGAGCGCCTGCAGAAGGGCTAGTCTTTGATGAAATTTATATTACTTTTAACCGTTCAGAAGCTTTAAATCCAAATATTACTGAATTTCAAATTGAAGGAACAGTCGGAATTAGACAAGAGGATAATAAATACTACGAGTTTGATGAAGAAGTCACAGAAAATGATAAGAAATTTTTATGTGCAGGAACAATAACTGATGCAGAAGTAATTGAAGATGATGTATTGAAAGAATCTATAGATGCAATTATTAATTGAACAGAAAAATCAAAATTTGCTGATTTTAATGACTTCAAAACTAAGTTGATCTCTGAACAAAAAGAAATTTTACAAAGCGATAAAGTTTTAATTAGTGATGATATTTTAAACATATCTATAGTTGATAAGCCTGAGAATAATGAAACAAAGTATTGAACAAATAAAGTAGAAGTATCTTTAAAACCTGCAAAAGGTTATGAGTTTTCTCAAGAAGCAATTAAAAATGAATATAATAAAACTAAACTTGATATTGATGTTTTAAAAATACAATCTAATGCTTTAAAATGACATGTTTTAACAAGCGGAAATAAAAAATACATAGAACCTCAGTTTATTCAGTTTAATTCAAATATAGCACAAGCACAGAAAAGTTATTTATTTGATCAAAAAATTACACAAGAATGAAGTGAAGATAATATTGAGGCACACCAAAAGGATTTTGTTGAAAGCTTAGGTATTTTTACTGGTAATGATAAAGATAAAAAAATTGAAGAATTTGTTAAGTCAGCAGTCTTCAAAAATACAACATCATTTAATTTCGGAACAGATGAAACGCAAGAATTATTTAAAGTTGATGAAATTTTATTTTTTGATAAAGAACAAGAAAATTTAGATGCCAATATAGAAAGTATTTTAGGAGAAACTAAAACTTTAGAGGAACTTGTTGAATCAACTGGTGCTTTTACTAGTTCAAATATTCAAAATACTCAAGCCACAAGTTATTATGCAGTCTTTCTAACAAGTTATAGTGATGGAAATTATAAAGTTTCAAATAGAACAATAAATGTTTTACTAGAAGAATTTCCAGTTAATTAGTAAAATCAAAATGAAACGGAAAAAGATTATGACAGAACAAATTAAAAAATTTTTTAGTGGGCATGATGTAGAAACTAATTTAGAAGATCTAATTAAATTTAAAAAACAATTAAGTAAGAATTTAATTACTGAAATTAGTGCAAATAAAAATTTACTTAAATTAGGTGAATTTAGAGTTACTATATCAGATGCTGAGATGATTAATTCACAGTTAAATAAGTTAATTAATGATTTAGAAGATATTATAAATCGTATAAATTTATAAAAGGTATGGTTTATAAAAATAAATAACTTCAAACCCTTCTTTTAAATTAAAGAAGGGTTTTTATCAAGAAAGGAAAAAAATGGAAAATCAACAAAATAATAATCAACAAAATAATGAACCTATTAAAAAAAGCAAAGGCAAAAAATTAAAAATAAGTTTATTAGTCTCTATACCAGTTATAACTATTTTATTTTTTTTAATGAAAATTATAAATGTCTTACTAAATGGAGAAAATGGACTAAATTTAGGATTTCTTACAGCATTTAATCCAATTGGATTAATACCTCCAGATGAAATGAATTTACCAAATATTATTGACTATATAGCTAATATTACTTTGCTAATTGTTTTACCTATTTTAGTACTTCTTTTGCTTATTTTAATTATCAAATACAAAACTAAAAGCACAAAAAAAGGTAAAAAACCATTAGACCAATTAGAAGAAAACGATATTTATACTTTTGAAAATGAAAAAGCTGAAATTGATTCTTATCCTCATCATGAAGAAGATAAAACTTTTTTTGAAGAAATTAATATTGATGATGACTTAACCTTATTACAACAACGAGGAAAAAATGATGGTTCTGATATGATTAAAGAAAATTTAAGTGAATTAGTTAAGAATGCTGATAAAATTAGAAACTATGCTATTTTAAATGACATTTATGTAGAAGATGTAGTTTTAGAACAAATGACTAAAAAAGAGTTAATTGTTTTTATGAAAAAAATAGGAGATGAATTAAAAGAAATAGAGCATCTCAATTTAAATAAACTTGAAGAAGTTAAGGAAGAAAAACTTAATTTAGAAAAAGAAAATCAAAATATTGAAATAATTAAGGCAGGTAATTCTATTGAAAAAAAGCAGTTAGTAAGAAAAAATAAAATTACTAAAAATGAGTTAATTGATTCTATTTTTTCAAATCCTAATAATAAAATGACAAAAGTTAAAATTAAGAAAATAATTGATACTATGTTTGAATTAATGAAAGATAATTTAATTGATGAAAATGCAGAAGTTTGAATAAATAACTTTGCTAAGTTTTCAACAATTGTAGTAAAAGAATCTATAAAAAATGATTTAAAAACAGGAGAATTAAAGACAATCTCAGCGCATAAAACTATTAAATTTAAGCCTTTAAAAGGTTTAAAAGATTCTATAAATGAAGCTAGATAAAATTAATCAAAGGTTTTAATGCAATAATATAAAATTCCACATTTAATTTGAAGTAAGTTTAAAACAAACTTTAAATTAAATGTGGAATTCTTTTATAATATATAAGAAAAGATTAGAGGTAAAGATATGTTTAGATATTTTGTGGAAATAAAAAAGGATAATAATTTTATTATTAATAACACTGATGTTCATCATATTAAAAATGTTGTTAAATTAAAAAATAATGAAATTATAGAATGCGTTTATCAACAAGAAGTTTATAAAACTAAAATTAAAGATTTAACATTTGACAATATGGTTATTGTAGAAATAGTTGGTAAAACACAAACCAAATTAAGCAATATTAAAAAAGTTTTAATTGCTGGAGTTTTAAGAGAGCAAAAATGAGATTATCTTTTACAAAAATCAACAGAGTTAGGTGTTGATGAAATTATTCCTGTAATTTTTAAGCGTAATGTAGTTAAAATTGATGATAAAAAAATTGATCAAAAATTACAAAGGTGACAAACTATTTGTGATACTGCTGCTAAACAATCTAAAAGAACAACAATTCCAATAGTAAATAATTTAATAGTTAATTTAAAAGAATTAGAAAAACATTTAAGTGATTTAAATCTTGTAGCTTGAGAAGAAGAAAGGCAAATATGCTTGAAAAGTTATTTATCTAAAAATTTTAATTCAATAAGCTTTGTGATAGGTTGTGAGGGTGGAATTGATCCTAGTGAAATTAATGTATTACATGATTTAGGATTTAAAAATGTGAGCTTAGGAAGCAATATTTTACGAGCTGAAACAGCACCTTGCTATATTTTAAGTAGTTTAATATATGAAGATAAATAAGAAAAAATAGAAAATAATTATTTTTAATAATATATAATTAGAAAGTGTCTGGCACCGCCTTTCCTTAATTATCAATTATATTTAGCCAGACACATCACCCTAACCGGTGATTTTTTTATATAATAATATAAATGTGAGGTATTATTAATGTTTAAAATAATGAATGAATATATTAATCAAAACAACAAAAAAGATAAAACAAAAATCAACGAAATAAACGATATTAAGAGATATTTCACAAGTGGTTCGGGAATTAGCAGCGCATCTTATTCTGATGAGCTCAACGAGGCGATTATTTATATTAATAATCATAAAAGCTCTAACAGAAATAGTAAATATGAAGACATAATAGGTATCAAGCAAATAAAATATTTTGGAAGGGCTAATGATTGAAAAATCATTGATGATAAAATAGAAGCAACTTCAAAAAATAAAGTAATGGAGCTTGCTGCTAAAAAAGAACAAGACTTTAAATTTCATGTTTTTATTAAAAATAAACCTAGCCATTTTTTATATATAGGTGAATATTATATTAATAGTAAAACTTGAATTTCTGAACTAAAAAATATGCAATATCAACTTTTACCTTTTAATAAAAATACTAAAAGGGATGAATATATAACAAACTTAGAAGAAAATAATAAATTTGAAAATATAGTAATTGATAAAGAGGAAAAAACAATTGATTTTAGCAATACATCAGAAATTACAGAAATATTAAGAGAAATTGACTATTCAATTAGTAATAATGTAAACATTAAGAGTGTAGAAAATTTTAAAACATATCAAAACGCAATAGAAAAAATTCAAAAGTATAATATAATTCATGAAGAACAAATTAGAGAATTTAGTAGCTCATTTGAAAATAATGAAAAATACATTGTTAAAGAAGGAAAATTTTCTGATCTAATAATTAAGGACTTAGATAATAAAGAAATTAATTTATACGAATTTAAAACGGTTCACAATAAAAATATATTATCTCAGTTAACTAAATCAGTTGGACAGTTATATTTTTATGAATATTTGTTAAAAAGTGAAGAAAGTATGTATGATAAAAATTATAAAGTTAACAAAAGAATTATTATGATAGAAGTTGAAAATAATATATCTAATAATAATTTTAAAACAGTTAACAATTTTATAGTTAACAATTCAGAGATGAATATTGAATGAAAGCAGGTATATTAATGAAAAGAGTCACATTAATTTTAATAGCAGGTGGTACTGCTTCTGGTAAAACAACTGTAGCTGATAGAATTGCAAATGAAATATTAAAAGGTAAATCTGTTACTCATATTTCAATGGATAACTACTACAAAGATTTTGGTGAATTAACACTTGAAGAAAGAAGAAAAATAAACTTTGATCATCCAAATAGTGTTGACACAGAATTATTATTAAAGGATTTACAAGCTTTAAAAGATTATCAGCCAATTAAAGTTCCAGTTTATGATTTTAAAACTTCTTCAAGAACTAAAGAAACAATTACAGTTAAAGCTAGCGATGTTGTTATACTTGATGGAATTTTTGCATTAGCAATTAAAGAAATTAGAAAACTTGGTGATATTAAAATATTTATTAAAACGGCTAATGATTTAAGGTTTATAAGACGTTTACAAAGAGATGTTAATGATAGAGGTAGAACTTTGGAAAGTGTTGTTAGTCAATACTTAAATGAAGTTAAACCAATGCATGAAGCATTTATAGGCCCAAGCATTGAGTATGCAGATTTAATTATTCCTTATAAAGAAGGAAATGATGTTGCTGTTGATTTGGTAGCTACAAAAATATTGAGTTTAGTAAGTTAATGAAAGAAAGAGAATTAATGATGAGTAATAAAACAGATATCTTTACACCGAAAAAAATAGTTTTAAAAATGCTAGATGAAATTGATTATAAAGGAAAAAAAATTTTAAATAAGAAGATAATAGATAATTCATGTGGACAAGGCGCATTTTTAAAAGAAATTATTAAAATTTATATAAAAGAAGCTAAAAAAGAAAATTATTCAAATGATAAAATAAAAAAAATGTTAGAAAGTAATATTTTTGGTATTGAGATAGAAAAAAAACATTTTAAGCAAACTTTAATAAATTTAGATAATATTGTTGAAAAAGAATTACCGAATTTAAAAATTAGTTGAAAAATTATTAATCAGGATGCATTAAAAATAGAAGATTTTAATTTTAAAATGGATTACGTAGTTGGAAATCCACCATATTTAAGAATTCATAACATGAAGAATATAAATTATAAAGATTTCAGTTTTTCAAATAAAGGAATGTCTGATTTATATTTAATTTTTTTTGAAATCGGAATAAAAATGTTAAATAATCAGGGGAAATTAGGGTACATAACTCCAAATTCATATTTTTACTCATTGTCAGCAAAAGAATTAAGATTTTTTTTGTTAAAGGAAAATATGATTCATAAAATAATAAATTTTGAATCAACTAAAATTTTTTCAAATGCAGATACTTACACAGCAATAACTTTATTGTCAAAGAATAAAAAAGAAAATTCTATAATTTATAATAGCAATAATGAAACAACAAAATATACTAATACTTCTCAATTTGTGTTTACTAAAAGCAACATTTTTATTTTTTCAAAAATGAATGAAAATGATACTTTTAAAAAAATTATAAATGATGAGAACTATGTAAAACATGTAGAAGTCAAAAATGGATTTGCAACTAATTGTAATAACATTTTTATTCCTAGAAATAATGAGTTAATGGATTTAAAAAATCGAAATTTAATATTAAATGCTGTGAAAATAAAAAAGAAAGGTTGCTCTTTTGAAAAAAGATTTGCAATATTTCCTTATAAAAACAATAAAATATTAGAACTCAAACAAATTAAAAAAAATAATATAAATGTTTACAAATATTTAATGAATAATCAAGAATTATTAAAAAATAGAAAAATTAGCCAAAATCAAAATTGATGAGAATATTCAAAAACTCAGGGAATTAATGATTTAAATAGCAAAAAAATAATAATTTCTAATATAATAGACACTAATAAAAATATACATTTAGAAAAAGTAAGCGAAAATGTTTTGGTTTATGGATCAGGGTATTATATTAAATCAAAAAAAATTGACATAGAAGCAATACTTAATATTTTTCTTATTAATGAAAATTTATTTAAAAAATATTTACATTTTTTAAATAAATGTAAGGGTTCTAATTATTATTTTTTTACTTCAAAAGAGTTAGAAAAATTTTTAAATTATTTAATAGAAAAAAAAATTAAGCAACAAGAAGGTACTAAAAATGAATAGAGAAAATACAAATACTGAAAAATTTAAACAATTAATTTTAAATGAGTTAAATTTGATTGATTTTAAATTAACCCAACAAACAGATTTTACTGAAAAAAATATAAATGAAGGAGATTTAATGACTTTTTTATATTTAAGAGATGTTTTAAATATTTGTGAAACGATAGATGATTTTGCTGCTATGAGTATTGATGGAACAGGAGATGGAGGTATAGATTATATTTTTTCTAATGAAGAAAATTGTTACATATTTCAATCAAAGTCAGGGCAAATAAATGTTGATGATTTTGAAGATATTTACAACAAAATCAAATCTTCTTTAATTGATGCTATTAGTAATCAAGAAAATACTAAGAAGGCAAACTTAGCAGAACAAAATAGAAAAAGAATAAAAACTGAAATTACAAATATTAGAAATATTCAAATATTTGTAATCTCTAAGGCAATTTCTCATGTTAAAAATGAAGTTAATGAGAAGCAAGTTTTAAATCAAAAAATAGATCAAATTATAAAATATAATCAGCCTGCAGGTTTTTCAAATGTTAATTTTAGCCTTGAAGCAGTTGAATTTACAAAAAATGAATACTTTTTAGAAAAAGTAATAAGATTAGAAAAAAAAGAAAAAGAAATTAAAAAAGAATTTAGTTTTAAAATTTCATCAAATTTTACAATAAATAATGCATTAGGCTTACAAGGTGTATTAGTTTCAATGAAAATATATGATATATACAAACTTTATGAAGAGCATAGAAATAATCTTTTTGGGTTAAACGTTAGAAATTTTTTAGATAACTCAAACTCTAAAGAAAGTAAAAAAGTTAATTCTGAGATTAATAATACTTTAAAAAATTCACCAGAAGAATTTTGATTTAAAAATAATGGAATTTTTATAATAACAAAAAAACTTGAAATTTACCCTAATAAAATTTTAATTAAAGATTTTTCAATTATAAATGGTGCACAAACGGTGACAAACATTTATAAGTATATTGATAGTTTGAAAATTAGTAATAATTTAGATAAACCAGAGACTGAAGAAATTGAAAAACACAAAAAAAGTGTACTTAATTCAGAATTAATTTGCAAAATAGTTGAAGTTTCATCAAATGAAAAAAATTCACTTTTTTTAAATAAAAATTTTAAAACGGAAGATTTTATATTAGAACTTGTTAAATCTTCAAATCAACAAAAACCTGTTTCAAATTGAACATTTTTTTATCAAGAAGAATGTGTTGAAAATTTAAAATTTAAATTTGATATAGAAAATAATAAGCAAAATCAAGAATATACTTTGCTAATAAAAGAAAGCGAAGTTTTTGATAAGAAAAAGACTATGAAACTTGATGAATATTGTCAATTAGGAATGGCTATTTTTAAAATAAGACCTGGTTATGCAATTCAAAATAAGAAAAAACTTTTTGACAATAATCAAAGTGGAACCTATGAATTTAAAAATGTTTTAGTAGATTCTAATTTACTGAATAATCCATTAGCAGTTTTTGAAATAAAAGAGTTTTATGAATCATACCTAGTTGAGCAAAAAAAGAAAAAAGACAAGGAGTTAAATACACATTTGACTAGATCAAAAATTTGAATCTTATCTTTGATTTCAATAATGATTTCTATTTTTAGTTGCAATCAAGAAACTAAAGATAAATTGTATGACTTGCTTGATAAAGAAAAAAATACAGAAGAAGCTTTAGATAATTTATTTTTATTTTTTGAAAGTTTTGAAAAAAATATTAAAAAAGGATTAATACAAGAAAAGTCTACAAAAAAAATTATTTCATCAATAGATGTTATAATTAATAAACTAATGGAATTTATTAAAGATAATCAAATGAATTCAGCTAAATATTTTTATCAAGACAAACAATTTATAACTTTTTTAAAAGAAAACAGAGATTTTTTAATAAAATTTAAAAAAGATTAGTAGATTAAGGAGAATACATGGCAAAAGAAGTAAAATATGACGAATCAGCCATTCAGGTCCTTGAAGGTTTAGAAGCTGTTAGAAAACGTCCAGGGATGTATATTGGTTCAACTGATGTTAGAGGATTGCACCATTTAGTATGAGAAATTGTAGATAACTCAATCGATGAAGCTTTAGCAGGCTATTGTACAGAGATTAATGTAACTTTAGAAAAAAATGGAAGTGTTACTGTTGCTGATAATGGACGTGGAGTTCCAATTGGAATGCACTCAACAGGAAGACCAACACCTGAAGTTATTTTTAGTGTACTTCATGCTGGAGGAAAATTTGGTGGAAGTGGATATAAAACTTCAGGAGGACTTCATGGAGTTGGGTCATCTGTTGTTAATGCTTTATCTAAAAAATTTAATGTAACAATTTATCGCGATAAAAAAGTTAATGAAATTGAATTTACTAATGGAGGTAAATTAAATATACCTTTAACAGAAGTTGGAACAACAAATAAAACAGGAACCATTGTTAACTTTTTGCCAGATGATTCAATTTTTAATACTACAAAATTTAGTTTTACAACAATTACTGAAAGATTAAAGGAATCAGCTTTATTAAATTCAGGACTAAGAATTACTATTACTGATAAAATTAATGATAAGTTTGTTGAATATCAATTTGAAAATGGACTTGTAGAATTTGTTAAAGAATTATCAAGTGAATTTACACAAATTACAGAACCTGTAGTTATTACTGGCGAATCAAAAAGAATAGCTTCAGAAATTTGTATTCAATATACAGAAGATTTTAACGAAACTATTTTAGGTTTTGCTAATAATGTTAAAACTGGTGATGGTGGAACACACATTACAGGATTTAAAACAGGATTAGTTAGAGCGATTAATGATTATGCTAAAAATAATAAAATTTTAAAAGATAAAGATCCAAGATTAGATTCAAATGATTTAAGAGAAGGACTAGTAGCTATTGTAACAGTTAAAATTCCTGAAGACCTAATCGAATATGAGGGACAAACAAAAGGTAAGCTGGGAACACCAGATGCTAAAATAGCTGTTGAACAAGTAACTTATGATTTTATGAACTTCTGATTAATTGAAAATAAAGTACCAGCAACAAAAATTATTGAAAAAGCAATGTTAGCAAGAAAGGCAAGAGAAGAAGCTCGTAAAGCAAGACAAGCTATTCGTGATTCAAAAGGTAAAAAAACAACAAGAGCAATGCTAGGGAAATTAACACCAGCTCAAGGAAGAAAAAAAGAAATTAACGAATTATATCTTGTTGAAGGGGATTCAGCTGGAGGAAGTGCTAAATCAGGAAGAGATCGTACATTCCAAGCTATTTTACCTTTAAGAGGAAAGGTTATTAACTCAGAAAAAGCAAAGTTAGCTGAGTTAATGAAAAATGAAGAAATTCAAACAATCATTACTGCAATTGGTGCTGGTATTGGTCAAGACTTTGATGTTAATGATATTAATTATGGAAAAGTTATTATTATGACCGATGCTGATACTGATGGAGCACATATTCAAACATTGTTATTAACATTCTTTTACAGATATATGAAAGATTTAATTATTAATAAACATGTGTTTATTGCATTACCACCATTATATAAATTAACTTTTGCTGATCGTAAGTTTATTTATCTATGAGATGAGGAAGAATTAGCAGATTTTGCTAAAACAGCTACGAAAAAATATGAAATCCAACGTTATAAAGGACTTGGAGAAATGAATGCTGATCAATTATGAGAAACAACAATGAATCCAGAGCAACGTAAATTAATTGTTGTAACAATTGATGATGCTTTAATGGCAGAAAAGTCATTTAGAACCTTAATGGGTGAAGATGCTGAAAAGCGTAAAGTTTGAATTCAAGAAAATGTTAAATTTACTTTAGAAGATAATGATGATGCAATCATCATAAATGAAAATCAAGAAAATAACTAGAAAGGAGAAATATAGATGGCAAAAAAAATAGATAATTCAAATATTGAATCTGAAAAAGGAATAATTAGTTATGCTTTAGAAGATTTAATGGGTGAACGTTTTGGTAGATACGCTAAATACATTATTCAAGAACGTGCATTACCAGATGCTAGAGATGGTTTAAAACCAGTTCAAAGACGTATTTTATATGCAATGAATGAATTAAATTTAACTTATGATAAACCATATAAAAAGTCAGCTAGAGTTGTTGGAGAAGTTATTGGTAAGTACCACCCACATGGTGATACTTCAATTTATGATGCAATGGTTCGTATGAGTCAATGATGGAAACTAGGAATGCCTTTAATTGATATGCAAGGTAATAATGGTTCTATTGATGGGGATAGTGCTGCTGCAATGCGTTATACTGAAACTCGTTTAGCAAAAATTAGTGACTTAATGTTAGATGATTTAAATAAAAATACAGTTAAGTTTGCACCTAACTTTGATGATAGTGAAAAAGAACCAACTGTTTTACCAAGTTATTTCCCTAATATTCTAGTTAATGGTTCAACAGGGATTGCTGCTGGATATGCCACAAACATGCCTCCACATAACCTTGGTGAAATTATTGATGCAACAATCAGATTAATTAAAACTCCAAATACAAGAATTGATTCAATTTTAGAAATAGTTAAAGGTCCAGATTTCCCAACTGGGGGAATTGTTCAAGGGCGTAATGGTATTAAAGACGCTTTTAGTACAGGAAAAGGTAAAGTTATAATTAATTCAAAATGGCATGAAGAAGATAATAATATCATTATTGATGAAATCCCATATGAAGTTGTTAAACAAGATTTAGTTAAAAAAATTGGAGATGTTATTGATGCTAATCCAGGTTTAGGAATCTTAGAAGTAAGAGATGAAACTGATCGAAATGGATTAAGAATTGCAATTGATTTAAGTGATAAAGCTAATCTAGATACTGTTAGAAAGTTTTTATTTAAATCAACTCCATTAAGTATTTCATATAACTATAACAATGTTGCTATTGTTGATTTACAACCAAAACAATTAGGCATTATTGAGTTGATTCATGCATATATTGCACACTATAAAGAAGTATTCACATTTAAATCTCAATTTGATTTAAATAAAGCTGAAAAACGTTTAGAAATTATTTTAGGTCTAATAAAAGCTATGAGTATATTAGATCAAGTTATTTCAGTAATTAGAAGTTCAACAAATAGAAGTGATGCGATTGAAAACTTAGTTTCAAAATTTAGTTTTTCTCAACCTCAAGCAGCTGCTATTGTTGATATGAGACTTTATCGTTTAACTTCAACTGATGTGGTTAAATTGCAAAATGAAAAAGCAGAATTAGATGTAACTATCAGTAATTTAAAATCAATTTTAAATAGTTCAGAAGTTATGGATAATGAAATCATAAGTCGTTTAAAAGAAGTTAAAAAACAATTCCCTACACCAAGAAAATCTGTTGTTCAAGACATGGTTGAAAATCTTGATGTTGAACAAAAAGAAGTATTAGTTGAAAAAGAGTTCAATTTATGAGTTTCAAAAGATGGATATTTAAAAGCTATTGAGTCAAAAATTATTAACAAAAATGATCCTTCTGTATTTGGTAGAAAACCAAATGACATGTGAATTGCAACTGGAGAAGTTAATAACTTGCAACATCTAATTTTAATTACTAACAGAGGAACTTATTATTCAATTCCTTTATATAAATTACCAATGAGTAGATGAAGAGACATGGGAGTTCATGTTAATACTATTGCTACAATGGATCCAAACGAGCAAATTATTAGTGCATTTGTAGTTAATGAGTTTGCTGAAGCATTACAACAAATACTAATTACAAGTAAAAATGGAAATATTAAGCGTATTCCAGTTAAAGATTTAGAAACAAAAATCTTTACTCGTGCATTTAGAATTATGAAATTAGATGCAGCTGATGAAATTGTGAGTGCTAGTCTAATCACTTCAAAAACTAGAACTTGTGGAATTATTACAAGAAATGGTTATGGAGTAAGATATCATATTGAAGATATTCCAGTTCAAGGAACTAATTCAAAAGGGGTTAAAGCAGCTAATTTAAAAGAAGATTATATAGTTGCAGGTTTAGGATTAACAAGTGAAGATACTATTATGTATTTAACTGAAAAAGATGGAGTTAAAAAATTCAGGAATGAAGATTTACCAATCTATATTAGACCAAAACGTGGAGTAAGAGTATTACCAGAACGTAAACGTGGAACTGAATACATTACATTTGTATTTAATTTTAATGCAAATGAAGAAAATATTATTAAAGCAATTGATAAGCAAGACATGTATCAAGAAGTTAATGTAAATAAATATCGTCATATTGAATTAACTAGTGTAACTGGGGATTTTGATGTAAAAGATGTGGCATTTGCAAGTTTAGGTGAGTTTAATATAGTTAAACCAAACGATATGCCACCAGGTGCTTTAAATGCTGATGATGATGCAGAGGGATATGTATCTAAAGAAGAAATTAGAGCACGTCAAGAGGCTAATAAAGGCAAAGTGTCAGCTAAAGTAGTGGTAAGTAAAAATGTTAAAGAAGAAAGCGCAAAACGTATTCAATCTTTAACTGGTGGTTTAAGTGATTTACTTGGAGATATTTCTTCAGTATTAGGAACACCAAGCAAACCAAAACCTAAAAAAGAAACTAAAGATGAATTTCAATTAGATCTTAGTGATCTATTAGAAGAATAAAATTAATTTAATATTTCTTAATTTAATATAATAAACCCTTAGATTTACAATAAAAGTAAATCTAAGGGTTTAAAATTATTTATTATTTTTAATTGCATTAATTAATGCTATTTCTTTATTTCATTTTTGAGTTTGCTCTTCAAAATTATCAATGACAAATTTCTGAGTTTCTGCATTTCAAAAAATTTCAAGATTTTCTTTTGCTCTTGTTATTGCTGTATAAAATATATCATGTGTCATATTTGTTTTATCGTCGTCAGTTATTACTAATTTAACATTTTTATATTCAAGACCTTGCGCTCTATGAATTGAAGTTACATATGAAACTGTAAATGGTATCTCGTTTAAACCACTTAAATCATCATTATCAGTATTAATAGTATTTAAAATTGAAAAACCAATTAAAGATTTACTTTCATCTTGATTTTTTTGATTTTTCCTTTCAAATTATTATGTAATCATTTTGAAAATCTATTGTTCTCATTAAAAATAATTGGGTCGTTAATTTTAAAAGAATTTACTCCTATTTGAAAAGCAACATTATTGTTTTTTTCTTGAAATATACTGTTTAAATTATTTATACCAAGTAATCCACCATATTTTAGACACAATATAATTTGATCATCTTCAAAATTCGAATTAAAAATTGACTCTAATGATTTTGAAATTTTAAATCTTTCAGTTAATGCAAGAATATCATCACTGAAATCACGAACATTTTTTCAATATTCTTGTAAATCAGTATTCTCTGTTCTATGATTTCCTTCTAGTTCAAAAATTGAACTTTTGGTAAGCATTTTCTTAGAAATTTGAAATCAATTACCAAACTTAATTGGTTCAATTTGATATACATCACCTATAAACATTGCAACTTCAAATTCAGTTTGATCTAAAACCTTAAGCATCTCTTCATTATTTACAAAACCAGATTCTTCAATTATTAATAGATTGCATTTTTTATCATTTTTTTGTTACGAATATAACTAGATATTGTACTAAATAATGCTTTGTTCTTGCTTGCATTTTTTTTTTAAGGTTTTGAATTGCTGAATTACTAGTTGAAAGATATATTTTTTCAAAATTATCAAAAATATTAGAAACAACATTTGCCAAGAAAGTTTTTCCTGTTCCAGCGGGTCCATAAATTAAAGCTATTCTAGAATTTTTGAATAACATTTCTAAAATTTTTCTTTTTGATTCATTTTCAATATTTAGGGTAGATGAATTATTATTTAATGAATCAATTATGAAAGCATTATAATCAATAGGTATCTCTAAACTTTTTTTATTTAGTTCATCCATTATTTGTAATGTAGTTTCTAAAAAAATATGCATATAAACATATTTTTCTTTGTATATAAAAAGTTCAGATTCTTTATATGTTGGATAGTCCAATTTTTTATTAAAATTATTAATATATATATTTATTTTTTCAATGTCAACTAAATTATTGATGTCATTAAAAATTTTTTTATTTGTTATTGTCTCATTTTTAATTTTTCGAGCAAACAACTCATCTTTTCTATCATTAAAATCATTAATTGCATGTATTAAATTACTTAATTCACTATTATAACTTTTTGGATTCATAAAAAGCGGTAAATTTTCAAAAGGTAAAGCGCCATTGTTTGTCTTAAGAGCGTTTAAATTTTGAATATTAGAAGATAATTGAGCCTTAATTACTTCATTTCTAATTTTATATAATAAGTAACTCAATAGATTTTGACCATTCATTTCTTGCAAAATTATTATTCTACATCTTTTTAAAATTTGACTTATTAAAAAATTACTTTTGGCTCCTTCAGATATCTTATTAATTATTGAATTAAACTCTGAATCTTCTTGTTTTACTAAATCTAATATATTTATATTATTTGTCATTAATATTTGCATTAAGTTTTTGTATTCAGTAGATGTAGTTTTTATTAAATTTTTTTGATCTAATGTTTTTACCAAAAAACCTATATTATCCAATTCACAGGGTCTAATACTTGGGAATCAGCCTACAATTAGTAAAACTTTTGTTAATACACCGTGATAATTTATGTTGATTGCTGTTAGATTAATTTTAATTGAAAAATTGTCTGGTAATTTAACTCTAGAATAAGCAATCTTTTTATTAAATTTTGATATTTTATCTTGTGAATTTGTGAAAGTAACTTCATATATAAAATTACCATCAATGTAAATTATTTTTTCTTTAATAATATAATATCTGTCATTAAAATTTATTTCTATTTTGCTATATTTCCGATTTCTTCATAAATATTATCTTGTAATCCGCTTGGAATACTTCCAGCTGCTACCAAAATATCTTCAGGTTTTAAATTAACTCTTAAGAAATCTTTTAATTCATTTATTATTTTTTCAATTAGTTTTCTAATATAACTATTTATATTTTGCAAAATTTGTTTTTTATATTCTTCTGATATCTCTTTTGAAATTCTTTTTATTTCCTTATCTATATTTTTATCTTCAATAAATAAATCTCCTTTTATTTTTTTAATATTTAAGTTTTCTAAAATTTCATTATCTTTCATATTTTATCTCCTTTTCTATATAAAATTAATTTATAATAAAAAGTATATTTATTCTTATATTTTTTGCTTTAAAATTTAATCTAAATAAAAATATTTAGCCAGTATATAATATTAAAAAAGAGGAAATATGCAGAACGGTAAAAATAATTTTAAAATTTGATTAAAAATATCGAATGATTTGTCAACTATTGTTGAGAAATATGATATTAAATTTGATTTACAAGAACAATGGGAAAATAATGATAATAAAATTCAAAGATCGGAAGAAAACAATAGAAGTCCTTATTCATCTATTATTTATTTTTTAAATATGACTTTAAAGGGAACATATGAAAATCTAAATAAAGATTCTGTTCTTTATTATTTTTTAAATGGAAAAAACAAAAAAAACAACAATTGAAATGAAAAAACATATATTTACCCGTTTGGTATTAATAATAGCCAAAAAAAAGCGGTAGAAAATTCATTTAAGTCTAATATTTCTATCATTCAAGGACCACCTGGAACAGGAAAAACACAAACAATATTAAATATTATTGCTAATGTTATAATTGAAAATAAAACAGTTGCTGTTGTTTCAAACAATAATGCTGCTATTGAAAATGTCTTTGAAAAATTAAAATCAAAAATAACAAGTGAAGGTAAAAAAGAAAATTTTCTTGATGATTTATGATTTTTAGCAAGTTTTTTAGGAAAAAAAGAAAATAATATTAAATATTTTTCTGATGAAAATTTAAGAATATTAAATCAGGCTCAAGAAGAGTGAAAAGAAGTTTTTGAAAATTCTAACTTTTGAATAAATAATGAAAATTTCCAAAAAAATAAATTAAAAATTAAACAATTAATAAACGAAATTGAAGAAGTTCAAAAAGTTACCGAAAGAATTTTGGAAAATAAAAACAGACTTAACAAATTAGTAAAAGAAAAAGAACTTTTTGCGTTTAATGTTAACTTGCAATCTAAAAATGATAAAAAATTACTTAAATTATCACTAGAAAAAATTAAGAAACTTCATATAGATTTAAAAATGTACAGTAAAGAAAAAATTTCATGATGATTTAAATTTAAAACACGAATATTTTTAGGAATTAAAAAATCTTTTTTTGAAACGGATTTTATTTCAGAACTATATTTTCACATTCTCAACAAAAAAATAAATCAAATTAAACTAACTATTAAAATAGATGAAAAATATTTAAAAAAAGTTGAAAAAAATCAGATTGAAAAACTTGTTAGACTTTCTAAAGAAATTTTGTTTACAAAAATTTATAAAAATAATATGTTGGATGAAAAAATAAATTTAAGCAGTGAAGATTTTAGAAAAATTATTAGAATTAATGAATTTAATAAATTTATAAAAAAACGTCCTATTGTATTGAGTACTATATATTCTCTAATGAACTCTAAAAATAATTCCGTATTATATGATTATTTAATTATTGATGAAGCTTCTCAAACAGATATGCTTGCTTGTATAGGAGCAATGGCATGTGCAAAAAATATTATAGTTGTTGGAGACTTAAAACAACTTCCACAAGTAGATAATAAAATCTTTAAAAAATATTTTGATATGAATATATATAATATAGATTCAGGATATGAATATTATGGAAATAATATTTTAAAATCATTATTAACAATATACAAAGACAAAATACCAACTCAATTATTAAGAGAACATTATAGATGCCATCCTGGAATAATTGGATTTTGCAATGAAAAATACTATGATAACCAACTTATAATTATGACTGAAGAAAAAGACAAGACCAATCCATTTGAGACAATAGCTGGTGAGTCACTTTATTACAATGATACTAATAAAACAAGTAAAAAAGAAATTCAAAATATTAAAAACTACTTAGTAAATAATAATATTAGTGATATCGGCATTATAACCCCTTTTAGAAATCAAGCAAATTTACTTTCAAGTCAAGTTGGATCTGAAAAAATATTGGCTGATACAATTCATAAATTTCAAGGACAGGAAAAGGATAATATATTATTTGCTGTTACCAAAGCAAAAATTGAAGGTAGATCAGACTTTGTTTCTAATTCACAACTTATTAATGTTGCTGTTTCAAGAGCTAAAAATAAATTTATACTAGTACATGCTGGTAATCTTGAAGAAACACCAGATAATGATATAAAAGATTTGCTAAAATACATTAAATATAATTATCCTGACACAATTAATAATATTGCTAAAAATTCAGAATTTTATATGTTATCAAAAGAGTTTAATAATGATCTTTTAAACGCAATAAAAGAATATAAATTATCTCATAGTGATTGTACAAGTCAGCCAAGTGAAATTATTGTACATAATATTTTAGAAGAAATTATTAAAGAAGAACATTATCAGCACTTAGACATAACTTTATTTAAAAAACTTAGCTTATTAGTTCCTGACGCAATTGATTCAAAAAAATTTAATGAAAAAGAATTAAAATTTTTAAAACATCATTGAGCTCATGTAGATTTTTTAGTTTATGATAAATTTAGTCATAAGCCTGTTTTGGTTATTGAAGTAGATGGTTTAACATTTCATAAAAGACAAAAACAAGTATGAAGGGATGAAATAAAAGATAAAGCTCTAAAAATCCAGAATATTCCAATTATTAGAATTTCAACAGCAACAACAGAAAACATAAAATCAAATATAAAAAATGAACTTTTTAAAATCAAAGAAAAGGAATAAAATGAAAGATATAATATAATAATGAAATAAAAAAACTATTGATAATATGTTAATTAATTTAAAAAAAGATCAATTTTAAAGAATCAGTTAATGAAAATGAATTATATAGTTTAATCGGTGCAACTCCAATGATTGGGTTAATGATACAGTTGAAGTTGTGTTTAGTGATGAAAAAGCTAAAGTACTATATAACTGAGCACAAGAAAAAGGACTTGCTTATTTATCAATGTAATCAATTAATGATGATTGAGGAAAATCATTACATGGAAAAGAAGTTAATAAATCTTTATTAACTCATGGTCTATGATACTTAAATCAATATGATTTTAGTAAAATATTTGTTGGTGATTGATCATCAATTCAAAAATAACTTAAAAACTAATTATTAATTTAATTTATAATGATTAATTAATCTAGTTTTTTTTTACTTTTAATCAAGAATGAACTATATTATAATTATTTTAATAAATAAGAAAAGAGGATATGCAAAATGAAAATAACAATACATGGTTTTAAAAATATAATTAATCCCACAACTATAGAAATTGATTCAAAGAAAATAAATACATTAATCGGAAGTAATGGTGTAGGTAAATCTAATTTATTGCAAGGTATTAATTATTTTAAAAAAAGTATAGATAATTCAGATGTACAAGTAACTTCAAACTTTGAAGGTAATGAACAAGAATTAATTGAAACAAAATCAGTAAAAATTGAATATGAATTGTCTGAAAAAGAAAAGGGTGATGTTATTGAAGAATTGAAGAAAATAAAAATCCCAGTGACATTTATGTCAAATATCGATTTAATTTCCACAAATATTAAAAATCAAAAAGGAATTATTCAAGATAGCGATTCTTTATACATAATATATGAAGAAATTTTTAATAAAAAAAGCGATATTATTGGAGATAAATATTTTACTTTTGAAAATAATAGATATTATCCAAATTTCGATAATATAGAAAAGGCCATTGCTAATAAAAGCCTTCCTAATAAATTAGTTATAATACCAATTTTAGAATGCATAATAAATATAAGAGAAATTTTTAGTAAGCAAATAAGTATATTTTTTATAGATAGTGCATCAAATGAATTTGACTTACAACATAAAACTGACATAATGGACCTGAATGATCCTGATAAGTCTAAAAAGATAATAGAATTATTGTACTTCATAGGTTATAAAGCATTGCAAGAAGCAAAAAATATTTACAAAATGGCTAGCAATAGTAGTTTGGACACGAACAAAAGTGAGATTTCAAAAAAAAGAATTATAGATTGAGCAAATGAAAAAATAATAAGTATTTTTGATTTTTTCCAGTTATATGGAACACCAAATTTTTCAATAAATCAAACATCTATTACTTTATCTATTAATTTTGATAAAAAAGTAAAATTTGGTGAACCAACAGAATTAAAATCAAACTCTGATGGATTTAAATCTATTTTACATTTTATTAAAAAGTTTGAATATGCTCTTGAGTATTCAAAATATAATAATGAAAAAATAATATTAATTGCTGATGAGCTAGATAAAAATATACATCCTTTAATACAATTTCAATTGCTTGACTATATTAAAGAAAGAATAAAAGACAGCAATATTTATTTAATCATTTCCACTCATTCACCGTTTTTAATAGAATTAAATAATGAAGTATGTAATTTTTATATAGTGAGTAAAGAAGAAGATGGAAGTTTAAAAATATCTGAAAAAAATAATTTAAAAAATGAGGAAGTGTCTTCTTCATTCCTAGTTTTGGCAAAAAAAACACTTGATAACCATGAATTCATAAGTAATTTAGGTAAAAAAAGAGTAATTATTTTAGAATCAACTTTAAATGATGACATAGCAATTTTAAAAGCAAAAATTAATAAAAAAATAGAAAATGTTCATTATTGTTTAATGAATGAAAAAGAAGATTTTATAATCTCTGATATCAGTAGTATAATCAAAAATGTGCAAACGTTAAATGAAATAGAAGAAATGTTAGAAGACAATCAAAAGATTTACATTTCAAAAGAAGTATTGGATATAATAAGGGAAGAAGTATAACTTAGCAAAGGCGAAATTGAATTAATTACTACTCGTAAAGCCGTTTTAAATAAATCAGTTCTTAAAATATCCGTAAAATATTAATTAAAAACTTTATTTTATAATCAATTGAAATTATTTAAAAGAAGAAAAAATCTTAAATAATTTAGAAGAAACATTTATAAAATATAAGTGTTATTATTAATAAAAATTTAGATATAAGTAGATATAAAAAGAATTTTCAAAACTTTATATTTAAAAAATCATAGTAAGTCAGATGATTTTAATAAAAATGTGACAGAGATTATAATTTTTAAAAGTAGTTTAAAATTGGAAAATAAAAATTTATAAAGTTTTTAATAAAATTACAAAAACAGAAATATATTTTCCAACAGAAAATGATGCAATGAACTCAATTTTAAAAGATTCAAAAGTTAATGGTGAAAGCAATAATATTTATCTTGATAAATATATTTATACATACTATGATTCGAAAACAGAAAAACAATATTCAACAATTTTTTATAATGATGAATATCAAAAAGCAGCTAATGATATTATTTTTTAAGATTAGAAATAGCTTCATTAATTAAAAAAACAATTCTAAAAAACAGTTTCTAAAAGAATCTGTTTTTTTATTTTATATATTTATTAACTATGAGAAAATATTTTAAAAGGAATAAAATTATGAAAGAAAAACTATTCACAAATAAAGATGAACAAAAATTATTAGAAGAAATAAATAATGAGATATTAACTTCTAATGAAGTTTATTTAATTTATCCTTTTATATCTAAAAGTATTCTTAACAAAATAGCTCCTACTTTTGAATTCTGTTACAAAAATAATATTAAAATTAAAATCATATCAACAACATTTGATGATCTATCTCAATATAATAACTTAAATGAATTAAAACTATTAGCTGATAAGTACTCTAATATCAAAATTAAAATAGAAGATAATTTAGAAAGAACTAGTGAAAGAATTCATATTAAAGCTTCAATCTTTAAACGAGATCATGAATTTTCAAGTGCTATTATGGGTTCATCTAATTTAACTGTTAAAGGAATGATTTCAGGAAGGGAATGAAACATTAAATTAACAGAAAAAAATAATAAAGAATTAATAAATGAAATGATTGAAGAATTTGATAATTTATGAAATGAAGAATTTGTTGATTTTTCTGATGAATTTCAAAGAGATTTATTAATTCAGAAAATAAAAGAAAATCAGCAAGCTATAGTTCAATCAAAAATAGAATTATTATCAAATAATTTAACTAAAAAATACTTATATAAATTTCAAAAAGAAATTATTGATAAACTAAGTTATCGAAGACATATTAATAAAAATAAGAACTTAGTAATAATGGCCACAGGAACAGGAAAAACACTAGTTTCTGCATTCGATTACAAAAGACAAGCAGAACAAGCTAAAAAGGACCTTAAAATCCTGTTTTTAGCTCATCAAAGAGAAATAGTTGATCAAGCAATCAAAACTTATCGTCATGTGCTTGAGAATAATGAATTTGGTGAAGTTATGTATGATCAAAGTATTAATAGTGATAAACCGACTCATTTATTTGCAACAATTCAAACTTTATCAACTAGATTAGAAAAATTTTCCCCAGATGATTTTGATATTATTGTATATGATGAAGCTCATCATATAGCAGCAAATACTTTTGATAAAGTATTTAATTATTTTAAACCTCAACAAATTTTAGGTTTAACAGCAACTCCAGAAAGAGAAGACAATAAAGATATTAAAGCATATTTTGATGATGAATATGCTACTGAATTAAGACTATGAGATGCTATTGATCAAAAACTATTATGTCCTTTTGATTATTATTGTATAGATGATACTAATACTAATTTACAAGGAGTTGATTTAAATTCAGATAAAGAAATATTTAAAGTTATTAACACTGAATCAAGAAATGAATTGTTATATAAGACAATTGAAAAATATATAGGCGTTTTTGCAAGACCAACAGCTTTAATATTTTGTGTAACAGTTGAGCACGCAATTAACATTGCAAATTATTTAAAATCTATGAATTTAAAAGCAGATTGATTAACTTCGCAAAATAATAAAGACCGTAAAAGAATTCTTTATGAATTTGCGACTGGACGTATTAACTACTTATGTGTTGTGAATATTTTTAATGAGGGTATTGATATACCAGAAATTAATACAATCATTTTACTAAGACCAACTAATTCAAAAACAGTATATCTACAACAATTAGGTAGAGGCTTAAGAAAAACTGAATTAAAAAATAAGTTAGAAGTTTATGATTTAATTTCAAATATTGATAATAAGTACGACATAACATTAGGAATTAGAAATTTATTTAATCCGATTATAAAAAGTGTTAAGGCAATTAGTGAAAAAGAAGGATTGCCATATAATTGCACAATTAACTTAGAAAAGCGTACTGAAGAAATCATAATTAACAGTTTTAAAAAATGATACTTGAATAAAAATTCAATTAAAAGTCATATAATTGAGTATTATAAAAAGTATAAAGAGAATGCTTTAAGTAAAATTCTTATTAATTATGAATTGTCAATTTTAGACTTTTATAATAATTTAGATAATTTGTTTATCACAACAGCAAAACAAATAAAATCATTTAAAAATAGTGAAAATGACACACTTAGAAATAAAAATATTTTAAAGCAATTCTTATTTTTGGATAATTATAAAATTATTAATTATTTTTATAAAAGACTTTCTTTACAATTAAGAAAAGAAGAGATTGATTTAGATATGGATAATTTGCTTATAACCTCATGTTTATATGAAGTTACAAATATGAATAGATTTTTAGAACTTTATCCTAATTATTTAAATATTGATGATCTTGTTGACCACTTTATAATGAATAATAAGCTTATTGTTGAAGAATTAATAATGATTCTTAAACATAAACTTGAAAATGAAACTTTAATTTTCGAACAAGAAGTAGAAAAATTATTAACATTAGAATCTACTTATACTGTTAAACAAGTACTATCAATTGTAAACAGAACAAACTTTTTACATTATCGTGATAAATTAAAAATATTAACATTTCAAGCAGGATATTTAACATTTGATAACTCAAAGCAAATAATACTAGCTGATGAAGATAGTAAAAATTATGGTAAAAAAACTAAGTATCAAAAGGAAGAAAAAATATTCTATTGGTCACTACCAGAAAAAATGAATATTGGACATAAGATTGTTAATGATTTTAAAAATGATAATATTAAGAAATACTTATTTATAAATGATAAGCAAAATTATGATAAAAAAAATTTATTCTTAAAACTTTATAAGTTTGTGGGAATTGGTGATTTTAAAGAAATGATAAATGAGGATTATCTAACAGTGAAATTTGAAATAAAATAAGTAAAATTAATTTAAAGGAAAAGCGGATATGAACGAAAAAGAATTTAAAAAGGCTAAAAAAGAATTAAAAAAATATAAGTACACTTTTTTAAAAGTAATAGGAACAATAATTTTATTTCCTATAGTTTTAATTGTGAGTTTTATATTGACTAAGTTTTTTAACCCATATTTATTTAAATACCCAAGAGTAGGATTAGACGAAGAGGGTTTACAAGTTAATAATCTTGAGCATTATTTAAGAGATATTAAACAAAAAAATTTAAAAAATATGAAATTAACAAAAAAACAAATTGAAATATTTGAAATTGGAAAAAAGGACAAAAAGATAAGTTGTTTAATTTTAAAAAATGATTCTAACAAATGAGTTGTATCTTTACATGGATTTAAGCGAAATAAATACATTGGTTTGAGAAATAGTATTCATTTTTATAAAAAAGGATATAATATAATTTCTTTTGATGCATATGCACATGGTGAAACATATGGAAAGTACTCAGATTTAGGTTTAACTAATTCAAAAGTGTTAAATGAAGTAATTGATTGAGTTAAAAATAATAAGAGTGTTGAAGAAATAGGGGTTTTGGGTGTAAGTATGGGAGCTGCTACAGCTATTTACTGAGCGCAACAATATTATCATGTAAATCAGATTGACTGATTAATCTCTGATTGTAGCTTGACAAATCCAGTAGAACAAATAAGATTTTTCTTAAAAAAATACTTTAAATTACTGCCTTGATGAATAGCTTCTTTCAAAATAAATAGTTATTTTAAAAAACATTCTAAAACAGATTTAGATGAAATGAATTTACAAGTAAATTTGAATACTTTTGATGAATTACCTGTTTTATTTATACATGGTAAGAAAGATTCATTTATTGATTATAATAACTCAATTGTTATGTACTACGAAAAGTCAAAAACAAGTAGCAATAATGAATTAAAAATATTTGATAATGCAGAACATAGTATGTCTATAGTTGATAATCAAAAAGAATATGCAAAACTAACATTAGATTTTGTTAATAAATATATGAAAAAAAAGTAAGTTTTAGACTGCTACCAAAATAGTAAATATAAAATAAAAAACATTTTGTATACTTGTAAAAATATATTTATCATACAAAATAAACATGGATTTTTTTCTAAACTTTAGTTTAATTGTTAACGTCAGCTTGAGCTGGCGTTTTTCATTTTAATATACTTTAAATTCTTTAATTATTGTATCAATTTATATATCATGAGACATGCTTTTTAGTTTTATTTAATTTCATAGTAAAAGTTTTTATTTTATTTAAATATTCAGCTTTTAAACAACCAAAAAATATTCTATTTTTCTATTGTCTAAAGAATTCCTGATTCTAATCATAGAAGTTTTGAGCAATTTTTATTTAAAATATTTTGAACTTCAAAAGTTCAATATTGAGACCAATGATCTGAACGACAAAAATAATTTGTTTTATTTATTTGTTTTAAATTATCAACTACTAGATTAATATCATAAATTTCTGAAATAATTCAATCTTCTATTTTTTTAGTTTTATGACTTATAGTCACTTATAAATAAACATTGTTATTTTTACTTTTGGCGGGTATATAAGAAATATCTATAGATATAATGTTATTTTCTAAAGGTTTATAATTGCGTTTTACAAGATCTTTGAATTTTATATTTGTACTTTTTTCTCACTTTTTCTATCTAATTCGTGCATGTGTTTTTTAAATTTCATTTATTCATATAATGTCTCAAACTTCTTGGTTTAAATAAATATTAAAAATTAATTAATAAAATTTGATATATTCGCTCACATCCAAAAATTCTTTTGTTTTCGTTAAAAATACTTTCAAGTATTTTTTAGCAAAATCATATTTATAATTTTTGGTTTTCGGTTTTTTATAAAATGTTCTTCTATGTATTTTTAAAATTGAATCTTTTAACGAAATAGAAAGACTTTTTACTTGTTTCATTTTATTTTTATTTCCTTCTTGTTTTTTATATCTTTGTTCTTTTATTCATAATTCAGCAATTTCTTTAAGTTATTTGTCATTGAATTTATCAATAATTGATGGATATCTGAATCATCTCTTAACGGTTTGCTACTTGTTCCACCTGAACCTTGTTTTCTTTTTAATGTTTTCATACCATAATTGTCTACTAAAATTAATTTATCTCTTATTCTTGTTCTTAAATTTGTTTTACTTCCGTAAGAATTAAGCTTTAAATTGGTAAATTTACAATATTTTTCAATTGCTTTCTCACTTCCATATAAATTAAAAAAATGTATAAACCTTTTTAATCAAAGTTATTGGAATAAGGATTTTAGATGAGATAGTTAAATTAACAATTTAAGAAATTAACTACTAATTATTTGGCATGGCTGAAAAAAAAATAAAATAGCTATTATTTGAAGTTTTTCAAAAAATGTTGATTAAATGTGTATCAATATAAACTTAAAGGAAGGATTAAAAAAAAAATAAAGAAAATTTAAAGAAAATATTAAAAAAAAAATTAAAAATGGATATTGAAAATTTATATTTATTTTTTTAACTTTATTTGTTCAGAAATTTATTCTTTTTTTTAAAAAATTAAGAGTTAAAAGTCATTTAAAAGTGCATTTATTTTTTTTAATGCTGATTGCATATTATTTTATGTAAGCTATTTTTTAAAAATATCAACTAAAAAATGATTAAGAAGAAAAAATGGAAAAAATATATCAAAATTCAAGTAAGCCATTATTAATTTAGTCAAAATAATAATGCTGTGGTTGTAGATAAATTTCATAAAAATTCAAAGACATAAATAATTGCGCCATTTTCTTTTAATATTGAAAAAAGGAAAAGTAACAGCAATATTAGGAAGTAGTAGATCAGGTAAAAGTGTGTTATTAAACTTACTGCTTCGAGATACTTTAAACTATGATGGAAATATTTACATAAATGGTAAGGAAAGAAAAAAAGTAGTTCAATTGAGATTATCTAAAACTTCAGGAGACTGAAATAACTGTGAAAAAGGTAGAAATATGATGCATACCTTATCATATTTTAACTTATATAGTGGGTTGTGAATGGTTTATACCAAAAATCTAGGATTTTATATAGAAGATCAAAAGAATTTGTTTTTAAGATATCCAGAATATGATATAAAACTAACTTCTACTAATATGATTGAAAAATACAACTTCAAGGTATCTTAAACCTTGATATTATTTAGCAATATTATTTTCAGTTAACTCATTGAGTTTTTCAATAGCATTATTTAAATTTAAAAAAATCGATTTTTAAAAATAAAAATATAACAAAAACTAAAAAGAAAAGGAAGTAAAATATGAAAAAATTATTATTAGCATTGTCATCACTAGCTGTTGTAGGAACTTCAGCAATGGGAGTAGTTGCATGTGGTACAGATCCTGTTGTTCCACCAACTGTTCCAGATGAAAAAGAAATTATAAGACAGTTGATTAGACAGTTTGAAGCAGAAGTTAATTCAAAATTCACAACTGTTGTATCAACACCAATGGCTTCTAGATCTGCAATAGTAGACTCTGAAGCTCAATCAATTGGTTTAAGCTTTTTTCTAGAAGATAATTTAAAGCAAATTTACGAAGCTGCTTCTTCAAATGGTGGAGAAGAGATTGAACAATATTCAACTGATGCAGAGGGAGAAGCAGTAAGATTTTATGATGTTCTAACAGACAAACAAAAATCAGATTTAGAAAGTAATGTGAATTCACTTTTAAGTCCAGCACAAGCGATTGCTAATTTAAGAAATCAAATTAGTATTTCAACATACCAAGTTTTAATTGGAAGTTTTGGTTCAAAATGAATTGATGATATTATTTTTGACTATAAAAATGCTGAAATGACTTATGGTAATACTACAGAAACAGGTGAAGGATTTATTTCAAGTGTTAGTCTAGAATTTTCATCAACTTATAGATACAAAGATGCTGAACAAGCAACTGTTACTAAAAAAGTAACAGGAGCAATAGTTATTACTGTTTCAGATGATGGAGAAATTATTGCTTCAATCAATAAAATAAACAATGAATTAGCGGGTGACTTGTTAAAAGAAGCAAGTTCTGATGTTTTTGTTGACTATAATACATTAAAAGCTTTAGAACCAAACTTAAAAACACAAGACATGTTAGCAGGAAATACTAATTTATATAACTCAGCTATTGACAAATATAATCAAACATTAGCTAAAAAAATACCATCAATGATTAAAGCAAAATATTTCACAAATGGAACAGCTGTTTTAAACAGCATTAACGTTGCATATTACAATCCAAATGATATTATAAGAACTGAACAAACTAGCCATCTTAATAGTTTAGAACAGATTAAAATGAGCTTTGATCACAATGCATGACCAGAATGAAATTCATTTTTTGGTAAAGTAAAAAAAGATTTCCCTATTACATTGAATGGTCAATTAGTTCAAGGAGATAAAGTAATTTATGAAGCATTAGAAAGTGAATGAACTAACACTTTAGATAAATATGCCCCAAAAATTACAAGCGCTTATGAAAGCAGAACTGAAAATTCAAAAGTTGAAGAAAACGATAGAACAAGAGATTTATTATCGATGTCAGTTTCAAGTGAGATAGTTACAATCAAAGGTTTAACTATATCATTACCAAATGGTTATTCTCAAAGATTAAGTGATGTTGGTTTTACATATTCAATTGCTATTGACAATTCTTCAACAGCTTTAGTTGAAACAACAAGTACAACTAACTCAAAAATATTTAGTGCATACTATGAAGGAATTGAACAAATGTTAAATACATTGCATAATTTCTATGGAATTTCTGAAAGTGATATATGATTATCACCAGATGCTGCTGAAAATCAAAAAAGAAATAAATTTAAAATGTCAGGTGAAACTGGTGTTAAAAAGGAAGATGGAACAGATTTCAATATTTGAGATTACTGAAAAGAAACAGGAGCAATGAATGGACAAATTAATGGAAATAATTTTGCAAATGCATTGAGTTTAAATACTGGAGTAGAAGCTCAACAAATTAAAGAACAAAACCTAATTAATGAAATGTGAGGTATTACATACATGAACTTTACATACTCAAAAGAAGGAAGTAGACCTACATCAACTAGACAAGTATCAATTGCTGACGAAAATTATATAGGTTCTTATGATTCATTGTTAAAGAAAGGTTTAACAATGTCTGTTAACGATAATGGAAGCCTTCAATTCGGAATTTCATCAAACTTAATTGAGTTTAAATTCGCAGATTACAATGCATCATGAGACTTTAGAACATTAGGTAGATATACTTTTATTGAAAGAGGTTAGAAATAATAAAATTTTCACAAAAAGTTTAAAAGAAGCTAAGTAATGAAAAAATATTCTAGTTTTAGATTTTATAATATTTGTAACAGCATAGTATGAACTATGCTTTTTTTTATTCTCTTTTTAGAAGACTAGAAAGAAAATAAATGAAAATAAAAATGACTACTAGAGAAAAAAAACATTTTTAAAAAATGAAAAGAGATTGTATAAATATAAACGGGGTAATTTTACACTCTGATAGAGGAGTTCAATATCAAAATATAGCAAATAAAAACAACATTGTTATTTCTATGGGTAGAACAGGTGTTTGTTATGTTAATGTTGTTATAGAGTCATTACACTCTTTATTAAAGAAAGGGACTATTTATAATAATAAAACGATTATAAATAGTATTAGCCGAATACCAAATACAAGTTAAGAAATAGGTTAATTGTTATAATCATAATAGCGATTTTGATGAATTTGAAAACATAATCATAATTAATATGTGAAAAGCTGCTTCAAAAGTAATATAAAATCTTTTTAAACCAAATAAATCTGTTTTTATAAAAGAACTTAATAAACTCATACAGAAAATAAAACATTGCTTCCCGGAGTTTTTAGAAATAAAAATATTTATGTTAAAGGTGTTGAAAAGGAATCTAAATTCTTAAGTGAATAGAGAATTGATTAAAAGTTAAATAAACTTTTAAACCAAGCTAGTACTTCTGAAGAAATAGCAGCGCACATACTATTATTTATAATTACTCAACAAGTTTTCTTTGACGGAAATAAAAGAACTGTATTTTTAATCGCTAATAAAATATTATTGGAGAACTTTTATAAATTTATTTTGTTAGACGAAACTAACATTGATAAGTTTAATTTAATGCTAAATGACTTATATATTAATTTTAAATATGAAAAATATAATAACATATTTAACTTTATCAAAGATCAAATAAAGAACTTAAAATAACTTAAACATTTTAACTTAAGTTATTTTTATGTAAAAGATTACTATTAGTATTTTTAAATTCAATAAAGTCAAAAAAAGACGCAATTTTGCATCTTTTATAATATATTATTTAATACTTATTTTATTTTGGTATTCCTATATTTTACCTTACATTTTTTTATCATCTATTAGTAAAGTTACCTTTTTTGATATTTCCATTCAAGATTTCTTTAATACTTCTAAATGCTCTAGGCCTAGCTTTGTTATTTTATAACATTTTCTCATTGGCCCTGTTGTTGATTCTTCAAAGTAGTGTTTACAAAAACCTTTATCAACTAGCTTCTTGAAAATTGCATAGGTAGTTGACTCATTAGTTTCAACAACTTCATTAAGTTTTCTATTTAATTCGTATGCGTAAAAGTTTCTTTGTGAAAGAAAATTTAATACAAGCATTTCTAATATTCCTTTTTTTAATTCTTTATCCATAATACTAAAATCTTACAAAAACTTTTTTTGCTTGTACACCGTTAATTGTGAAATTATAAGTTATTTTATATTTAATTGGTGTTATTGAAAGAAATTTAGCATTTCAAGGTGCTGAAATATTGAAATTCAAGTATAGTGAGCCACCATTTGCATTTGTATTTTTATTTCAATAATTTTTTTCAGTATTTTGAGTAATTACAAATTGGTCTCCTAAAGTTTGTTTAAAGTTAAAGTTTTTTTCAATTGTTAATGTGTTGTTTAAAAGTTCTTGATTATAATTTATTTCAAATATAGATCAAGGTGATGAAGATCAATTAAAATCAATGTATATATTTGAGTTATCATTAAATTCATTTTCTTTACCATCAAAAACATCTGATATTGCTTGTTCCAAATTAAAAATTTCATTTTCACTTTTATTTAAGTAATTTCCTGAAATAATTGATCCATAGATTGAATCATTACCAACAGTTGAAGTTATCGCTCCAACTCCTCCCATACTTCCAGCAATAATAAGTATGCATAGCATAATTTTATTTGAATTTTTCTTTTTGTCTTTACTAATTAATGACTCTTTAGTAAATCATTTATAAAAAATTGCTTTTACAGTATAGTAAGAGGAGCTACTTAGAAAAAAGAGGAATATTGAAACAATTACACCAATACCCATAACCCCAATCGCCAATGGTAAAACCACTAAGAATTCAAAATTAATAAATGCTAAAACTAAAGCAACAGGAATTGCCACAATGATAGCTACAAATGTTAAAAATAAAGTAATAGATATTAAAATTGCAGTTATTGAATAAAGCAAACCAAATGTTTTAATAAAAAAACCTTTTATTTCTTTAAAAAATGATGTTGTTGATTCTGTTTTACTATTAACTATCTTTATTTTTGTTACTTCACCTTTATGATTTTTAATAATCCCAAATTCTTCATAAAACTCTTTTGCTATTTCGTTTATAGATCTTAATCCTAATAAAATTTCATTTGCTGATTTACCTTGAGAAAATTCTTCATTTCATAAATCTTTGTAATTTTCAATTATATCTTTACGATCTAAAGATTTTAAACCTGAAAGTTTTTTAGACAAAATGTTTAACCATTTATCCATATTTTTTTTATCTTTTTTGTTCATATATATTTTTTTCCTTTTCCTTAAGCATAATCTTATATCAACTATTCTATATTATCAAGTACTACAAGAAAAAAATAAAGATTTTTAAAACCTTCTGATTTTTTCTATTAATTAGATTAATAAAAAATATTAATTTTCAAATTTAATTTTAACTTTATCCAAAAGATCAACTTCATTACCAATTAAATTAATTTCATTTTTAAAATTTGCTTGATAATTTTTAGTTAAATTTTTGTATAAAAAGTTAATATTAGTTTGATTTTCAATTATATTATCTAAAATTATTGGCTTAAAGTGGGAAATTTGGTTTCTTAATTCTCGTATTCTATCAAAGTCATTTTTAGCTATAATTGGCTTGCTAGGGTAAATCTGTTCAATTATGTCCTTGTGTTTATAATATATTTGTTGAGTTTCACTCATACTAGTATTTTCATTTAAAAAATAATTTATATCCTTAATATTGCAATTCATTAATACAGCTCTTATATATTCTTCAAAAAAGCAAATATAACGATAAAGAATATATTTAAGTCTTAGATCATATTGAATGACAACAGCTATTTTAGAATATTGATCAGTGTTTAAGTATTTAGCTATATATTGATGATATTCAATACCTTTAAGTTCTTTATATTTATTATATGAATCAATTTCTGCTTGGTTTTTAAATTTAATTTCAATCATAGTGTTCTCCAATATCTTTATAATACAACAATTAAAACTAACTTAAAAATAATTAATGGTAATAAAAACAATTTGTTATAAAATATATAAATATAAAGGGTGAGAAGATGAATGAATTATTAACTTTTAGAGGATATGTAGTTAAATATGGTTTTTCAAATGATGCTGGTTGAGGAACTGGTACATTTGCTAGTGAAGATAATTTAAAACAACATATGAGTATTAAAGGATCAATAACTAGTATGGATAAAAAAACTCTATATGAAATAACTGGTTATTTTGAAGAACATCCTCGTTATGGCAAAAGTTTTAATGTTCAAACTTATCGAAAAGCGCCTATTCATTCAACTAAAGAACAAGTTAAATTTTTAGCTGGTCCTGCATTTCCAGGTGTAGGAGAAAAAACAGCTCAAATCATAATAAATCACTTAGGTGACAAAGCCATTACGCAATTAGTTAATAATATTGAATTATTAAATGAAATAGCAGGTCTTAATGCTATTTATATTCCAATTATTAAAAAAGGAATAGAAGATAATATCAGACAAGAAGGACAAGAAAGATTAAGATATATCTTTTTTGAAAATAATCTTAAAACATCTATATTAGATTGAATGGATAATCATTTTGATCAAGACAATGATATTATTGAAAGCATTTTTTCAAATTCATTTTTATCATTTGCAAAAGATAAAGAAATTGCTTCATTTGAAGAACTTGATAAAGTTGCTGTTTATTTTGGATTAGAATTACATTCACCAGAGAGAATAGCCTACTGAGCTTGAAAGTTAGCTGATGACTATTTATTTGCAACAGGGGACACTTATACAAACAAAGATTATTTATCAAGAAGTCTAATGCGTAAATTAAAAATTAAAGACATTGATTTATTATTAGAAGGTATTTTATATGCCAAAGAAAAAGGTATTTTAAAATTAACTAAAAATCGCATTTATACAGAAGAATCATGAAGAGAAGAGCAAATTATCGCAGATAATATAATTAAGCTTAATGAAACCACTAAAAATGCAAATAACGAGAGCATTTCATATGAAATAGAACAAATAGAACAAGAAATAGCTTTTGAAAATAAAATTAAGAATTTTAAATTTGATGAAAAACAAAAAAAGGCATTAGAACTATTTGCCAACAATAAATTGTCAATCATTACTGGTGGACCTGGAACTGGTAAAACAACTTTAATTAAAGGAATAGTTAAATTATTTAATCGTATGAGTGGTACTGAAGATTATGCAATAGCAACACCAACAGGAAGAGCAGCAGCAAGAATTAGAGAAACTTATCAAAAGTCTTATGCAACAACAATTCATAAATTATTGGAAGCAAAAGAACTTAGCAAATTTCAAATAACACAACATAATCCATTGAGACAAAAGCTAGTAATATTAGATGAATGTTCAATGATTGATAATAAATTATTTGCAAGTTTTATTCAATCATGTGACAGAGTAAGAAAAGTCGTATTAGTTGGAGATGCAAATCAATTACCAAGTGTTGGATATGGAAATACTTTTGCTGATTTATTAGAATTAAACTTTTTAAAGGTAATAAAACTTGATACAGTCCACCGTCAAAAAAATGGCAATGGGATTGTTGACTTAGCTTATAAGGTATTAAATGAAACAGTTGAAATAAACGATTTAGAAGATTTAAATAATGTTGATATACATTTTGACTATAACAAGCAAAACATTTTACAAAAAGTTACTGAAATAGTAGGAGAGCATTGAAAAGATTTAAAAAATAAAGCAAATCATTTACAAGTTATTTGTCCAATGTACGGAGGAAGTCTTGGAATTGATGAAATTAACGCTCAAATTCAAAATGAATTCAACGAAAATGTAAAAGATAAAAAGAAAGTTTATGATCGCGGTGATTACAGATTTGTAGTTGATGATAAAATCATGTTTTTGAAAAATGATACTGAATTAGACTTAGCTAATGGTGATGTTGGAAAGATTATTAAAATTAATTACAATGCAATTGGAAAACTAAAAGATGTATTAACAGATTTTAATGATAAAGAAATATTATTACAACCTAAAAATTTTAGTGATGTAAAATTATCTTATGCAACTAGTGTGCATAAAACTCAGGGGAGTGAATATAATAACGTTTTATTAGTTATCGATCAGCAAAGATATAGTACAGGTTTTATAAATAAAACATTAATCTATACAGCAATAACAAGAGCTAAAGACAAAATAACTATTTTGGGAGATAGCGATTTATTTTTTGATGCAATCAGAATAACTCCACCAAGAAGAAAAACAACACTAATTGAAACAATAATAGAAAAGAGTGAAATAAATGGGTAAAAAAGAAACATATTTAAAATATTTAGCTACAACATCAGGTTTATTTTTTCTAAGTGTTTTACTAATTAAATTTTTTGATTTTCAAAAGAATATATTTAATGGTAATACTAGTGGACTTTTAATAACTGAATTAGTTTTATTTATAGTTGGAGCATTAATATTAGCGTTTTATTGATTTATTAAATTTTTTGACATTAAAAAAGATGAATATAAATTGACGAAAAAAGAAAAAATTTATTTTTTAAGCGCACTTTGTTTATATATACTAACTGTAATTCTAACTTTTATTTTTATTATAACAGCACATTTTATTGTAGATATTAAAGTAGTTTTTTACATATTCTTAACTATTATATTATTATTTTTAGTAACTGCTTCTGTATTTGAGATGATTAGCAGATTGGGTTATCAAAGTTATGTAGCAAAAAAAGAGTACGAACAAAATCAAAAATTAAAAAAAGAAAAAATTAGAAAAATACTGCAAGAAAATAAAGAAATGGATAAAAGCGAAATTGAAAAAATTGTTAATTCTAACAAAAAAAGAACAAAAGAGGCTGAAGAAATTTTAAAAGTTGACGCTATTAAAAAAAGCAAAGACAAAAATTCTAATCCTTTTAAAGATTAAGCATTATAAATTATTGATCAAAGAATATAAAAAGTTAAAATTTATAAGCTATATAATCAGTAATTAATCATAAAAAAAGAAAAAAATAATTTTTTATTGCTTTAAGAGTTCAACTTAATCACTCATAGTTTTATTAAAGCTTAAAATTTTATAATTTGTATTTTGTAAAAAAAAGAAATTAGTCCTATAATTAATGTGTAATTGGATAATAAATTAAGTTTCATTCATTTTTGAAATTATAGTATTTAGCTTTTAACAATTGGCTGGACGGGTGGGAAGTGAAAGAGGAAAGGCATAATAATATGATTAAAATTTTAACAGGTTTGTTAGGAGTAACAAGTGTTTCTACAACAAGTATTGCACCGTTAACTATAAAACAAGCAGAAAACGTACTAGAAAAATTTAATGATTATGAAGGTGTAACTATTGATCCAAAAGGTAAATTGGATATGGAAAATATTTGATGTAATGCAAGTAATGGAGGAAGAGATACTAAGGAAGTTTATGGCCAAAATCTTATATGACAATCACCATCTTCATTAAACGCACTTTTAAGAGAAAATAATTATCTTACAGTTGAATATTCAAGTAAAACACAAGTTTCAGGAAAAGGTTACGTAGAAAAAGACCATCAATTTAGTGGACCTTTTTATATAGCAGATTTAATTATACCTACATATCCACTTGATTTTACTCTTTTTAGACAAAAAACTGTGAGTAATGCAGCTGGTGAAGGAGAACTTGCATTGGAAATTAGAGTTGAAAGACCTTATAACACTGACATATTAATTTTTACTTCAAAAATATCAGCTTATTCAAATAGTAGTTCAAATTGGGATTTTTATAATGAGCTTTATTACTTAAAAATACATAGCCTAAGAATACATTAGTAATAGGCAATCTTAAAATAAAAAAAACCTTAATTTCTAAAATAGGTTTTTTTTATTTTAAGATTACTTAGAATTTATGCTCACTATAGAATATTTATTTTTATAGATTCCTATTTTAATAGTTATAATTTGGTCATTGATTACATATTGAAACGTATCATGATCTAAAACTTTAGATTCACTTATGGTCAATTCTTTAAACTCATCATTAATTTTTGTTTTTAATTCTTGTTGTTGTTTTTCAAATAATGTCGTTTTTTCTTTAATTATTTCCATAATACCTTGAACAGCTTTTGTATCATTTAAAATCTGATTTAAATAATCAAAAAATGACTCTTTTTTAATAAAATGATCTTTTTCATTAGGCTTTTTTACATATCCTAATTTAGTAAGTAATTCCTTTGGATTTTTTTGTGCAATTTCAATTACACCTTCTAATTGAGCAACTAATTTTGAAACTTTATTAAAGTCAACTTTTAAAAGTTCTGAATCATCTTTTTTGATAGCTATATTAGTTTTTGTTATTAAACCTGCAATTGTATTATTACCACTAACTGGTAAACCTAATACATTAATTCATTCATTTTCTGAAATTCTTCTTTTAAAGAATAAATCCTTAAATAAATTTTCTCAACCAACCGTTCAAGGATTAGTTAAAACACCTTTATTAATTAAATTAGTTGCTATCTCTGCAATATTATCTGGAATTATTTTTCCCACTTTAGCTACTTGTATTGCTGCTAAAATTGCAGGTTTAGCAAGAGGTTCAAGCGCTGATGAAACAATATCTGCATTTGAACTTAAAATACCCATTCCACCAACTATTAAACTTCCAATTGGCATGCTTGATGAAACACCATTTAATAATGCTTTAAAAATTCCAGCTAATCCTTTTTCTGAATAATTTTTATTTGTAAAGTTTGATATAAAACCTTCAATATTAATTGGCGAAATACCGACTCTTATTGCCTTTTCGTAATCCTTTCTTCCTCAAAATAAAAATTTAAGTAAGTTTTGAATTTCTGTACCATTTTCATTTTTAAAAGCTTGGTCCAAATAATTAACAAATTCTTTAATGTCTAATTCATTTGTAAGATTTGAATAAGACATATTACGATATGCCTCTAAATCTCTTCAACTTAATTCATTATTAATTCCATTTTCAGTTATATCAATTATTCTTGTGCTTGCAAAACCATTTAAATAAATCAACATCATACGTCCAAAATTAATTATTCCACAAAGGGCTTCTCAATTATCAACAATGTCCAAGTTAACATTTGGTTGTTTTGTTAATTCTTGCATAGCAACTGTAACACCATTTAAAGCAGCATTTTTTCATTCTGTAGCTTGTTGAGGAGTTGAATTCTTATATGGTTTTATATCAATTTTTGCAATACTATTTAAACCATTAGCAAAATCAATAATTGATGAATCCAAAGCTTGCTCAATTGTATAACCTTCATATTTGCTAGGATTTAAAGCTTCTGCTAATTTCTTGATGTTTGCATCTGGTAATAACGCTGCAGCATAATCTAATAGTCCTTGATCAGAAATTAATTGCGGCATTATATTTATACCTAAGTCCACAATAAAAAGCATCAATTTCATGATTTTTCCATTACTCAATAATCAAATAATGTGTGGATATATATCTGCCAAATTCATAATAAGATTTTTGTTTTTTGGCATGTCACCATTTTGAATTTCAATTTGAGATTTATCTTTTAAATTAGAATTAATTAATTCGTCTCCAAAATAAACTGTTTGAATATCATTCATTCTTCCATATTTAGTAATATTATTAGTATTTGAAACTTCTGCTTCAACATCTAAGTCTAAGATAAATTTATTTTTAATTTGATTTTGATATACATAATTAAAATCATAATTATTTGTTTGCTTATTATTTAAATAATAAGCTTTTGAAACTTGCTTTAATAAAATATCAATATCTTGCTCATTGTATAAAACAGTTTTATTTTTAATTTCTTTGATTGTACCACATGCAACAACAGTTGTAGCAGCTGAAGCAATAATACTTGTTGATGCTAAAATAGCTATTAATTTTTTCATAGATTGCTCATCTCCTGTGCATACTCTAAAAGGATATCTGAAACCATTTCATGTACTTTTTTTGTAGGATGAACAATATCAGTAAAGAAATAGTTATTAATTTCATCAGTTACTTCATTATCTCTAGTTGGCATAACTTTTACATTTAAAATATTTTGTTTACCAAATTCAATATCAGTTTTAAACTGGTTAGCTATGTTTTTGACATTAGTTAATAAATCTAAGTTTAAATAACCTTCAAAATTTTGTTTTATACCATTTAATTCAACTTCAAAATTCAATGTATTAGAATAGCTTTTTCTTTTTACTGAATTTTTTCCAGTTGTTTTTAAAACATGTTCATCAAATTCAGCTTCCAATTCATCTGCTTTTTTATACATATCATATAGTTTGATTTGATTAGGGTAATATTGCTCAATTTCTTCTAAAACATTAATTACCTTGTTATAATATTCATCACAAATAGCAAGAATAAAGTCTGCGTGCTGTTGTGCACTTACATTACCACTTTTAGCCTCTTCAAAAACTGATTGATATCTTGGCACAAAATCCATTCTTGGTGGAGTCATAAAAATAATGTTTTTAACACCATTATTTAATAAGTTAAAAAAAGCTGTTCTAATTCTGTAAATACTATCATTCATAAATTCCACTTGTTTTGCTTCATTCCCATAAAATGAGATCAAAGAAAATAAATCGTTTCCACCAATTTCAAAAAAAACTAAATCGTTATTTTTAATTTCATGTTGTGAAATTAATGCTTCAGTTTGTTTATCAACAGTAGCATCGTTTAATAACAATCCTGTTGGTAAATCAATCTTAGCAGCAGTTGCTCCACCAACTGAGTAATTTTTCCCATAATTTTGTTCGCTCTTTTTTGATAATCAATTACTTGGTTTCATTTCTCCAAAATCTAGTTTTTCTGAAAGAAGAGAACCAGCTGTTGGTCCATTTGTAAATGTATTGTAATGTTTTCCTTCTTCTGTTGTATATCCATAAGCTCCACCTAATTCAACGTTTAAAGATAAATATTGACTTGAAAATTTAGTGTCAATTAAATGAGTTATTCCATCAACATCACTTAAACTATCTCCAACTACATAATAATTAGTGAGTCCAAATTTACCAGGCATACTATCATCAATAGCTTTTGATTTATCAATATTTTTACCAATTAGTAATGGATTTGTATTAACTGAACCTTCATTTTCGCCACAACTAACAACGTTTGCTACAATTGGTGTTATTAAAGCTGTCATAGCTAAAAGTGATAATAATTTTTTCATATTATTCACCTACACTTTCTTCTGAATTTAACTTTTCATATTTCTTATATTTTCAAATTCCAATTCCTAATCCTGTTGGAGTTATTAAGGCTGCTGAAATCATAAAAATAAAACTTACTTGTGCCATTATAATCCCTCTTGTAAAGTTTGGGTGGTACAAATCATCAATAGTTACATAATCAGTAACTTCATCAATTGAAAGATTTTTATTAACAAAAGGATTTTGTAAACTTTGAATATTAATAGCATACTTAATTGAGTCAATTTGTTGATTCAAAAATCATACTTTATTATTAACTAATTTAGTACCTGGAGATGATTTAACTTTTATTCCTGTTAAACCTGGTCCTGAACTTTCAATAAAAGACTCATATTCATCTTGTTCTCATATTGATTGTTGTTTTATTGCATTCTGTTTTAATTCACTAGAAAATATTTCATTTATTCCATTTTTATGAAATATTCATTGTGTTCCAGTGTTAACATATCCAAATGATTGAAACTCTGCTGCAATTGCTTTGTCAAATTCAATCATATCCATTGCAATATCATAAAAATCAATAGGCTTGCCTTGTGCAATAATAGGCTCCCATTTTTTATCAAATCATTCATTTGAAAAATCTGTGTAATCAGATTTAAACATTTCTAACTCTTTTGAATTAGAATAATCAATAGTTGATAAAGCATCAGCTAAATAAGAAGTTCTAATAACATTTTCCATAATAGGTTTATATAATGGACTATTAGGATCTAACACATATTTATCCTTTGGCATAATTATTTCTAATTGATTCTTTACAGAATTAATAAATCTAATTGACTCAATTCCCATTCCTGGAACTGTTGAAGCAACTGCACTAACACCATATAATGAAGATACTAAAATTAGCGTTATTGCTTGTCTTTTTAATCCAAATTTCATAATATTCTCCTCAATTAGTTTTACATTATTTATTAGTAATTATTATAGCATTAAAGAACTATATTTTCCAAACTTTGTTGTTTTACAAGATCTTTAGATTCAATTAAATTACTTACGCCAATTCCAATTAAGGATATCTTTTCTCCATCATAAATATCATCTAATAATGTTTTTACTTTTGAGTATATTTTTTCTAAATTATCAGTATATTCAATAAAAGATTCACTGTATGATTTTCTTTTTTTGTGTTCTTTTTTCTCAAAATTTATATCTGTATTATAAAACTTAATAGATAATTGAACAGTTTTAGCTAAGGTTTGATTTTCTTGGAGTTTTTTTACAACTTTTTGAGTTAAGTTAAAAAGAATTTCTTCAATCTCTTCAATTGATACATTTTTGTTATCAAATGTTTTTTCTTTGGAAACAGATTTTAAACTATTGTCTCAATAATTTATTTTATTATTATTAATTCCATTAAGTTTTTCAAATAATTTATATCCTACTAAACCAAATTTTTCTGTGATAACTTTTTCATCTAATTTAATAAAATCATTAACTGTTTTGACATTTAAATTATGCATTTTTTCAAGACCTGAACTTCCAACTCCTATTACATCTTCTATTGGTTTATTTCAAATTAAAGTTTTATAATTTTCTTTAGTAATAATTGTTATACCATTTGGTTTTTTCATATCACTACCCATTTTTGCAAATAGTTTTGTAAAACTAGCACCAATGCTGCAGGTTAAACCAGTTAATTGATAAACAGCAGCTTGCATTGCTAAACATAAATTATTAACATTGCCATATTTTTTTCAAATTTCTGTTACATCAATAAAACATTCATCTATTCCTAAAACCTCAACTTTATAAGTAAATTCTTCTTTAATTAAATTAAATATATTTTCACTATACTCTTCATATAATTCGCGATTGCCTGTTTTAATTATTAATTCTCCATAAGCTAATTGCTTAGCCATAAAAATAGGCATTCCAGTTTTAATGCCATATTTTCTAGCATCATATGAAGCTGCTACTATAATGCTTCTATCATTATCTCGTGCAACCACAACAGGCTTATTCTTTAAAGTTTTATCATGAGCTTGCTCACAACTTGCAAAAAAAGCATCCATATCAAGATGCAAAATTATTTTTTCTTTCATATAGATGCCTCCTTTTTTAAACAAGGTATTTCCAAGCTTGATTAATAACCTTGTTTAATTCTTCAATCTTTCAATTTTTAGTTTCCATTTTTTTTGTTAAAAACGCTAAATACTCAATATTTTGTTTTTTATTTCCCAAAATAGGTGAATAACCAAGCTTATCTACTGAAAAACCACTACTTTTTGCGTAATTAATAAAATCTTGAATAACTTTTAAATGTGTTGATTTTGAATTAACTTTTCCATTATTATTTAATTTAACTCCAGCTTCAAATTCTGGTTTTATTAGCACAACTCCATTAACTTCTGGTTTTATTAAATTGCTTAAAACTGGCAATATTTTATCTAATGAAATAAAACTAACATCACAGCAAAAAAACTCTATTTCTTTTTCAAAGTCTTCTTTTTTAGCAGATCTAAAATTAAATTTTTGCATATCTTTAACTTGAGTGTTATTTTTTAATTTTAAATCTAATTGATCAGTTCCAACATCAACAGCATAAACAAAGATTGCATTATTTCTTAAACAAACTTCAGTAAAACCTCCAGTTGAAGCTCCAATGTCTAAACAAACTTTATTATCAAGATTAATTTTTCATTCTTTAACTGCTTTTTCTAATTTTAATCCAGCTCTTGAAACAAAAGTACTTTGATTTAATCTGATTTCTATTAAGTCTGCTTCACTAACCATATAGCCTGCTTTAGTAATTAAAATATTGTTAACATAAATTTCTTTTCTATTGACTATATGTTCTTTAGCTTTACTTCTTGTAGAAACTAATTGTTTCTCTACAAGAATTTCATCAATTCTTTTTTTCATTTTTAATTAAATTCTTCTATTTTGTTGTCTTCTAAAACTTTGCTAATAGTACCTTTGTATTCAGTTAATTTTTCTTTTGCTAATTGAATTCTCTTAATATTTTCTTCAAAAATTTTCATTGCATCTTCCATTGAAATATCACTTGATGATAATTTTAATGTCTCTTCTTTTAGTTCTGCAATTAATTGATCATATGTTTTATTTTCCATGTTTTTTAACTCCTTTAATAATAGTTTCTAATTCTCCATCTTTTAATATTAAATTAACTTCTTGATTTAATATTATGTCTTTAACTGATGTTATAAGTCTTTTGTTTTTGTCTAAAATTAAACCAAATCCTTTTTCCATTGGTTTTTTAGGATCTAATAAAACATTTTTTGACTCAATGTTCTCAATAAACATTTCATTTTTATTTATTATATTTTTTATATTATTTTGAAAACTTTGTTCGATATAATTTAAATCTAAAACTTGAACATTAGCTTTATTATTTATTTTCATAACATTTTGCTTCATAAAATCTTGAATTATATTGTAATGATTATCATAAACGCTTTTAAATAGTCTTATTTGATTTTCATAATTATAATTTAATTCTTTTAACAATTCATCTTTGCTTATTGATGCTAATTCAGCAGCAGCTGTTGGAGTTGCTGCTCTTAAATCAGCTACATAGTCACTTAAGGTAATATCAGGTTCATGTCCTACAGCACTAATTACTGGAATGTTAGAATCAACTATTGCTTTTAAAACTTCCATTTCGTTAAAAGTTCATAAGTCCTCATAACTTCCACCACCACGTCCTACAATAAGAACATCTAGTTTTGGTGAAAATAAATTTGCCTGTTTAATTTTTTTAGCAATATCAAATTTAGCATTTTCACCTTGAACCATAGTTGGGAATAAATAAATATTGACTGAAGGCATTCTTCTTTTTAAAGTTGTTATTAAATCTTGAATTGCGGCTCCAGAATCAGTAGTTACTAATCCAATATTTTTTGCAAATCTGTTAATTGGTTTTTTAATTGATGCATCAGTTCAACCTAATGTTTTAATTTCTTTTAAACGTTCTTCAAAAATTACTTGAAGATCACCTTTACCTTCAACACTAACATCAACAGCTTCAAAACTTACCCTTCCGCTAGGAACATAATAAGTTATTCTTCCAAAACATGTTATTTCCATTCCTTCTGATACTTTTAAATTAGTTAGTTTATGCGCGTTACTTTTCCAAATCATTGCACTAATAGTACTTTGATTGTCTTTTAAAGAAAAATATACATGTCCAGATTTGTTAAAAGTTAGATTACTCACTTCTCCTCTGACATATATATTTTTAAAATAATTACTACCTTCAATTGCTTCTTTAAATATCTGACTTATTTCAGCAACTGAAAATATTTTGTTTTCCATTATATTTTTATTATCTTATCTAAACACGCATTTACAAATTTATAATCAAAATCTGGAAGGTTTTCTTTTACTAATTTAACAAGTTCATTAATGCTTACAGCTTTAGGAGTTGGTGTAAAAATAATTTCATAAGCTCCTACAACTAAAATTGATTGAACATAAGTTGGTATTCTTTCTCATTTTCAAGAAGCACTTAAATGTTTCTTAATTTCTTTTTTAAGATCAGAAAGTTTTTCAGCGATATTATTAGCTATTAATGTTGTTTCAACATCAAGTTTTTCTTGAATCTCATCTAAAATATCTTGTTTAATATAATTTGTATCATTATTCATTAATAAGTATCTATAAAACATTTGTACTAAATAAGCACGTCTTTTTGTTAAGCTTATTTTTTGTTCACTCATAATATCACCTTCCTTTTTCTATTAATTATTATCTCATATTTTATTTTACTTTTTTAGTAAATTTTTTATTAATTAAATTATCAATCTCTTCTTTATATGGAGGTTTATCTTCAACATAAGGAGTTTCTAAAATTTTAGGAACTTTTATATAATCATCATCTCATAAAACACTTAAAAGATTATCAAAACCAATAAAACCATATCCAATGTTTTCATGTCTATCTTTATGAGCTAATAAAGGGTTTTTTGAATCATTTAAATGAAAACAAACTACTTTTTCTTTTGTAATTGTATTTTCTATTTCTTTTTTAATTGAATTTCAATCATTAAAGTCATATCCTGCATCATGCATATGACATGTGTCCAAACAAACAGCAACTTTGCTAGGTTCATTAACATTGTCTAAAACATACTTAAAATCTTTTAATGTTAATCCTACTTCTGTTCCTTTTCCTGACATTGTTTCTAAAGCAATAATTACATTTTTTTGTACAGATGCTACAGCATTAAGTCCCTTAATTAATGCATTTAATGCATCAATATATTCTCCTTTTAATCTAGCCCCTGGATGTAAAACCAAAATATTAACTCCCAAATCTTCACATCTTTGAATTTCTTGTTTTAAAAAGTCAACTCCAAAGTCTCATGTAGTTTGATTGACAGGGTTAGAAATATTAATAATATAAGGTGCATGAACAATAATATTTCTTTTCTCAATGTTATTTTGCGCCAAAATTTTATTGAACTCTTCTATATGTAATTTATCAGTTTGTGTTCTTTTTGAATTTTGTGGTGGGCCTGTGTAAATCATTAAAGTATTTGCACCATAACTTAAAGCCTCATTTACACTTCCAATTAAATATTCTCCATGTTTATTTGCCTTGCTCATTCCTACATGACTACCTAATATTGGTTTTTCCATATTATTCTCCTTTAAAATATTCTAGTGCTTTTTGCTTATCATCATTCAATAAACATTTTAGTTCATCAAGATCTTTAACTTTAATACTTTCACGTATAAATTCTACTAATTCAATTTCAACACCTCAACCATATATATCTTGATTAAAATTTATTATATGGGTTTCAAATACATTAATTCCATTTTTATTGGTTCAATAAGCGCTAATACTTGGGTATTTTTTATCATCATTAGGTAATTTTACTGTAGTTATATAAACTGCTTCTTTTAATACAAGTTCATTGTTAATTACAATATTAGCTGTTGGATAGTTGATTGTTCTTCCTATATGGTTTCCATGTTCTATGAAACCTTTAAAACCAAAATTAAAACCATTTAATTTTTGATATTCTTTAACTTTTCCATTTTTTAACAATTCTTCTAATTTGTTAATATTTAAATTTAGTTTTTGATCATAATTTAATATTTCAATATCTTCAAAGTTTTCTTTAATTTTCAATAAATCTTTATTGTTATCAAAAACAAAAGCTTTTGTTATATTTAAATCTTGTTTAATTCTTGAGTAATCATACTCTTCATTAAATGAATGTCATAAAACTAGTTCACAGTTTAATTCCTTTGCTTTTTGTTCTATTCCTTTGCTTGAGATTATATGATTAAAATTGTTTAATTCTTTTTGCACTAAAATTAAATCATTATTTGTCTTTTTAGCTAATGCAATAAGTTTATTTTCATTTTCATCTCATTTATCAAAATCTGCAAAAATAGCAGCATTTTTTGGCATGTTATAAAGCATCATCAACATCTCATTATAGTGTACTGTCATATTTTTCTCCTTTTTTAATTACTTTATGATAATTATAGTCTTTAAATATAAATATTCTAATTGATTTTCGTTATTTTTAATCTATTTTACTTTATAATATTTAATTGTGAAAAGGAGATTATATGGCAGAACAAAATAAAACTAAATCAAAAGTAAAAATTGTTAAACCTCTTAAAAAAGAAGTTAAACAGACAAAAGAACTGCTTTCTGATTTGAACAGCAAAATTAATAATCAACAAGTCTCTGAAAAAGAAAAAAGACAGACTTTGATTAAAACACATAAAAAGATTACTAATCTTTTATTACAAACTATTCCTTACTTGTTATTTTTATTTATATTAGATGTTGCAATGTTATCGGTTATTACAATTTTATTTATTTTATCATCATTTGTGATAAATGAAGGAACTGGACAAAATGTTGTTAGATATGCTATGCTTATAATTTCAGCATTAATGCTTGCAAAATTTACTTATATGAATTGATTTTCAAAAAACTTGTATTTTAAAAAAATAGTCGTTTTTAAATATAAATCTAAAGTAGATAAGCAAAAATTTAGAGCAGTTAGAGAAATTTCATTTACACCTATTTGATTTTTAATCTTCTTTGTTGCATCAAACTTCTACATTACTATTTTAATGAACTTTGAAATTCAACGTTATTTTGTTTCAACAAATGATAATAAAGTTCTTATCTGAGCTATTTTAAGAACCACTATAGACATGATGCTTCTTCCATCATTTTTGAACTCATTTAATAAAATTGCTGCTAACTCTAAAGCAGTTGATGCAAACTATGTAAAATTAATTAAAGATCAGTATTTCTCAAATAAGTCTTTATTTGAAGATGTTGAATTTGAAGATAACTATTTAAACTTAAAATTTAGTAAAAATAACTTAACTTCAAAAAATGGTTTATTTATTTTAGTTAATAAAGATGATTTAACTAGACCTGATCAAGGTAGAATGGTTGAAATTAATGGTGAAATTCTTGACCGGTATAAAGAAATTTGAGAAAGTTATGTTGACTTACTTGAAAATAGAATGAAAGCAAAATTTAATAAAGCCACAGTTCATAAATTATTTTGATTAGAAAGAATTTATGATACTGTTTTCTTGGATTTATTTGAAATTTAAATTTTATATTAAAAGACCTTATGTATTTCATAAGGTCTTATTTTTTATCATCAATTATTTTTTCATTATAAACCACTTGAAATTCATTAATTGCTATTTTTTCTTTAATAGGTAAAACTTGATTTAAATATTTTTGTGAAGATTTTCTTCCTGTCATTATTGCATTATAAATAACTCAACCTAAAATAGGAATAAATCATAATAATCTTAATCATCCAGCTGTTTTACTATCAATTTTGTTAACTTGTTTATAAAGTTCTTTATTTTTTTCTTTTAGTTGCGCATTTTGTTTAACTAATTCTTCAATAGTTAAATCAAGATTTCTTTTCAATATTTGTTCACTCATAGTTTTCTCCCGTTTATTTAGTTAAATTTCTTATAATAAATTTTAACATAAAACCTTTAACCTATTTGATATAATAAATTTATTGTGGAAGGATTTGATTAAAATGTTAGGAATTTTTATAGCTTCAATATTTGGTTATTTATTGGGTAGTGTTCTTTGATCAGTACCAATTACTAGATGAGTTAAAGGCGTTAGTATTTATGAGGTAGGATCAAATAATCCTGGTGCAACAAACACAGTTAGAATTTTAGGCAAAAGATGAGGTTTAGCTGTTGCTTTACTTGATGGTTTTAAAGTTTTAATAACAGCAGCATTTGCAGTAGGATTATCAATGATTCCAAATGAACTTTTTAGTAAAACTAGTTACTTTATTCCATGTATTTTTGTTCTTATTGGACATTGTTGACCAATTTGATATAAATTTAAGGGTGGAAAAGCTGTTAGTTGCTTCTTAGGGTTATTAGTTGTAGTTAATTACTTATACTTTTTGATATTCTTTATAGTTTGATGAATTTTTGCTTTTAAATATCGTAAAGTTAGTTTATCTTCAATTATTGGAACTGTAACAATATTATTGCTAATGTGAATACCTTGAACTTATGGTGTATCACACTACAGTATATTTAATGGTTATGATTCTTTCATTGGTGCTTGAGATAATAACATAGTATTTAGTTTTTATAACTACTTGCATAAGTTTTCTTCAGAAATTCATCAGCAAAACTTTGCTGATGGTATGTTAACAGGTCAAATTGTAATTATAATAGGAATGGTAATTTTAGTTATACGACATAAAACAAATATAATTAAACTGAAAAATAAAACAGAAGAACCAATTTATCCAAAAAAAGAAAAAAATAATAAAAAGGGAATGCATTCTTAATTGAATGAGTTTCCTTTTTTTAAAAAGATAAGAAAGTTATAAAAATTTTAAATTTAGCTTATAAAATAAAATTTGGAAAAAATAAATTAACTTACAATAAAGTAAAAGTAATTGATATAATAAAATTAGTATTGGAATCAATCGAATTTAAAATTTTAAACATAATTTTGATATTTGTTCATAATTTTATCTATTTGATCAGTATTATAGAAAGTAGACGATGAAAATGAACAAAGTTATATCAGTTAAAGTGTCTGACATTGCTCCATTTGGTGCTTTTGCAATTTTCGAATTAGACGGTAAACAATACAAAGGTTTAATTCACATTAGTGAAATTGCTAACACATTCGTTAACGATATTAATGATTTTGTTAAGATTGGTCAAGACGTTGAAGTTCTAATTTTAGAATTAAACGATGAAAAAGCTCAAGCAAAATTATCAATTAAAAAAGTTAACGCTTAATTTTTAAAAAAAAATTAATATTCAAAAAGAGAAAATTATTTTCTCTTTTTTTATTTTTAATATAAATCTCTTTAAAAAATTAATATATAATAAATAAAATAAATTATAAATAAAAAAACTTATACATGGCAGCATAATGGGTTGTCGACCTGCCTTTGGACCTATCCTTAGACTATAAGAGTGAGGTTTTTTTAATAAAAAAACCTCTTTTTTATTTTAAAAGGAGACAAAAATGAAAAACACTCAAATTTTAATTTTAGATTTTGGAAGCCAATATACTCAGTTATTAGCTAGAAGAGTTAGAGAGGCTAATATTTATACAGAAGTTTTACCTTTTGATACTAATATTGAAAAGATTAAGGATTACCCATTATTAAAGGGGATTATTCTTTCTGGTGGACCATCAAGTGTATATTTACAAAATGCTTATAAGATTGATGCAGCAATTTTAAATTTAGACATTGCAATTCTTGGCGTATGTTATGGTATGCAATTACTAACTCAATATTTTGATGGTTCTGTTGAATTAGCCGATCAGCAAGAATTTGGTAAAGCAACTATTACTATTGATGATGAAACTAATCTTTTATTTAATAATGTAGATAAAAATTCACAAGTTTGAATGAGTCATGCTGATCATGTAGTTAAATTACCTAATGATTTCAAACAAATTGCTCACTCTGATGCAAGTGTTGCTGCTATTGCTCATAACTCAAAGCCTATTTATGGAATTCAATTTCATGCAGAAGTAACGCATTCTTTACAGGGAAAAACAATGCTAGAAAACTTTTTATTTAACATAGCAAAATGTTCTAAAGATTGAAATCTTGATGATTTTATTGAACAACAAATAAAACTAATAAGAGAAACAGTTAAAGATAAAAATGTTATTTTAGGTTTAAGTGGTGGAGTTGATTCTTCAGTTGCAGCTGCTATTATTGGAAAAGCCATTGGCAAACAATTAACTTGTATATTTGTTGATACAGGTTTATTAAGAAAAGATGAAGCTGTTGAAGTTATGAAAGCATATAAAACTAACTTTGATATAAATATTAAATTAGTCGATGCTAGTGATCTTTTCTTTTCTGAATTAAAAGGTCTAAAAGAACCTGAGGCTAAACGTAAAGCAATAGGTAAATCTTTTATTGATGTATTTACAAATGCAGCTAGAGAATTTAAAGATGCTGACTTTTTAGCTCAAGGAACAATTTACCCTGATGTCATTGAATCTTCTTCTCATGGAGCAAGTTCAAAAACTATTAAATCACATCATAATGTTGGTGGATTACCTGAAGATTTAAAATTCGAATTAATTGAACCTTTAAGAAATCTCTTTAAAGATGAAGTTAGAAAAGTAGGATTTAAATTAGGTTTGCCTGAAGAAATGGTTAATCGTCATCCTTTTCCAGGACCTGGTTTAGGAATTAGAGTTATTGAAGAGGTAACTAAAGAAAAAGTAGCAATACTAAAAGAAGTTGATGCGATATTTATTAAAAAACTAAGAGAATGAAATTTATATAATTCTGTTTCTCAAGCTTTTGTTACTTTATTACCTGTTAAAACAGTTGGAGTAATGGGTGATAATCGTACTTATGATTATGTAGTTGCTTTAAGAAGTGTTAATACAATTGATTTCATGACCGCAACAAGTACACATCTTCCTTGAGAATTTTTAGATGAAGTAGTTAATGAAATAATTAATAAAGTTGACAATGTAAACCGTGTTGTTTATGATGTAACATCTAAACCTCCTGGAACAATAGAATGAGAGTAAAATATGAATAAAGATTTAAATGGAAAAATAATTAGTAATGCTATAACTTTTGATGATGTTTTATTAGTACCTAATTATTCAGAAGTGTTACCACATGAAGTTTGTTTAAAAACTAAATTAACAAAAAATATTGAATTGAATATCCCAATCATTTCAGCAGCAATGGATACTGTAACTGAATCAGAACTTGCAATAGCTATTGCAAGTATTGGTGGAATTGGAATTGTTCACAAAAACTTAACAATAGAACAACAAGCAAATGAAATTAAAATTGTTAAAGGTGTAAAACCTTCTAAAGAATTTATTAATGCTTGTGTTGATCAAAAAGGTTGTTTAAGAGTTGGCGGGGCTGTTGGAGTTAATGATGAAACTTTAGTTCGTGTTGATGCTTTAGTAAAAGCAGGAATTGATGTTTTAGTTGTTGATTCAGCACATGGGCATAGTAAGGGTATTTTAGAAGTTGTAAAAACAATTAGAAGCAAATATTTGGATTTAGATATCATTGCAGGTAATATTTGTACAGCTGATGGTGCTGAGGCTTTATATAATGCTGGAGCTAATTGTGTTAAAGTTGGAATTGGTCCTGGTAGTATTTGTACAACAAGAGTTGTTGCAGGAGTTGGAGTACCTCAAATTACAGCAATTAATGATGTTTACAACTGGTCTATTAATAAAGATGTAACTTTAATTGCTGATGGTGGTATTAAGTATTCTGGTGATGTTGTTAAAGCTCTTGCAGCTGGTGCTCATTCTGTAATGTTAGGAAGCATGCTTGCTGGAACTGAAGAAGCTCCTGGTCAAGAAGTTATAATAAACAATAAACGTTATAAAACATATGTTGGAATGGGTTCATTAGCAGCTATGAAACGTGGAAGTAGTGATCGTTATTTCCAAAAAGGTGCTAAAAAATTAGTACCAGAAGGAATTGAAGCAGTTGTTCCATATAAAGGAACACTTGATGAAGTTGTTTTCCAATTGGTTGGAGGTTTAAGAAGCGGAATGGGTTATACAGGTTCTGCAAACATTGAACATTTAAGAGCCAATGGAAAATTTGTTAAAATAACAGGAGCAAGTTTAAAAGAGTCTCATCCACATGATGTAGAAATTTCTGCTGAAGCTCCAAACTATAAATAAAAACATAACTAATTTAAAAGTAGTTATGTTTTTATTTACTTAAATTTTTTAATTTATTATTTAATTCTAAATATTTAGACTTTATTATTAAATGTTTCTTTTTTAGAATTTTCAACAGCTCAGTAATGTGCACCTCAAATTCCTGCATCATTTCCGAGATTAGCTATTTCAATTGTCATATTCTCATAAAAAGATTTTAAAGTATATTTTTTTAAATTATCTAAAATTATTTCAGTTATTTTGTTTCCTAAATTTGATGGTCCTCCACCAATTAAGATTTTTTCAACTTCTAAAACTGTTTGCAAATACCCTATTGCTTTTGCCATTGGCAAAAGACATTCTTTAAAAATATTAATTATTACAGTATCTTCGTCATTAAAAAGATCGACAATATCTATTATTTTAATTTCTTTGAACTCTTTACCTAGTTTTGATTCAATATATTTTTTGTTATCAGTTTTATTTAATTCACGCTCAATTCCAGTAGCACTACTTTTTGCTTCTAAACAACCGTATACTCCACATGAACATAGTAATTCTTCTTCAGCAAAACAACCACCATGCCCACCTTCACTTGCAAAACCTTTGCCTGATCCTTCTCAAAGTTTTTTATCTAGAATTAATCCATGTCCTACACCAGTCCCTAAAGTGAAAAGCATCATTGAATTAGGTTTACTATTTTGACCTTTCTTTCATTCACCATAAGTTGCTGCATTTGCATCATTAAGAATAAATATATTTTCAAAATTAAAAATTCGTTTTGCTTCTTTAAGCAAAGGATAATTCCATCAATTTAAATTTCCTGCAAATACGATACTTTCTGTTTTTTTATCGTATGCTCCTGGTATTGAAAAAGAAATTGCTTCAATGTCTGATCAATTAAAACTATTTTCTTTAAAATAAATGTCAATCATTTTCTTTAAATTTTCTATTATTTCAAATTTTGGTGTTTCAATAAAAAACTTGCTTTTTATTTCAAAATTTTCTATTAAAGCACATTTGGCTGAATTTCCTCCTAAATCAATATTAAAAATCATTTTTTTCTCTCCTAAACTTTAAAGTATATGTCTTGTACTTAAATAAATTTTTCTATATGTATATATTCCATACATAAAAGCAAAAATATTTAATAAAAATAATTCAAGAAGAACTAAAGCAAAAACAATTTTCATTGACTTTTCATTTAAATAACTACCATATATGTCAATTTTAAATATTGCAAATCAACAATAAATTACACTTACTATTGTTTGAAATCCAACAATAATTGCTAATACCCATCAATATGGGAATGGTTTTGCAAATCCTATATAAATACAACTTGCTATAAATAGTATTGTTGATACTATGAACACAGCTATACTTGAATTTAAAGAAAAACCTGCTTTCTCACGATCGTTATATCTCACTTTGCTTATTTCCTCTCAATTACAATAACTTGATAAGGTTCTAACTCGTTAAAATTAAATTTATCATAATTATTTAAAACTATTTTTCAGTCAGATTCTATTAAATCTAAATTTATTTTTTTATAATTAACTGTTCAATTAGTTAAAACTATAATTTCCTTTTGATTTAAGGTTCTTGAGTAAGCATAATCTTGACTTTCAAAAAAACTTATTTTACCTGAGTTAAAAATTTCATTAGTTAATCTTAATTTAATAACTTCTTTGTAAAATGACAAAACAGAATTTTTATTTTTAATTTGACTTTCAACGTTAATGAATTTGTAGTTGCTATTTAAAAATAAATCCATATTTTCAGCTTCTGAAAAACCAGCATTATTCGAGTCATTTCATTGCATTACACTTCTTGCATTATCTCTTGATTTAATTCTCAGAATATTTAAAACTTCTTCTTCATTTTTTATTTTTAACAAATCTTGCGCATTACCTACTGACTCTACATCTTTAAAATCAGTAAGTTTATTAAATGACAAATTAGTCATTCCAATTTCTTCACCTTGATAAATAAATGGAACACCACGCATTAATGATGTAAATGTAAAAATTGCTGTTGCGCTTTCATATCAAAATTTTTCAGTATTACCAAATCTTGAAACAGCTCTTGGTTGATCATGGTTATTCATAAATAAAGCAAGTGTTGAATTTTGAATTTGATAATATTCTTGCCATTCTTTTTGTAAATTTCAAAAAGCTTTTAAGTCTGGTTTAACAAAAGTTCATTTATTATTATTTTCATAATCTACTTTTAAATGTAAAAATGTAAATACAGAATCCAATTCATGATTTTCATTTTTGGCATATTTAGCAGATTTCTCTTTTGTAGTTGAAGAAACCTCGCCAACTGTAAAGATATTTTCATCTTTTCCAAATATTTCATCATTCATTAATTTAAAATATTTTTCAACATTATTACCATCAGTATAAAATCTTCTTCCATCACCTATATTGTCATCTTCAAAAACTTGAGGTTTACTATATAAATTACAAACATCAAGTCTAAATCCACTAATGCCCTTATCTTTTCAAAATTTTAATACATCAATTAATTCTTTTCTAACTTCAGGATTTTCTCAATTTAAATCTGGTTGTTCTTTTGTAAATAAATGTAAATAATATTTTTTTAAACTTGGAACATATTCTCAACTTGATCCACCCATTTTACTTTTTCAGTTAGTTGGCAGTTTTCCATTAATAGAATCTTTAAAAATATAATAGTTTAAATACTTTTCTTCACCAGCTAATGCTTTTTGAAATCATTCATGTTTATCTGATGTATGGTTAAAAACAATATCCAAAATTATTGTTAAATTTCTTTTTTTAGCTTGTTCTATTAAAATTTCAACATCTTTCATACTACCAAAATCTTCATTAATTGCACAATAATCAGCAACATCATACCCACTATCTTTAAATGGTGATTTAGTGAATGGTGAAATTCAAATTCTAGTTACTCCTAAATCTTTTAAATAATCAAGTTTATTAATTATTCCCTTGATATTTCCTTTACCTTTTTTCTCTGCATCTGAAAAAGTTAAAGGGAATATCTGATAAATTACTTCATTTCTCATCTTTTCCCTTTTTCTATTTAGTTTTTAATATATTATAATCTTATTTTAATAATTCTGCTGCTTTAACTTCGATATTAAATTTTTCAAAATATTTTACTTTTGAGAACAAGATAGTTAATCCAATTGAAACCCCTGCTGTTATAAGCATTGATATCATGAATCAAGTATATCCTGTTCCAGCTCACGTATTAACACCATTAATTTGTGATTCTACTTGAACGTTTAATATTCCTAATCATGCACCATTTCCTGAGTTTGTTGCACTAACTCCTGAAATAACTGCTAATTCTAATCCTAATCCAGTTGCTATCATTGCTGCAACGAATGGATACATGTGTTTTAAGTTAACTCCATACATTGCTGGTTCAGTAACTCCTAGATAAGCTGAAACAACTGAAGGGATACCTACGTCTTTTGCTCTTGGATCTTTTCTATTAACTAAAATTCATCCCAAAACTGCACTTCCCTGTGCGATTGCCTGTGCACAAGTTCCAATAAATAAGAAGTTTCCTCCATTTTGAATTGTATCTTGTACGAAAACTGCATTAAACAAATGGTGAACACCTGTCAATACAATTGGAGCATATGCAACCCCTATAATAAATCCAAAGAAATATTTTGCGATATTATTTGTAAATGCTCATGAAATACCAAAAGATATAACTGAAGCAACAATAAATCCTGCTGGACCAATAACAAACATTGCTAATGTAAATGTTGGTAAGATTGTAACCAAAGGAACAACAATTTGACTTATAACTGCTGGTGAAACTCTTTTAATTCATTTATTAATATAAGCCCCAACAATTCCAATAGCAAATGCTGGAATAACTTGTGCTGTATATTGAATTTTTCAAGGATATTGCATGAATCCTCAATCAAATGAACCTTCACTTCCCATACCTGCCATTATTTGTCAAATTCATTTAAATCCCTCTTCTTGTGAGGCTTCACCTGAAACTTCATAAACATTCATTAAAGGTGGAACTAATAAACATAGACCAACAACTATTCCCATTACTTGATCTGCTTCCATTTTTCTAAAAATACTTCAGCACAAATGAACTGGTAATCATCAGAAACAAACTTGAGCAGGAATTCATAAGAATTCATTTAAACCAGCTCAAAATTGACCTGATTCGACTATTTTAAAACCATTAAAGTCAGCTTCTAAAACATTTCTGAAACCTAAAATAATTCCCCCTGCTACTAATACAGGAATAATTGGAATGAACACTTCACCTAAAAAGTTTAATGATTTTAAAAATCATCCTCCATTATTTTCATTTGCAATAGCTTTTGCTCTTTCTTTTGAAACACCTTCAACACCAGAAACAGCAATAAATTCTTTAAAGTATCTTTCAACATCAGTCCCAATTATTATTTGGTATTGACCCGAAGATTTAAATGTACCTTTAACGCTAGGCATATTTTCAACCTTAGCTTTATCAATAAGATTTTCATCTTTAATAATTAATCTAAGTCTTGTTAAACAATGTGTTGCTGATATTATGTTTTCAGAACCACCTAAATTTTCAACAAGATCTTTTGACCATTTTTCAAGATCGATTTTATCTTTTGGTAATTTATCTGTTTTACCCATTTTCTTGACCTTTCTATTGGAAATGTTTCCAACTATTAATATTATATAATAAAAAAATAAATTCTAAATAATTTTGAAAAAATTTTCCAATTCTTTTTTATTATTTAGTAATTTATTCCCTATTTGATAACCTACTAAGAAGTAATCTATAAAAATGTTGACGTCTGAGTTTGTTAGATATTGACTTTTTCCCATTCTTCCAATATCTGTTGTTATAAACTTATCTCTTATTTTATTGTCCATTAAAAAACCATAAATATACATTGCAATAGTATGTGTTGCACTTACAATTATTCTTGGTTTATATTCATTAATCACACTATTAACTATCTCTTCAACATCTTTAAAGTTATTTCGTTCTAGCAAAAAGTTTTTTACTTCATTATTTTTAATATTTTTATTAAAAGATTCTGATCTATATTTACCAGTTGTTATATCTTTTTTAGTTAAACCTATAAATGCAATTTTTTCATTTTCATATAAATTATCAATTTTTGTTGCCAATTGTTTGAACATTGCTTTATCATCAATTTTTACGGATTCTATTCCTTCAATATCTCTGTTATAAACAATTAAGTTTGTTGATTTAATTTCTTTAATTTGTTGAATTAAATTTTCTGATGTTTTCTTTGGTAATAATAAAACAATTCCATATGGATTCCTCATTGTTAAATATTTTAAATCTTTTTGGTAAATTTCACTATCTGATGATGATAAAAATGTAAAAAAGTTAATGCTTTCTTTATTTAATGCACTTTTAACTCCGTTAACAATTTCCATATTTGCTGTTTCCTCGCTATTATAGGGAAGAATTAAATAAACATCTTTATTTGGCTTTTTAATATTTGAAGCAGCAAAGTTTGGCACAAAGTTTGTTTCTTTTAATACTACTTTAATTTTTTCTTTTGCTTCATCAGAAATATTATAATCATTAAAGTATCTTGAAACTGTTCCTATTCCAACGTTAGCAGCTTTAGCTATATCATGGTAAGTTATTTTCTTTTTGCTCATTTTAAATTCCTCATTTTAGTATTACATATTACTTTTATAATACTAAAATTACTTATAAAATAAAAATAAATTAAGTCTCAATTTAAATTAAACTTTGTTTAAACTTTTTATTAAAACATACATTATATTAAAGATATTTGGAATAGTAAAATTTTTTTTGCAAACCATAGCAGTTTCAAGTAATTAAAAGTTAATTTCTGAAACTTTAATCAATATCAAAAAACTGCATTTCCAATGAGCCAAAATTCTCATAAGAAGCACAGTTATAATTTATATAAATTTTAAATCTAGTCTTAAATTATTTTTTAGCTTGTTGCATTGCACGCATTGTTTTTTTAATGTCTGATTCGCTTGGTTTTCTACCCATGCTCATGTACATTGCACGAATTTGTTTTTCTGTAACTGGAGGGTTATCTTTTAATTGTTTTTTAACCATTGCTCTTGTAATAAAGAAACCAATAATTGCCCCTAAAATAATTGCTCCCAAGATAACTCCAATTAGCATACCTGCTAATCCTCCGCTTGAAAATGTTGTTGTTAAAATCATAATTTCACTCTATTCTATTTTTTCTTATTATTTTAAATTCTTTTTAATTTTATTAAAAATTTGTTCACTTGTAAATCCATATTCACTAATAACTTTATTTGCTGGTGCACTTGCTCCAAAAATATCAATACCAATGTTTAATCCATCATCACCTGTGTATTTTGTTCACCCAAATGTTGTGCCCATTTCAATTGAAACTCTGAAAGTTTTTTTGTCAATGATTTTATCTTTATAAGCTTGGTCTTGTTTATCAAATAAATTAGTTGAAGGCATTGATACTACCTTAGCAATAATTCCATTTTCTTTTAACAAATTTGCTGTTTCCATTGCTAAACCAACTTCACTACCTGTTGCAATTAAGGTAACTGCTGCATTTGGAGCATCTAACATTAGATAAGCACCTTTTTTCACTTCTTCATATACATTGTTGTGAGGCAATTGAACTAAATCTTGTCTTGTTAAAACTAAAGTTGAAGGATTATGTTTTAGATCTTCTAAAGCAATCTTGTATGACGCTAATGTTTCAGCGTAATCTGCTGGTCTAAAAGTTATATGGTTTGGAATGCTTCTAATCATTGCTAGTTGTTCAATTGGTTGATGAGTAGGTCCATCTTCTCCAACAGCAACTGAATCATGAGTAAAAATAAATAATTGTTGTGAATTCATAATTGAAGCTAGACGCATTGAAGGTTTCATATAGTCTGAAAATACAAAGAAACCACTTGAGAATGGAATTAATCCTCCGTGTTGATGAATACCATTATTGATAGCACCCATTGCAAATTCTCTAACACCATATAGAATATTTCTTCCACTTCTATTATCAATATCAAATTGTCCATCAGCACCTTTAATTCTTGTTGAAGATACTAAGTCAGCTGATCCACCAATTAAGAATTTAACTTCATTATTAATTTGATCTCAAACATTACCTGAACTTACTCTTGTTGCTTCAGCTTTTTCCGGAGTTTTAGCTAATAATTCATCATAATCAAATTTAATGTTTTTACTTAACGCATTTTCAAATTGAATTGCAAGTTCTTTATTATTTTCTTTTAAAGCCTTTAATTCTTGATTTCATTTTTCTTCAATTATTAGATTCTTTTCAATTTCATTTTTTCAATTTTCATAAACTTCAACTGGAATTTCAAAATCATTGTATTTTCAATTAAATGCATTCTTAACTGTTTCAATATCTGCGCCAATTGGAGCACCATGAACTGAACTTGTTCCTTGTTTTGTAGCTCCAATACCAATAATTGTTTTTACTTCAATATAAGTTGGCTTATCAGACAGTTTTGCTTCATTAATAGTTTTTTCAATTGCTATTAAATCTTCACCATCTGAAATTTTTAAAGTATTTCATTGTGCAGCTTTAAATCTAGCATGCATATCTTCACTTTGAGCTTTTAAAACTTTATCATCTAATTGAATATCATTTGAATCATGAATTAAAATCATTTTATTCAATTTTAATCTTCCAGCTAAACTAATTGCTTCTTGAGCAACACCTTCTTGTAAATCACCATCACCACATAAAACAAAAGTATAGTGGTCTACTAAATTAATGTTTGATTGATTGTAAATTGCAGCCATATGTGATTCAGCAATAGCTAATCCTACTCCCATTGCAATACCTTGCCCCAAAGGACCTGTTGTTACATCTACACCCTCTGTTAAGTGTGATTCAGGGTGTCCTGGTGTTTTGCTGTTTCATTGTCTAAAATTTTTAATTTCATCCATTGATAAATTGTAACCTGCTAAATGCAATGCAGAATATAACAATGCACTACCATGACCTGCTGATAATACAAATCTATCTCTATCAAATCAAGTTGGATTTTTTGGATTATGCTTCATAATTCGATTAAATAAAGTATAAACAATTGGAGCTGCTCCTAAAACAATTCCAGGATGTCCTGAATTAGCTTTATTAATTGCTGAAACTCCTAATATTCTCAATGCATTTAAGTTATCGTTGTTTTTGTTAATCATTTGCTTCTCCTTGTTTTTTTATTTTACTTGGTGTTATGTCTTTTCCTTCTGAATCAACAACTTTTGTATTTTTTAATTGTTGTTCAAATCCGGCTCTAAAGTGTTTAAGGTAGACTACTTTAAGATTTTCACGATAATCACTTTCGTCTTTTGTTAAATCTCGTTCTTTTTTAATTTTTGCTAAGCGATTTATTTCTTCAATTACTTCACTCATTGTCATTTTTTCTAAATTTTCCATATAACTCCCTTTAAAAATATTTTATACTAAACTAAAGGCTTTCTTAATGTAAGTTTAACCACATTTTCTTTTCCTGGAATATTTAAATTTATTTTGATAGGATTTTTCACTTTAAAATTAAATCAACCTAATCCAGATATAGATATATCAAATTCTTTATTAATATCTTTTTCACTAAAATCAAATTTATATTGTTTAATTTCGTTTTGTTCATTATAAGGAACTATATTTTCTTTATTTCTAAAATAATATTCTTCAGCATTTTTTGAATTTGTTCTGTGCAATTTTATTTCTTTATTGTTAAAGAAGTGAAAACTATTAACTTCATCATTTTTTCAGCTAAAATCCACTCAAAGCAGACCCGCATAAAAAATAGTGTTATTAGATTTTAACTGAAATGTATTTTGTGCTATTTCTTTATTAAAATAAATATACTTTCAGTCCTCTTTATTAAGTAAGTTTGCGACAGAATTACTTCTAGCAATCCCAGGAGTATCAAATAATATATCTTCACTTGAAAGTTTTATTTGAATAAAATCCAAAGTTGTATTAAAATATTTTGATTCAACAATTTGTGGTATTAAGTTATTTGCTTTTAATAATGAATTAATAATTGAAGATTTACCAACATTAGAACTACCAATAAAGTATTTGTTAGTTTTAGTTTTCTTAATCTTATTTAATAAACTATTTGTAAAGTTTGATTTAAAGGTAGTATTTAGAATAATATTTGTATTTTGTAAATCACTTTTGTTAAATAACTCAGTTATATATTTTCTGATCTTAGACAATTTAACAGCCTTTGGTAGCAAATCAATTTTATTAACAACAATCGTTACAGGGTATTTTTTAATCGCTGTTTCAATTTCTTTTACTCTACTTCCTTCTAAATCAAATATATCAATAATATAATAAAATTCAATTTCATTGGGATTTTGATTTTTAATTAAACTTGTTAATTTATCCAAAAAACTTTTTGCGTCAATTTCTTGATTAATTAATTCATTATAATTTTTAATTTTAAAGCATCTTAAGCAATACTCATTTTCTGGCTTTATAACATAACCAGGTAAATTTTGATCTTTATTTTGTTTTAAAATTCCACAACCTATGCACTTGCTCATGTTTCCCCCATTTGTTTATTCATAATAAAGCTAAAAAACTTTATTAAAACTAATATTTTTAAGACATCATCATAACAATGTTTTCTTGCCTCTTTTAAACTTTTAGATAATTTATCATGTTCACCTTGTGAAATTTCAGTTAAACTAAATAATTTCAAAGCTCTACTACATAAATAAGTGATATTATCTTCTTTGAAATTATATTTGCTGTGTAAATCATCTGTATAATCAAAGAATTTTTTTAAGCTTCTAATTTTAATTGAATCTTCTATATCACCTTTTTTAAGGTTTTGCTCGTTGTAAAACTTTTCACCATTTTTATCGTAATTAGTAAAACTTAGATTTTGTTCTAGTGCATCATATATATCAAAACTATTTAGTGTGTAAAGTCTTGTTTCCTTGTTATATAAAAATAAATCTGTTTTCTTATTTTTAAATAATGCCTTGTACGTATTAATTCATTGTTCTATTATTTTTTTGTCATTATCTTGACCAGCAAAAATAATAGTTCTAATATTTTTGTTTAAACACATATTAATAAAACTTTTGATCATTGATTGATACTGATTTTTAAAATTATATTTATCATCATTAACTTTTCTTCTGATTGATAAGCTATTTATTGATTTATGATTATTTCTTGTTTGAACTTCATTAAAACTTTTTGCAAATGAATAATTCATTAAGTAAACTATGTCTTTTTCACTCTCACTATATAATTTTGGCTCTATATTATCAAAATCATGACTTCGATTAAAAAACTCTGTATCCAAAATAATAACAGGGAATTTAATTTTAGTTAATTTATTTTGCAATCCCTCAAAATTAAAAAAAATTGATTGATACTTATTAAATTTAATTGAATTTTCTTTTATGTCCAAATTTTTATACTTCATAGTTCTCTTCTTTTCCTTTTTATATTTTAACAAATTAATAAATTAATTCATTGTTGTATAATCTTATTTATATAGTATGACTACAAAAGAGGAGGTTTTTTATGAAATTAAGAAGATTAATTAGTGAACTATTAATTGATGAGCTAATTTCTGAATTAAACAATTGCATAAAGAATATTCACTTAGTTATTGAATTTGAGAATCAAAAAAAATATACCTTTGATCAAACATTAATTTTATACAATCAAAAACTTATTGAAATAATTGAGTTAGAGTTAGACTTAAAAGCATTATCAAATTTTATAAAAAAATTTCTTGAAGAAATTTCACTAATTATAGTTGATGAAAAAGAAAACATTGCTCATTTTGATAAAAAATCACAAGAAAACAAAAAAAGATTATTTGAATTTATAATTTACATTCAAAATAATCTTGCTCAAGTACAAAAAATTATTATAGCTTTCAATTGAGCTATTAAAAAAATGGGAAATGATTTTGAACTTAGCAAAGACAATGCTGAGGAATTTAATCAATTAATAAATCATTATACTAATAGAAAATTTAAAAGTATTAGGGAAACAATTATTGTAAATTCAAATATTATTAGTTTTATCCAAGAATCAGTAAGTACTTTTGAAAATGATTCATTAATTGTAAAAAAGAAAACATTAGAAGAGCTGATTTCTGGAATCAATTTTGAATATATTTTAGATTTAGAAGACATTAATAATATAATAATTGCTTCAAAAATTTCGACTTCTTTAAATATGCTAATAACATTTATTGATTTAAACTTGAGTTTAAGTAAAACATATTAAAAAGTAACACTTAAATGTGTTACTTTTTTTTATTCTATTTCTACTATTAATTCAATTGAATTATCAATGTCACCATTTTCACTTATTAAAATTGTTTCAACAATTTCCCCAAGATTATTTGTTTTTTCACTCATCCCAACAACCATAAATTCACGATTGTTATAATCTATAACTTCTCCAACTTTAGCAATGTGGTCTAATCTTATTGTTTCTATTTCATATAGTTCTTCATTTGATTGTCAATTTAAATTATCAATCGTTTCCAACTCATCATCACTCAAATTACCTAAAAGATTAGAGTATTTGTCTTCTACACTATCTAAAAATCTTAAAGCATCAATTGTAGAATCTTCTTTTGCATCTTCTAAGATTTCTTGAGATAGATCAGATGATAATAAATTGTTATATTTGTCTTCAACTCCATTTAAAAAGTTTAAAGCATCAATTGTAGAATCTTCTTTTGCATCTTCTAAGATTTCTTGAGATAAATCTTCAACTAATAAATTATTATATTTGTCTTCGACTTCATTCAAGAATTTTAAAGCATCTATAGTACTAGCCTGTTCTTCATCTAAACCTGATGAAAGTGTAACATTTTCAAACATTGTCTCATCAATTTCAAATTCTTCTGCTTCAAATTCAAATAAAGTTCTTTCTTCTTCATTAAATATTAGTTCTTCTTCATTATGTTTTTGTGTATAACTTTCAAGATTACTAATTGTTTCATTGATTTGTGTTAGCTCTTTTTGAATTTCACTATCAAACTCTTCATCGATATGACCAAATAAAATTTTGTCATTTGATTCATTATTAATTATTTTAATCGGTGTTTCAAGAATTGTTTTGTTGATTGATTCTTCTTGAATTTCATCGTATTCATTACTTGATTCTTCAAAACTCTCATCATTAGCATCAAAACTATCAAATAAATCAGTTTCTTCACCGAATAGACTATCATTTGTTAATTCTTCTAACTCAGCATAGTCTTCTGTTCTAATACCTGTTGGTTCGTCAACTAATTCATTAATTTCAGTTTTAAATAATTGTGTTCTATCAATATCAAACTTATTACCAATTCCCTCTTTGATATAGTCTTTTTCATGCAAGAAATGAACTTTATCTTCTTCTGAATTAAATCTAATTTCTTTATTAGGCTCTTCAAATGAAAGAGCATCACCTTGCAATTCATCATAATCAGCTGTTTGTATTGAATCATTTTTTGTTTCATCTAAATCAAGAGAATTTACAAATGTATCATCATGAGTAGTAATATTTGCTTCATCAAAGATATTAATACTATCTTCTTCTAACTCAGCATAGTCTTCTGTTCTAATACCTGTTGGTTCGTCAACTAATTCATTAATTTCAGTTTTAAATAATTGTGTTCTATCAATATCAAACTTATTACCAATTCCCTCTTTGATATAGTCTTTTTCATGCAAGAAATGAACTTTATCTTCTTCTGAATTAAATCTAATTTCTTTATTAGGCTCTTCAAATGAAAGAGCATCACCTTGCAATTCATCATAATCAGCTGTTTGTATTGAATCATTTTTTGTTTCATCTAAATCAAGAGAATTTACAAATGTATCATCATGAGTAGTAATATTTGTTTCATCAATCAAAATCAACTCTTCAATGTCTTCAATTTCTTCAATAATATCCATAGTTGAATAATTATCATTTTCTTCTTCAAAAATTCCTATTGTTTTTTCATCATTAGCTAGATCATCATAATTTTCAAATATTAAATCTTCGTTTTCAATTTGTTCATGAATAGATTCTTCTAATTCTTCATAAAGGTTTAAATCGTTTTGAATAATATTTGCTTTTTCTTGTTGAAATGTTGTTGAAATAATTTCTTCGATTGTTCTTTCTGAGTTAGTTTGAGTTTCACTTGTTTTTAATTCTTCGAATGTAGAAGTTAAATCTATTATTTCATCATCAAAAGCTAAGTCATCAATTTTATTAAAGTTATCTGTAATTGTTTTATTTACTGAATCAATTAAATCAGTTGCTTCTTGCTCATATACTTCAAGAGCTGTTTGAACTGTATCTTCTGCAGTTAAGTCTTCGATTGTTTCACTAGTTAATTCATTATCAATTGTTTCACTTACAATGTTTGTAATTAAAACTTCTCCGTCATTTAAAACAACTTCTTCAAAAGCTATTTGTTTTTGTTCAGGTTTATCATTTTGTTGTTTTCATAATTTTTCAGATAATGTACTTAATCTTTTTTGCTTTTGTTTTTGTTTATTAATTAAGCTATAAGGATCATTTAAATCTTGAATTAAAGCTTTTGTTTTTTGTTCATTAACAACTTTAACATTATTTTTAGCATCTAGAACTTCAACTCTAGCAACATATTTTTCTCATGCTTGATTTAAATCCTTTTTATTATCATCTAATCAGATTAAGTAAAGAGTATATTTTTTAATGTGCTCTCTTATTTGCTGTTCATAAACTGAAATATCTTTATTTAGAATTGCTAATGTTGCATCAGCTGAAAACTTTTGAATCAATATATAATTATTTATTTTATTTATTAAATCTAGTGAAACGTTTCTCATACTATCTCCTTTTTATATAAATTATACTTGATTTAATAACGGTTTATTTATTTTATAATAATAAAAAAATTAGAGAAACCCCTAATTTTCTACATTTTATTTAGTTTATCCACTATTAGTTGTAATTGTTGCTTGTATAATTCATATTTCTCACGCTCTTCAGCTATTTTTGCTGGTGCAGCTTTAGAAACAAAATTTGCATTATTTAACATTCTTTCTGATCTTAAAATTTCATTTTCAAGTTCACTTTTCTTATTTGCCAATTCTTCAAGCATTTTTTCTTTATCAATAAAATCTGCATTAGCTATTTCGATAAAAAAATCCAAGACAGGTAAACTTGTTGTTTCAGAATCAATATTATTTTTTAAAACTAAATTTGCATTAACAAATTCATTTAAAAATCTGTTTATATCATTTATATATTCTTTAACTACTTCTAAATTGCCTTTTGACACACTTCAATTTAAAGCAACGTTATTTTTTATATTATTTGATGCTCTAAATTCTCTTATTGAATTAATTAATTCAATAACAATGTTAATATAATCAGTTTCGAATTTAAATTCTTTAGCAAATCAACTTTCTTCAAGAATTGATTCTTTTAAATTTAAAGTTTTGTAAATATGCTCTGTAACAAATGGTAAATAAGGATGTAACATGATTAAAATATTTTTTAATAAATATACAATGCTTTGTTGCGTTGCTTGTTTTGTTTCTTGATTGTTTAAATTTACTTTTGCAAATTCAATATATCAACTACAATAAGTATTTCAAACAAAGTCATAAAGCATTTTTCCAGCTATTGCAAACTCGTATTTATCAATTAAATAATTAACTTGTTTTGAAACCTTGCTAAATTCTGTTAATACTCATTTGTCTGTTTCATTTAAATTGTCTGATTTAAGAATTTCTTCCTCTGTTCAAGGTTTAAAATCTTCATCTAAATTCATTAATACATATCTTGATGCATTTCATAATTTATTTATAAAATTTCATGCCGATTTAACTTTTGTATCACTATATCTAATATCTTGACCTGGAGTTGAATTAGTTAATAATGAAAATCTTAATGAGTCAGAACCATTTTGTGCTATGACATCCATTGGATCAATCCCATTGCCTAATGATTTACTCATTTTAGTTCCATTTTCATCTCTAACCAAACCATGAATTAAAACATCTTTGAAAGGTATCTTGCCTGTATACTCAATTGTTTGGAAAATCATTCTTGAAACTCAAGAAAAAATAATATCGTGACCTGTAACTAATACACCATTTGGTAAATATTCTTTAAAGTATTTAGATTCAAATCCTTCTTCACGCATTAAAGTAGCGAAAGGTCATAAACCAGATGAAAATCATGTATCTAAAACATCTTCATCTTGAATTCAGTTTTCAACATCTTCAGGGGCTTGCATACCAACAAAAATCTTAGTTTTATCATCTTTGTGATATCAAGCTGGAATTCTATGACCTCATCATAGTTGTCTTGAAATAGTTCAATCATGAATGTTTTCCATTCATTTTCTTAAAACACCATTAAAGCGTTCTGGGTAGAATTTAATTTGCTCATCACTTTCTTGTAATTTTAAGATCATATCAGCAAAACTATCCATTTTTACAAATCATTGATCACTTAAATATGGTTCAACAATAGCATTGCTTCTTTCACTGAAACCAACCTGATGAATCATAGATTCTGCTTTAATAAATGTATTGTTTTTTGTTAAATTTTCAATTATTTTGTTTCTAGCTTCAAATCTATCAAGACCTTGATATTCATTTCCACCCATTTCATTAATAGTTCCATCTTCGTTCATACAAATTGGTTTATCTAAATTATGACGAACACCAATTTCAAAATCATTTAAATCATGAGCTGGTGTACATTTCATAACACCAGTTCCAAAGTCTAATTCAACATAACTATCTGCAATTATAGGAATTAATTTATTATTAACGGGATTAATAACTTTTTTACCCACAAATTGTTTATATCTTTCATCTTCTGGATTAACAACTAAACATTGATCAGCAAACATAGTTTCAGGTCTTGTTGTAGCTACACTTAAATAGTCATTTGAACCTTCAAGAATATATTTAAAATGATACATAAATCCTTCAACTTCTTTATAAATAACTTCAACATTTGAAATTGCTGTTTTTTGCATAGGATCTCAGTTAACAATTCTTTTACCTTTGTAAATCAAACCTTTTTTATAAAAATCAACAAAGATTTCAGTAACAATTTTATTAATATCTTCATCTAAAGTAAATTTTTCAACACTATAATCAAATCCTAAACCCAACTTTGCTCATTGTTGTCTGATTATTGCAGCATATTCATGTTTTCATTTTCAAGCATGTTCTAAAAACTTTTCACGACCAAGTTCAAATCTGCTAATTCCTTGTTCTCTTAATTTTGCTTCAACTTTAACTTGAGTACTAATTCCAGCATGATCCATTCCTGGTAAATATAAAACATCAAAACCATTTAATTTTTTAAATCTAATAATAGCATCTTGCAAACTACCATCTCAGGCATGACCAATATGTAATTTACCTGTAACATTTGGTGGAGGTAAAACAATTGAAAATTTTGGTTTTTTAGAATCTGGATTAGCCTTAAAATAATTATTTTTAACTCATCAATCATATCTATTATCTTCAACAAGTTGATAATTATATTTTGCTTCTAATTCTTTTTTCATTATTGTATATCTCCATTTCAATATATTAATTTTATAATATTTAATGTTTAACAAAAAGTAAAAATCGCTAACTTTTTAAGTGTTACAGCATTTTTACTTTGTTTTCCTGTATCTAAATCTTTTATAGGCAGTTTTATTAGCATTTTTTTATTATTTCTAAACTAAGATATAAAATACAAATTCCATATAAAAAAAGACTTATTTAAATCCTTATAAACTGAATTAAAAAAAGATAATGCAAAACATTATCTTTTACGTTTTTTATTTTGTTCTTTAGTATCTTGATTAATCATTTCAGCTAACATTTTCTGATTTTTTTGTCAGTTAGCGATTGATAAATGATATGAATAAAATATTATTCCATCAATTAAAATAATTAATAAGAAAGGTACTATTGCTATAGAAAATGCAGTGAATATAACTCAAATGTTATTGTTTGTTCAATGAGCGGTTGCACTTTTTCCATATCCTACTAAACCTAAAACATTATCGTTTAAACCAGGAATTAAAATAACTCCTAATGACAACACAAATGCAATTAATGACGCATAAACTAAAGGTTTTGAAATCAATAGTTTTACTTTAATTGAAGATTTTCAATTTGAAAGTTTAATTAAATGAGCAAAAAATAACGGAGACATAACAATTGTTATAAACATTGATGTTCTACCAAATGCAATATATTCATCTAATAAATCAATTCTTTCTATTCCACTTAATTTACTATTCATAATTGCATAAATTTGATCTAATCAACTATTTATGTTTTCAGTGTTTATAGAACTATATTTTTCAGTTGTTTTAAATATTTCATTTCAAGCAGCAACATCTGTTGCTATCATCCCTATAAAGAATGAACCAACAGAACATAATGCTGATAAAACTCCAATCTTTATTATTGGTAAAATTAAACCTTTTAATAATCCATTTTTACCAACCTGTGGTTTGAGTTTCATTAAAGTATTATCTAATGGACCCATTCCAATTGCAATTGCTAAACATGATTCAACAATTAAGTTTATATATAAAATATTTGTTGCCTCTAATGGAGAAATTTTAAATATTAATGAAATAATCAAAATTGATAAAACGTTTGCCAAGTTAAATCCCATTAAAAGTGTAATTGCGCGTTTAATTTTTTGATAAACGTTTCTTCCTTCATTAACTCCAATCATAATAGTTGCAAAGTTATCATCAGTTAATATAACATCACTTGCTTGTTTAGCAACATCAGTTCCTGTAATACCCATAGCAACACCAATATCAGCTTTACTTAAACTTGGTGCATCATTAACTCCATCTCCAGTCATAGAAACAATATAACCTTTGTTTTGTAATGTAGAAACAATTTTAACTTTGTGCTCTGGATTAACACGAGCAAATACTCTAATATTATCAATAACATCATTTAATTCTTCATCAGACATAGTGTCTAATTTATCTGAAGAAATAACTTGATTTGCTTCATATGCAAGTCCCAAGTCTCTTGCTATAGCAAGTGCTGTAATTGCATGGTCACCTGTAATCATGCATACTTCAATACCAGCAGCATGAGCTTCTTCAATTGCTTGAACAGCTTCTTTTCTAACTGGATCGATCATAGCTACTGCACCAACAAATGTTAAACCATTTTCTTCTAATTTATTATTTTTTACTTCTTTATAAGCAAATGCCAAAACCCTTAAAGCATCATCACTTAAGTTAATACTTGCTTTCATAATTTCGTTTTTATGACTCTCAGTTAATTTAATAACCTTGTCTTCAATCATAATATGATCACAAATACTTAACAATTGGTCGATTGCACCTTTTGTAAAAGCTATTTTTTTACTATCAACTGAATTTAAAGTACTCATTAACTTTCTTTCACTATCAAAAGGTATTTCGTCAATCCTTTCAAACTTTTTACGATAAATTAATTCATCAACACCCATTAATTCAGCATAGTCAACCAATGCTAGTTCTGTTGGATCACCAATTCTTTCGCTTCCTTCAGTAATACTATCGTTTGGTAAAACTAAAGCTTTTAATAAAAGTTCTTTTTGTTTAGTTAGCTGAGTATTAACAAACTCAGCAGCATCAACAATTTTATTATTTTCTATAACTTTTTTAACAGTCATCTTATTTTGAGTAAGTGTTCCTGTTTTATCAGTACATATCACATTAACTGATCCTAATGTTTCAACACTAGCTAATTTTTTAACAATAACATTGTTTTTAGCCATTCTTTTTGTTGAGAAACTTAAAGTAATTGAAATAACAGCTGCTAAAGACTCCGGAATAATACCGATTGCTAAGGTTATAGCTACCATTAGATAACTTGCCCATGCTTCAAAACCACCAACTAATGATAATAATAAAAATACCAAAACTCCAATAACTGCTGCAACACAGCTAATAACATAACCAAATTTGCTTATTTTTTTCTCTAATGGAGTTTGACTCTCTTCATTTTTTTCAATAGCTTGTGAAATTTTACCAATTTCAGTGTCTAATCCTGTTCTGATTACAATACCAACTGCTCTACCAGCTGTTGTAAATGTTGACATAAACGCTATATTTGTTTTTTCGGCTAAAATTTTAGTTTCAGCTATTGCTTTATGTGTTTTTTCAACAGGAACTGACTCACCAGTTAAAATTGATTCATCAATCATAAAATCCGCTGACTGAACTATTCTCAATTCGGCAGGAACATATTTTCCGGCTTCAAGAATAACAATATCACCTACAACTAAATCAGCTGCATCGATTTCTTTTTGATTATGATTTCTAAGCACAACTGCTTTTGGTTTAGACAATGATTTAAGTGCATCAACACTTTTTCTTGCTTTAACTGTTTGAACTGTTTCTAATATTGCATCAACTACAACAATCATCATAATAACAATAAAATCGATGAAATCATGCATTCCTAATGGTTGACCTGGTCTTGAAATAACAGGTGCAACTATTGATATAACAGCAGCAAACATTAATATTAGTTGTAATGGTTCTACAAAAGCATGCAAGAATGTAACTCATCATGGAGTAACTTTTCCTGTAGGTAATTCATTTTTTCCATTTTCTAAAAGCCTTTTTGCAGCCTCTTGCTCGTCTAAACCAGTTTTTATGTCTGTATTCAACTTTTCTTCAATTTCTTTAATCTTACTACTCTCTCAACTATCCATTTTCTACCTCTAATAATCTAATTAAAGCTTCATAGCTTTCTTTTATATTAAGTTTATCTAAATTTGAAACTTTTACAAATATATCGCTAGAATTAAAATGTAAAGTTTCTTTTATCAATTTTTCATTTTTAACATATTCATTTTTTTTAAGTTTATCTAATTTTGTTCCAACCATTAAAACTGGAATCTCATTTGCTTTTAAAAAATCATACATTTGAATATCATCATTTGTTGGTTTATGTCTTAAATCAACTAACATACAAACAACCTTTAAATTTGGTCTTGTTGTTAAATATTCTTCCATCATAATTCCAAACTCTATTTTCATATCGTTTGAAATTCTTGCATATCCATAACCAGGTGCATCAACAAGTCTAAAACTACTATTATTTATATCAAAGAAGTTTAAAAGCCTTGTCTTACCTGGTGTATTTGCGACTTTAGCTAATTTTTTGTTATTTGCTAAAGTGTTTATAAAACTTGACTTACCAACATTACTTCTACCAACAAAACAAACCTCAGGAATTTGATCATCTATTCATCCTGATTTGTTTGCTGCAGATTTAATAAATACACTTTGTTTAAACATAATTACCTCCTAAATAAATTCTGTTTTTAAATCTAAATTTTTTAAGAAGTCTTTTAGTTCTCAATGATATGTAACTTTAACAAATTCATATCCTGCTTCTTCTTGAACTTTAAAAATGATATTTTTTCTTTTACTATCATTTTTAATACTTATTATTTCTTTAAAATCAAAGACTTTATCTCAAATAAGTAGTTTGCTATTTTTAACAACTAAATAAACTGACTTTATTTTTTTTTGAATATAAGTTATTCAAATCAGCAGTAATAGCATATAAATAACATCTACTATTGTTTGAAATACCATTAAGTTATCACTCTGATTAATAAAATAAAAAATTGTTAAAGCAAAGAATAATAAAGATATAATACTTAAAATTATTAAATAGCAAATAATCATTCAAAATAATTTAACATTCTTAAAATATTTGTTTTCTTGCTTAATAAGTTTAATTATTTTATTTATTTTTAATAAATCTTTAATAAATATAAAAGTAGAATAAATAATTAATATAAATGAAACTATCAATGGAAATATAATTACTTTCATTTTAATAATTCTCCGTTCTAAACCTTGAAATTATGGCATTAAACTTTAAATCATCAGTCAATATTTTTATTTCTTCAGACCTTGTTTTTAAGTAAACACCTTTGTAGAATTCTTTTTCTAAAGTTATAACTAAACTTTCGTTAATCAAAATATTCTCTATTTTCACAATTTTATATTGACTATTTACATCAAAAACTATTCTTTTGTTGCTTAAATAAACTAATGCTTTTTCATATTCATTATCTTTTCCTTTAAACTTAAAAAGCGAATAATTTTTCTTTAGTGTTTTGTAGAACTGATCATATTCATCATCAAATTCCTTTTTAGAGTTCCTTTTATTTACATTTTCATTAAATGAAATATTTAATTCATCAATAAAAAGAATTTTTTCATCATCTGATAACTCGAATTTTGTTTTTATAGGTTTAAGATTATTCAAAAGTTCATCTTTGAACTTTTCAAATTCTTTGATTTCATTTCTATAGTCATCATTAACTGTTTTATAAGGTTTATGTTTAATTGAATATAGGTATGACATAAGACCAACAATAAGTAAAATAACTACATATAATGCTATTATACATATAGCTATAATAAATTTTGATTCCATTTTATTCTTCTTCAAAATCCATTTCGTATTGATTTCAAATATCAACTAAATTTATTAAACATTCAGATGCATTTAATTCTTTAAGTAATTCATATTTATTATCATCATTAACTGTTTTTTCAATTTTTAAAATATTTATTAAAATTTTGCTTGCTTCTCTTAAGTCATTCAAGTTGTTTTCTTCTGATGCAATTTTTAATACTTTCGTAAATTCAACTTCATCACTAAAAATATTTTTAAATTTTAAAACTGATTCAGAATAAATTATATTAATTTTATTAATAATTTCTTCCTTATAAATTTCTAATATATTTTCTTGAGTAACTAATGATTTTTCAGCACCATCTTCAATTGAATCTGTAAACTTAAATAAAAAGTTATCAGGTTTTAAAAAGTCAGCCATTGAACTTGCTATTTGTAAGTTACAAATTAATTCAAATTCATCTTTATGCTTTAAAGCTCTGATTTGGTTTTCTAATTCAACTTCAAATGATTTAAATGTATTTAATATTTCGAATAAATCTTCAACTTCCTCAACTTCATTTAATTTATCTAATGTTTTTGTTAATTCTTTATTATTTTTTAATGCTTCTTCAACATTTTCCAAACTTGAAATTATGATTGCTAAACCTGGTTCTAAAAAATCAATTTCAATTTCATTTTTCATATGTTATCTCCTTTAAAGTATAATATTATTAATTATACCTTATAATATAAAAAGATTAAGAAATAAAGGAGTTATGATGATTCAAATATTTAAGCTGAAAGAATTAAATTTAACAGAAATAAATCATTTAGAAGAACTTAATTCTTGGTGGGACAAACCAATAAATAAAAAACTGGTAAAATGCAAAAGATTTATTTCAAATTTTGGTTTGCAACCAAATGATTACATAAGTTTTGATAATATCAATGATGTGTCATTTAATGAATTTATTAGAGGTATCAATAACTACTTAAATTTTTATACACCTAAACTAAAAACAATAGTGAGTGAAAGGCATGCATTTAAGAAATTTGATAAATCAATAATTAATTACATGCAATTAAATGGTTATGTATGAGCATTAAGTACAATAGCTTCTTTTTATAGTGAAAAAGTAGATCCAGATTTAACAAAGTTAAATAAAAATGATGCAGTTGCATTTGCAAACGATGTTTTATTTGAAAAATGAAATAAATTTAAAAGAGAAGTAATTGCAAACTTTGGTGGTAACGAAATAATAAAAGATGTTATTAAAGGAGTTTTTGAAAATGAAGTTATTTATGAAGGTATTTTATTTGACTCAAGAGTAATTATTAATACAATTGTTAAATATACATCTAACTTACTTAAAAGAACTGAGATAACTGAAAAGCAATTTTTAAATATAATGTATTTAGCATACTTACAATCTAATTTTATTGAAGCTTTTATTTATATTTATAATGGTTTTATTATTAATTTAAGATAGTAAAAAGAACAACATTGAGTTTTATCTCATTAGTTGTTCTTTTTTCGTAACTTTAAATTATTTTAACTATTTTTAATAGATTCAGGTTTTATTTCAACTTCTAATTGATTTGCATTAGTTTCAATTTCGGCTGTTGTCTGAATAAAGATTTTATCACCATCTTTATAAATAACGTTATCTTTGCTTGGAGCTTGGCCAATAGATTCTAAAACCGACATAATTTGACCAATAGAGTCTTCAATTCCATAAACACGGTAATCATTTGATCAAACAGACATACTATTTGTAAATTTTGCTCTAACAACTGTATTTGGATTTAATTCTCCTTTTATAAGTTCATTATAATAATTATCTTGTTCATAAATGTTATAAATTACGTCATCTGTTTTTTTAGATTCTACATTTACTGACTGTGAAGGTGCTGTTAATATTGTTTCTGTTGATTCAGTTGTTGTGCTAGTTGATGATAGGCTAAAACTTAATTTTGTATTTAAAAATTTTATCGGTGCTGATAACTCTAAACCTACTGATTTTGTAACACTATAAGAAACTAAATCAGTGTATGTTTTAGAAAAAGAAGCAGATTGCATTGTTTGTTTTTCTGAAGTGCTATTTGTTAATTTATCTATTTCTTGATGTATTAATTTTTTTTCTCCATGTTTTGTACTAGTCTCTGTCATTTCTGGACTATTAAAAAAAGTTGGATTAAGTATTTCAAAAGAATCAACATTGCAAACAGGAAAAGTATCATCATCAACTAAGTTTTTATATTGTGTATAAAAATATTCAAGTAAAATAGTTTTTAAATAATCATTTATATTTGTAAAAGTTTCACCTTCTTTTATATTTATATTTGTCTCATTATTTGCACTAGTAGTTATTAATGAGGCTGTTGATATAGAAAAAACGTTCAAACTTCCTAATATTGATAATAAAAATTTCATTTATATCATCTCTTTTCTTTTGCAAAATATTTTTTCAAAAAATATAAACATAATACTAAGTTTTAATAAACATTTATAAATTTTGAAAAATATATGTGAAATGAATTTTTATTCCCTAGTTGTTTTAAAAGAAAAGCAACTATTATTTTTGTAACCGACCCACCCACCCTAAAACTTTCTATCCTTAATTTCATTATAGTACTTATTAAATAAAATGCAAAAAAAAAAAAAAACAGCGTTTAAAAGTAAATGCTATTTTATTAGTAAACTTTAACTTCTTCTCCAGATTTATCACTCTCAATTAAATCTACAAAAGCTTTTGCTGCATTTTTTACCGGAACAGGTTTAATTCCTTTAAAATACTCACCATATTCTTCCATTGACTCATTAAATACAGAAGGGCTAACGCAATTTATTCTAATGTTTTGCTTTATATCCAAGGCTGCTGCTTTAGCAAACGCTGCAACTGCTCCGTTAGTTGATGCAAGCATTGTTCCTTGTTTAATAAATTTATCTTTAATAATTCCTGCTACTAAAGTTATACTTCCTTTTTCTTTAACATATTCACTACCAATTAAAACTATATTAACTTGTCCCACCAATTTATTGTTGACTGAAAACATAATGTCTTCTTGTGTAATATTCTCAAGTTCTTTAACTGCAGCTGAACCAGCTGCGCTTACTATATGATCTACTTTGCCTATTTGTTTAAACATGTTTCTTATGCTTTTTTCTGAAGACATATCTACTTGAACATCCCCAGTTTTTCTCCCGGCTGTAATTATTTCATAATTTCGACTGCTTTCTTTTAATTCTTTTACTACGGCTGAACCTAATGTCCCATGACCACCTAAAACTAATACTTTCATTATAAAATCTCCTTTGATTTATTTTAATTATAATACTTCAGTTATCATACTTTATTTATAATTTTCATAATTGTTTAAAAGTATAAAAAAAAGATGCATTTGCATCTTTTTAGCAAATAATTATTTGCCTATTATTATTTATATTTACGGTTTTGTTTTTGTTTGTAAATTCTTTTTTCTTTTTTACTTAGGTGATACTCACGTTTTCTAGCTTCAGCTTTATTTGATGATGCTACTTTTTGGAAACGTTTAAGAGCTTTTTCGATTGATTCTCCCTCGTGTACTATAATACTTGCCATTTTTTCAACTCCAATTCAATAAACTATTAATATTTTAACTTATTATTACTATAAATTACAATAGATTTATTAAAAATTAATTAATTGAATATTATTTAAAAGTTTTTTTATTATCTATAAAAATCATCAAAGTTTCTTATTTGATTTTTTTCTTACTATAAAGTAAGGTATAAATACAACAAATAATACTATAGCTAATATTGTAAAAAATATAACCATACAAAATTTATTTGCTGCTTTTTTTAAAGCAATTTGTTGATCAAGTGTAACTATTTCATATCCGTAGAATGAGTCAATATTACCTTTTCTTGAATAATTGAATATTAATGTAAATATTTGCATTACTGCAGTTATACTCAAAACAATAATGAAAATCATAATTTCTGAATCTAAATGAACCTTGTTAGATTTATTAACTAAAAATAATATTAATGTTGTTAAGCCTCCATATAAGTAAATTCCAAAACAAGCTCAATTTAAGTAAATGTGTTTTTTAATAATTTTTTTGTAACTCTTTATAATGAAAAACGGAATTCTTTCTCTACCCATTAAGATATCAGATTTATATCTTTTAACATCAATTAAAATATGGTTTAAGTCAATTGCTGCTTTAATAAAACAAATTGAACTAAAAATTAAAATTGTTATCATAATAGCAGCTGATGGAACTAATGAATCATCAATTTTTAAAAAATTTGATCCATCTTCCAATTTTACATAATTTAAAACTATAAAAAATGTTGACACTGAGATGCATAGAATAGATACAAACATTAAGAAAGCAATTTTGTATTTTTCCATTTTAATTTCTTTTGCAATTCGCTTATTAACAACAACTGCGTTAAGTTCTTGTTTTGAAAATTCAGGGATAATTTCAGTATATTTTTTTTCTCCTAAACCTATTGAATTGCTATTAACATAATTAGGATTGTTTATTTGATTTTGGTGAGACGGATTTTGTTCAGCATTTATTCCATTCATAATTTCACTATTCATTTATTTTTTTCCTTTCTCTAATCTTGGTTTCTTTAACTATCGAATTTATTTCTTCATCAATTTTTATTTTTTCTAATTCTAAATTATTAGTACTTTTATCAATTTTTGTTTTAGTAATAACAAATTTTGTTAAATATATTAAAAAAGAGACTAGTAATAATGAAGCAAAGAAAATAAAAATAAAGACAAATGGTATATCTGCTCCAAAGATATTTAAAGCATTTTTTAATTCAAAAATTCCTCTCATAATAAATCTCCTTTAAAATATTTTATCATTTTTGTTTTAGTTTTAATATTTAATTACTTATCCATTAGGTTTCTATAAAAAAACTAAACATTAGTGTTTAGTTTTATTTAATAGTTTTAATATTTAATTCATTAAGTTGTTTATCTTCAACAAAACTTGGTGCATCATTCATCATATCAATTCCTTTTGAGTTTTTAGGAAATGCAATAACATCTCTAATTGATTCTGAATGAGTTAACAACATAATAACTCTGTCTATACCAAATGCAAAACCTGCATGTCTTGGAGCGCCATATTTATAAGCATTAATAAATCAACCAAAATTTTGTTCAATTGTTTTATCGTCTAATCCAACAGCTTCAAACATTCTTTGTTGAATTTCAGAATCAGTAATACGAACTCCCCCACTACCTAACTCAAAACCGTTTAAAACTAAATCATAAGAATCTGCTATTGCATTTTCTTTATTTGTCTCAAAATCCTCAATTGATTTAATATTTGGCATTGTAAAGGGATTATGTGCAGCAACATATCTGTTTTCTTCTTCACTTCATTCATATAATGGGAAATCAATGATTCATAATAGTTTGTAATCATTTGGGTCAGTTAAGTTTAAAATTTCAGCAACTTTATTTCTAACTGAACCTAACATATCAGAAATTTTCTCATATTTTCCTACATTTAATAAAATAGTTGCTTTATCTTTAATATTAAATTTTTCAATTAATTTTTCTTTTTCACTATCAGATAGAGATGAAGCTATTGATCCACTTCATGTTCCACTTTCATATTTAGCAAAAGCTAAATTATTAAAGTTTTTTTGTTTTGCTGTTTCAGTCAATATTTCTAATTGTTTTTTACTTAATAATTCTTCAACACAAATACCTCTTATTGATAAATTATTCTCTTTAAAACCTTCAAACAATTTAATTTGTGTATTTGCAAAAATATCATTTAATGAATTTAATTTTAAATCAAATCTAATGTCTGGTTTATCACTACCATATAAATCAATTGCTTCTTTAAAAGGCATTTTGATTAATTTTTCTTTAAAATCAATTCCTTTAACTTCTAAAAAGATTTTCTTAATAACTTTTTCAATTTGATCTTGAACTTCAAATGCTGATGCAAATGACATTTCCATATCTAATTGAGTAAATTCAGGTTGGCGATCATTTCTTAAGTCTTCGTCCCTAAAACATCTTACTATTTGATAATATTTATCAAATCCACTAATCATTAATAACTGCTTGTATAATTGCGGTGATTGAGGTAAAGCATAAAAAGCATTTTTATTAAGTCTTGATGGAACCAAGAAATCTCTTGCACCTTCTGGTGTTGATTTACCAAAATAAGGTGTTTCAACTTCGATAAAACTATCTGCTTCAAATTCTCTTCTAATAATACTATTAACTTTAGCTCTAAGAACGATATTTTCTTGAATTTTTTGTCTTCTTAAATCTAAATATCTATATGACATTCTTGTTTCTTCTGATACTTCAACTTCATTTTCAATAACAAAAGGAGTTAGTTCACTTTTATTTACTAATTCTAAATCAATAACATCAATTTCAATTTCACCAGTTGAAATTTCTAAATTCTTTGATTTACGTTCAATTACTTTACCTTTAATTGCCACAACATATTCTGGCTTTAAATTAGCAATTAATTCTTGTTTATTTTCGCTAACAACAATTTGAGTTATTCCATAAAAGTCTCTTAAATCAATGAAAGCTATTTGTCCCATTTTACGTATTTTTTTAATTCAACCTTGTAAAATAACTTCTTGATTAACATTTGATAATTTCAATTCACCACAATTATGTGTTCTTTTCATATATTACTTTTCTCCTTTTAAATAGCTAATTATTTGATTGTATTTCAATTCAACTGGTTCACCAGTTAATTGTGGCTTAATTGAATATTGATTATTAGCAATTGAGTTATCTCCTATTACTAATATATTTTTTGCCTTAGCTTTTTCTGCTGATTTAAATCCATTTTTTAAATTTTTAATATTTCAATTTGTATCTATTTTCAAATTTTTTCTTCTTGCTTCTAGCATTAATTTATTGGTTAATTTTTGTGCTTGTTCAGATAGTGGGATAATAAATAGTTCTATTTCTTTTTCTTCTACTACTTTTATTTTTTGTTCATTCAAAATTAACATGATTCTTTCAAGACCAATAGCAAATCCACTTGCTGGAATTGATGGTCCTCCAAGCTCTTCAACTAAATTATTGTATGAACCTCCAGCAATAATTGCTTGATTAGTTTTAATGTTTTTAAATTCAAAAACTAAACCTGTATAGTAATCAAGACCTCTAACTAAATTAAAATCAATTTCAACTTTTAGACCCATTTCTTTTAACTGTCTAAATGTTTCATTTAATCTTTCCTTATTATTTTCAGTTGCAAATTCAAACATTTTAGGACCATTTTTAACTTTGCTTGAATCAATTTTGCAATCTAAAATTCTTAAAACATTTTTTTTAAATCTTTTTTGACAATCATCACATATATTTTTGATGCTCAAAATGTATTTTTTTAATTGTTCTTCGTATTTTTTTCTTTCTTCACCAGTTACTAAGTAATTTATTTGAACTATTATGTCTTTTTCAATATTAAGCTCTTTTAAAAAACTATCTCCTAGAGAAATTAATTCGATATCATGGTTTAGTGAATCCAACCCAAATGTTTCAACACCTAATTGATTAAATTGTCTATATCTTCCTGCTTGAGGTCTTTCATATCTAAAAATAGGTCCAATATAAAATGTTTTGTAAGGTAGATTTTCTGGAATGTACAATTTATTTTCAATTAGTGCTCTAACTGTTGGAGCTGTTCCTTCTGGTCTTAAAACAAATTCTCTTCCTTTTTTATCTGTGAACTCATACATTTCCTTGCTAACAATATCACTTGTATCACCAACACCACGAACAAATAATTCTTTTGATTCAAACATTGGAGTTATTATTTCTCCATAGTTAAATAAATTTAGAACCTTTCTAAACTTTTCTTCAACAGCATTTCATTCAGCTGCGCTATTTAAAAATAAATCTTGTGTTCCTCTAGGCTTTTGAATCATAAAAATCTCCTTTTGCTTTTAATATTATATCATCATCTAATATTCTCTAATTTTATAAAAAAGAAAAAAATGATAGAAAACTATCATTTTATTTTAATTCTTCAATTTCATCATCAAATAATGAAGGATCTATTGTATAACTTTGACCTTGCATTGCTGCCATAGTTGCATTTGCTTGTTCAGCTCTTGCTTTCATAACTTTTTGAGCATCTTTTTTAGGATTAACAATAAACATAAAAATTGATGCCATTATTGTTACTAAAGAAGTTACTAATGAACAAATTGACAATGTTACAATTACATTAATTTGAGACTTATAAGTTGTTTGAAGTGCTGCTATAAATGCTGAAAATTCGTTTATCGCTTGTGTTGGTCGTTCAGGGGCGTCTTTTTCTCTAATAGATAAATACTTGTAAGCATCTCATTTTTTCATTATTGAGTCACTTGAGATTGAGCCAACAGAATTAAAAATAATAAATATAACAAATATAGCAACAATTAAAAGTGTAAATCCGCTTACTCTATATTTTAACCTTGAAGCATCTTGTTTTTTTCAAAATGTATAACCTATATAACCAAATCATATTAAATAAAAGACTCCAAAAATAATTTGACCTACATTTGTTGTTGCTTGAGCAAAAATATCGGTTGATGTAGGAACTGCAACTTCCCTGCTAATATTTGATTGTATTAATCAGAAACTTCCAAATTTGCTTCAATCTTGATTAGGAAATAAATTATTAAGCATTGATTGATCATTTCTGTTTAAATCTACTCTTACAGTACCAACGTAAATTAATAGGGCTACATAAAAGATTATTGTTATTAAAAGAAGAACTGTAAATATTTTTTTAAGTAATGGCATATATTTAGGTTTTGTTTTAAATGGATAAAATTTAGGATGCACAAAAATATTTTGAGGCATATTTCCCATATTTCCGTTAAAGAAATTTTGTTGGTTAAAAGTTTGTTGACTAAAATTTTGTTGGTTAAAATTTTGTTGGCTATTTTGTGAAGCATTTGTTTTAGTTGATTGTTGTTGGTTAGATTTTTCTTGTTCAGCTTTTTCTTTTGCTTCTTTTTCAGCCATTTCTTTTGCCTCTTCAGCTAATTTTTCATCCATTTTTACAACAAACGCAGAAGATAATTTTCCATATTCTTCAATTTGCTCAATTGTGAATTGTTCCTCTTCATTAGTTAAAGTTTTTTTAGTAACCTTATATTCTTTACTTATAAATGCAACAACCCCTGCATATTCTCCATAAAAATCATCAGCTGTTAGATCCAATTCAGGAGTTTCAAATCTATTTGAAACTTTTGTTATTTTTACATATGCTTTTGCAAATTCAGCACCTATCTTTTTACGATTATATCTACATTTATATGAATCGCTTTCTAAAAGCAATAATAAATCAATAAGCTTAATAAAATGTTTTCTAAAAACTTCATCTTTTCTAAGGTAATATTTCAACTTATCTGACTTTATTACATTAAAAAGTAAATGTGAGATACTTAAATACACTTTTTTAATTTCCATATTTTTCCTCCATATTTTTGATAAATTTATATTCAACTATATTTTCTTTATCCATAGTCGAATTTAATAGACCTTGTTGAATATTATATAGTAATTTAATTTTATCATTTAATTGATTTATTTTTAATTTATTTCCAAGTGCTATCTTAACCCTATAGGGGTGTGCCTTAGTTATTGAAACAATTTGATCACTTTTTAAACCCTGTTTTTTTAAAATGTTAACATCTCTAAAAAATACAACAGTTGAGCTAAGCAAAGCAATTAATTTAGAAATATCATCATTTAATAATAAATAATCTTTGTAAAGTGTTAAAAAATCTTTAGTTTTATTGTTAACAAAAAGATTTGCCAATTCGAAAATATCATTTTCTATATATTTTGTTAAGTTAACAGTAATATCTTCAAAACTTATAATTTCTTTTTCTAAATGAGATAACTTATTAATTTCATTTGTTAATGTTTGCATATCTTTTGGAATTGATTCGCTTATAAATCTAGCATCTTGATCACTAATTGATTTATTATTTTTTTGAAAAAATGCTTTTATATAATTAATAATCTCAATTTCTTGCATAGGTTTAACTTGAGTAATTTCTAAATTTTCTTCTAAATATTTAACAATTTTTAGTCTTTTTGATAATTTATCATTATTTAAAGTAAAAATTACTATATTATCTGTTTTGCTTTGTAATATTTTATACAATGCTTCTTCTGTATAATTTCTATGTAAGCTAATTTTTTCTTCTGTTGCAAACCAGGCATCTGAAATTATAAGTATTTTAGATTCGTCAAATAATGAATAAGTAGTAAGTGAAGTATAAATATCAGATATATCATTATAGATTAATGAATAATTTTCTACTTCATATTGTTTCTCGCTAATAAAACCTTTAACTAATTTATTAATTGTTTTAGTTAGTAAGAAATAATCTTCTGAATAAATGAAATACATAATACCCTCCACTTTGTTATTATTATTTTATCTTATTGTACATATAAAATTGATTAAAGAATAAAAATGTTTAATTTTATTTACTTATTTGCTATAATCTAAATTGTACTAAAAAAATTATATATATAAAGGAGTTGAAATTATGCCAAATATTAAATCACAGAAAAAACGTGTTTTAACTAATGAAAAATCAAGAGCTGCAAACAAAGCCATTAAATCAGAAATTAAGACTGCTATTAAAAAAGCTTTAGCTGCTAAAAAATCAGAAGATACTAATACAAAAGATTTAATTAACCACGCAGTAAGTTTAGTTGATAAAGGTGTTAAAAAAGGTATCTTAAAACCTAATAAAGCTGCAAGAGAAAAATCACGTTTAATGCAAGCGTAATTCTCAACTATTATGAAAATAATGTAAGACAACTAATTGTTGTCTTATTTTTTTATAATTTTTAAGTTTTTTAAAAGTACAAAATAATTATTTACTCCATTTGTTACATAGTATTTAATATTAAGCATGCTTAAATTATCTAAAGTCTGCTGATGTGGAAATCTTTTATTTCCTCCCTCATTTTCTCCGCTTATTAAAGCTATATCAGGATTTATTAATTTAAGAAAAGCAAAGTTTGAACTTGTTTTGCTCCCATGATGACCAACTTGTAAAATATTTACTTTTTTTAAATTTATTAAATACAAAAAATCTACTCTACTTAACAAATAGTTCTCTGTTTCTTTTTCGGCATCTCCCATAAATAATGTCCTTGTGGTACCAATGTCAACTAATAATACTAGACTTTTATTATTTTCTGAATTTGCAAAAGGATTTAAAAAAACATTTATTGTAATATTTTTAATTTGAATCAGTTCATTAAACGAATTGTTATAAAAAATTTGATTAACTTTGAAATTTTCTTTGATACTAAATAAATTATTGTAGTGATCTTCATGATTATGAGATATAAATATTAAATCAATTTTATTTATACCATTATAAATTAAAAAATCTTTTACTAAATCAGTGCTTCTGCCTTTACCAACACCAACATCAAATAATATAGTTAGGTTATTTCATTTATTATGATAAACAAAGCTATTAGCATTTCCAACATTAAGCATTGTCATGTAATCAGAAGGCTTCAAAATTCATGAAATAAAATATGCAGTTATAAATAAAGTAATAAAATTTAATTTATAAACTAATTTAAAATTTGCATTAATTATGGAAATGTGCATTAACAATCCAAAAATTAGAAAAAATATGTTTTGTTTACCTACATTAATAATTATGCTTATCTTTTTAAGAATCATAATTATTAATAGTAATACATCATAAAGCATATTAAGATAGTCTTTTTTTACTATAGCTATTAAAGGGATTAAAAGATAGTATATAAAAATAATAGGGGATAATATAAAAGCATGTATAAATGAAGTTAGATTTAATTGATAATTAAAATAAATATTTAATAAATTTAAAAATATAAATAAGCCTAAAGTTTTTGATCAATGTTTTTTTACTTTTCAATCAATAAATGAATTTATTAAAATTATTAAATTAATATATCAAAATGCAGTATTAAAAACAAAATTTTGAAATAGACTCATCATAATTAAAATTGTCACTAAATTTATTGTGCTTTTATTACCCAAAGTTTTCTTAAACAATGTCAAAAACTCTTTTATAACTATTCTTGTTATTAATAAAGGTCAAACAGTAAGATAACTTCAAAATAACAAAATAAGAATGAATAGAATTCTATTAAATTTTTTAACTTTTCTTTTTTTATTTGCGTATTTTATCAATAAAAAAATATTAATGAAATTAAAATTAATTAAATATTTTAAACTTATATCATTTAAGCCTTGTACAAGTAAATCATCCGAGTTAAATTTATTTAGAAAAAATAGTTTAAATAGCTCATGCTTTTGATTTAGATTAAAAATATTAAATAAGAATACTCTTAAATTTTTGTTATCTACGACTTCCATATTTGTAACTTTTATTTGATAATTTATAAAGTCTTTACTTAAAAATTCTTTAAAATTAAACTGATAATAATTTGAATGAAAAATAAACTTTTGAATTTCACCTTTAATTAAAACTTTTTGTCCTTCAACTAATTGATTATTTACTGATTGAATATAAAATTTAGTATGATTTATTTTTAAAATAATATAGTTTTGCTTTATTTTAATAACTTTAGCTAATTGCTCAACATTTGAGCCAAGCTCAATTTTTTCACTTGTTCAATAAGCATTATTTATATAAACAAGTATAAAAAATATAAATCATAAAATAGTATAAGACTTTTTATATTCTTTTTTTGTAAACAAAAATAGAGTTAATAAAAGTACGCTTATAATAATTCATAAAAAATTATTAGAATAAATAAAATAGTATATAAATGCTATAGACAATAAGTAATAAAAATAAACTAAAGGCTTAAAATAAAATAAATTTAGAAATTCCTTTTTGAAATAAAAATTTGTCATTAATTGATTCACAGAATTTTTTAACCTCCATTTCTATTTGAAATGAAGATCTGTTTTGTTTCAAAATTAAATACAATTCATTTAATTCAATACTGTTTAAATTAAAAATTTGTAAATCTTTTTTCACTAAACTTTTTTGATCAATTTTTACAACATGTTTATCTTTAATATCTAAAAAAATCTTATCAAATCTTAAATCTATGTTTATTGAATCAAATCAACTTAAATTACTGTTTCTTTTTTCAAATTCAATTCAATAATTTTTATATTTATTTTTAGGAAGTTTTTTAGGATAAGAAAAATTACTTATATTAGTTTTAAATTCATATCTTAATTCAAAGTTAAACTCTTCTTTTTTTGTCAAATCAAAAACTCCAAAAACGCTTGTTATAAAAACAAGCACTAAAATTAGTAAAGATGCAAATATATACTTATTTTTCTTCATGCTTATTATTAAAGAAAAACAAAAAAATCTACCGAAGTAGATTTTACTATTTATTAACTTTATTTAAAATTTCTTCAATTCTATTAGCATTCTCTAAACTAGTATCATATTCAAAAGCTAAATCTGGAACTGTTCTTGTACTTAACTTATGAGCTAATTTCATACGAATAGCTTTTTTATTTTGTTCTAATTCCTCTTCAATTAATTCTTTTGTAATATCTTTATTTAATGGTAAGAATGATCAATAAATCTTAGCAACTTCGCCATCATTTGTTAATCTTACTTCAGCAATTGAAAGAGCTTTTAATATATCATTTTTCATTTCTCTTTCAATAATAATTGTAAGCTCTCTTAAAATAGTAGCTTCTTTTCTACCTTTAATTTTGTGATTTGCCATAAATCCACCTCGAGTTCTATATTGTTATTATAATATTTTTTTAAGTATTTCCAAAATTTCTTTTCCAGCAATTTTAATAAAATCACTAAACTGAACATTATTAGCATCTTTCACACCAATAATATCACTTATAATTTTTATAACACTCAATTTCTTCTCAAATAAATAAGCAGTTTGAGCATAAGCAAAACATTCCATGTCTAAAACACTTATTTGATTATTAATTTTTTTAACAAATTTATCTATTTGGTCTTGTGAATTAATAAAAATATCAGATGAAGCTATATTCTTAATTTGATAGTTTTTTAGTTTACCTTGCAAAAGATTATTATTTGATTGATAAAATTTTGGCATTCTAGGAACTTGACCATATTCATAACCAAAAACTGTTGCATCAGCAACACAATTATAGATTTTATCGATAATGACAATATCACCTTGTTTTAACTTATTATCACAACCACCACTTGTTCCTATATTAATAATTTCATCAATATCATATTTAGTCAAAATATATGCTAATTGTGCCGCTGAATTAATTAATCCAATACCCGTTATGCAAAACATTAAATCATCATTTTTGTAAATATTGAATTTTTCATCTTCTATTTTATGTAAATCAAAATAGTCAATTGAATATTGCAATTCTTCATGCATTGCACCAATAATTAATTTCATTATTTTTCTCCTTTGACATAATAATTGTAAGTTTTAATTAATTTATCACCAATTGAATCTTTACCATGAACCTTAATTGCTGTTTCATATTGGTTTATTAACAATCTAATAAAACCTGATTTTAAATCTTTGAAACACTCTTCACGATACAACTCAACATTTTCATAATCGCGTTCTTTACTGATTTTATCAGCACAAAATACTATCATATCTAAAACACTCATTTTTTCACAACCAACTGTATGATTAAAAACTGCATTTATAATTGACTCGTCATTTATTAATCAATCATATTTTAAATGAAAAGCTCCTGTATAAGAATGTCAAACTGGTTTTGGTTCCTCTAATAAAGTCTTATCATATTTATTTAAGTATTCTATTTGCTTTGAGGTATCTCATCTTTTTGTAATATCATGAAGAGTACCTGCAACTTTTGCTTGTTGAGGATCAATTTGATTCAATTTAGCTAAGGATTCAGCCATTTCTCCAACATTTAAACAATGTTCATATCTTTTTTTATCCATAAATGGCTTAACACGTGATTCTAAGTAAAGTAAATGATAATTTATGTAGTTATTCACCTTTGGTGTTAACAAATTTAAATTTTTTAATTCTCTTACTTTGGTAGAGCTTAGAAAATTATTTTCAAATTGATAAATTGGAATATTGTATTTTTGCGCTACTTCTTTTTTGTATACATCATTACGTTCGAAAACTATAAAGTTAACCATGTTAATTAATTCATCAAAATTATTTCATTCTTCTAATCTATTTAAATTATCAGAACCAATAATAAATGAAAAATCATTTTGAGGATACATTTTTTTAAAATGTGAAACAGTTTCAAAAGTAGTTGTCACTCTATTATTATTCATTTCAAATTTATCAATTTTAATGTAGTCTTCATTTTCAAAAATTAAATTTAATAAATTAATTCTTTCTTCATTTGATGTTTTAGTTGATGATTTAAAAGGATTTAAAAATGTAGGTATAATTCAAACTTCCTCAAAGTTAAGTTCATCATGGCAAGCTTTAGCCATATTAAAATGATCTGTATGGACTGGGTCAAAACTGCCTCCAAAAAGTGCTATTCTTTTTTTATTTTTCATCTTTTCATCTTTCACTTAAAATATAATCTTTCCCTTTTTGAACTTCTGTTTTACTTAAAGTTGGGTAATCTCATTGTCTTAATATTTCATAAGCAACAATTCCCACTGTATTTGCTACATTAATGCTTCTAGTTTGCGGAGACATGGGTAATCTAAAAGTTTTATCATAATTATCTTTAATAATTTGTTTTGGAATTCCTGTAGATTCTTTTCCAAACATAATAAAAACAGGTTTTTCATAACTATTAAAGTCAAAATCACTATGAGGTTTTTCACCATATCTTGAAATACAGAATAAGTCAATTTCTGAATTCTTTTCACAAAAATCTTCTCAATCATCATAAAGTTCATATTCAACTAAATCAAATGTTCCTGCACTTGCACGATTTAATTCTTCTTTTTTAAAGATAAAACCTAATGGTTCAATAATATGTAGTTTAGCATTTGTAGCAACACATGTTCTAATAATTGCAGCTACATTTTGCGCTATTTCTGGTTCATATAAAACAATATTAACTTGATTTTTCATCAATGATTTCTCCTTCTATAATCTTTCTCATTTCTATTAAAGCATACGCTCTTGCGGAGCAATTAACTTTCTCCATTTCAGTTAAATCAGCACAATAAACATTGTAAGGTTCTGGTTTAAAAATATAATCATAGCCAAATGTATGATCTGATACTTTTAATTGACTTCCGATTTTTCCTTTTGTAATTCCTAATGCTTCATAACAAGCATTTTTAGAATAGTTACAAATAACAATAGCTGTTTGCATACTCATATTCTTATTTGTTGATTTTTTTGTTTTGTCTAATATCATTTTACAAATTTCTTTAAAGTCTGTAACAGGGCATGCTCATCTTTTTGAATAAACACCAGGAAAACCATCTAAAGCATCAAAAAAGTAGCCAGTATCATCAGCAATAGCTCAACCATTAATATGTTTTGACAAAGCTTGTGCTTTGATTAAAGCATTTTCTAATAATGTTTCTCCTGTTTCTTCTGGTTCAACATAATCAGTTAGGTCTTTAACACTTTTTATTTCATAACTAGGTAATAATAGTTTGAACTCTTCAATTTTGCCTTCATTACTTGTAGCTATTCATAATTCTTTTTTATTCATAGTGCCTTTCTTTTATAATTTGATAATATATATTATATATTTTAGAGGTTTAGGAATTAAAATGAAAGCAATTAGTGGATTAAGTAATAAAATAAAAGTACAAAAAAATGATTTGATAAAAGAATCATATTCATACGTTAATAAATATCTAGATCGTGTTAATGAAATAAAGATTTATGAGCAATTAAATGATCTTAATTTATCTAATTTTATTTTTCCCTACACTTGAACATATACTAATGATGAATTAATTTCCAAAACTCATTATTTTGAAAACGCAATAACACTACATGATACAGATATATGTAAAAATAAAATGAAAGTAGTAATCAAATTGATTGATGAAATTCATACTTTAAATCTAGTTGGAATAAAACAATTTGAACCAGAAAATTTCTTAAATTTTTTTGTTAATAATACAATTAAATGCTTATTTGATTTATCTATATATAAAGAACAAATTAATGAAATTATAAAAAACTATTGAAATGACTCAGTAAAAGCTGTTTTTTCTCACAACGATTTAGTTAAAGGAAATTTTATTAACTTTAAAAAAGGATGAAAAGTAATTGATTTTGAATATGCAATGTATAATCATTATCTTTTTGACTATGCAAGTTTCATTAGTGAATCTTTAAATAAAAAAAGATGACCTGTTTTTATTGAAATGCTTAACCTTTCAAGTCAAGAATTATTAAAATTAAAAGATTTAATAACTTATCAAAATTATTTGTGAATATACTGAGCTAGTTATATGTTCGAGCAAACACAAGAAAATATTTTTATTGAAATAGCAAAAGAAAAATATGAAAACATGCAAAAGGAAATTAACGTGCGTTAAAAACTGCGTGATTTAATATTTTTTATTTTTCAGCTTTAACTTTAATTGCTTTAAAGTATTTTTATTTGTTATTTTATAATTCTATTCTATTGCCTTTTTGTTATTAACATTGAATATAATTAAGCCTATTATATTAATTAAATTTAATGTCATTATTGATGAGGCTAAAATTAAATGTTTTGATACTTTTCCATCAACCACCAATAATCGAGAAGCTAAAACTGCATTTAAAATGTTTATAATAGTTAAATATGAAGTAACAATAAGAACTATTTTTATAATTTCATTATATTGATTCAAATTCAACTTTCTTATTAAATCTTTTATAAACTCAAGATTAATATTTTCTAAATTTATTTGCTCAGAATTCAAATAATCTTCAAATACTTGTGAAAAGTTTTCCCTAGGTATCATTTTTTCAAATAATTCTATTACTTGCTCATGATTTAAATTTTGAGTTTCTCCATTTATTGTTACAGTTATTGTTTTTAAAGTACTTAAAATCTGATCATAAACATCATCAGGATCTAGATTCTCTTTGATAGTATCAATCGCTTGTTTAATTAAATCTTCGATTGTTGTTTTTAAATTTTTTTCAATAGAATCCACTATTGATAACATATATTCTTCTCTTATAACAATAAATAAAATTGTTGAAACTATTGACAATATTAATAAAGATATTAAAACAGACGAAGAACAAAATAAGTTTATTACAAGACCTATATTTCTTCTTTTGCCTTTTAGATTTAATTTTTTTTGTTCTTTTGTTATTTCAACTTTTGTTGGTGTTTCTTTACTCATGGATGTTTCCTTTATATTATTTATTATATTTCTTTATAGTATAAAATATTTAAACATAAAAATATAATAAAAAAATATTATTAAGCAAATAAGTTAGTTGCACCAATTGCTGATGCTATTAATATTCAAAAGGGTATATTAATTATTCCTGTTAAAATAGTTAATGTACCAACATGAGAAGCTATTTTAGGTTCTTTATTATAAATAATTGCATAGCCTACAATTGTATTAGCTGTTGGCGAAGCAATAATTGCAACACATAATACAAAAGCTAATGAAGTGATTCCTGCACCTGTTGTTGATTTTAATATTAAACTAAATAAAATAAATAAAATAACACAAATCATCGGAGTTATCATATTTTTAACAAAAACAGCTCATCAAACTAATTTTGACTTAAATGCTTCTTTAATTTCACTTTTAGCCAATACAGCTCCCATTGAAAATCATGCTAGTGGACTTGCTAATGGTGCTAAAATACCAAGAACTTGGCTTAACCCTGGAATGTATTGATCAATTCTACTAATTGAATAGCTCTCATCATTTATATAAATAATATTTAAACCAGGTATTAACTGAAATAATCATAAAAATATTCCTAAAAAAGTAGCTATAATTACAGGATTTTTAAAAACTTTAATAAAATTCAAAAAACCTTCTTTTGTGCCTATTAAAACTTTTTGTATTTCAACTTCATCATATCTTTTTTTCTTCATTATGTTATCAGCTGCTGAATACATAAAAATTCAAAAACCTATTAAAAATAAAGATGAATATAAATCTATACTTTGTTGTTGAGCAGCTGGAGAAATTGCTTTAATAATCATAACTCCAAAATAAACAGCAGAAGAAAAAGCAATACTCATTCCTAAAGTATCTTGAATTGATTTAGATTTATTTATAAAGAAATATTTTGAAGCAAAAGTAAGACTTGTATAAAAAATTAATCCTATAATTGCTATTAAAATTGATTCTCAAATTTGGTTTGTATTAATATCTATTAAAAAACTTTTTAAAGCTAAAGCTGGTAAAGCAGCATATAAAATTATTTTAACTATTACTTTTTCTCAATCAGCAAAAATTAAAGATTTTTTTTGAAATATAAATCCTATAAAAATAATGAATGAAGCTGCTATTAAAATGCTTCAAAAATTAAAATTAGACAAAACATCTGTCATTGCTTTTAGTGAACTGCTATATAACATTTATTTCTCCTCATAATTTTCATTACAAATATTATAAACTATTCATTTTAATATTATTTTATTAGCTTCTTGTTTTTATCACTCAAACTTAAAACTGTCGCTTACTTTTTTAAAAACAATCATTTCACAATTAATGTCTTCGTAACTATCATATTTAAAAATACCTACAAAATGATAACCAATGCCTTTAATTTTGTCATTTATTTTTGCAAAAGTAACATACTCAATATCGAATTTCTTTATTTTTTGAATATCTTTTTTTCTTTTTTCAATATCTTTTTGAGCATTAAATTGATAAATTAAATCTCAATTTTCAGAAATAAAGTTTCCATAGCCTTCTTTAATTGCTTCAGACTTTTTAACATCTAAAGTAATATTTGGAAATCAGACTTGTCTTTTATCATTGATTTTATAGCCAACTTTTAAAATACTTTGCTTATTTTGATCTATAAACAATGAATTTAAAACATCTATAATTTTATTAAATTTAATTCTATCTTTAGTTCTTATTTTTTTACTTTCTAATATACTATTTAAAACTTCTAAATCCATACAACTCTCCTCTTTTAAGAAATTATATTTTGAATACTATAAAAAGACAAATTAAAAAGATAGCAGAAAAGATGCTATCTTTTAAAATGTATTTTATTTATTTAAATTAAAATTTCAATTTGATTAATTCTCTAGTTGATGAAGTTAGCATTCTATATCCATCTTTTAAAACAAGAATATCATCTTCAATTCTAACTCCACCAAGTCCTGGTATATAAATTCCTGGTTCTATAGTTAAAGTCATATTTTCTTTTAAAATTGTATTTCCTGCAGCTGATGCATAAGGCTCTTCATGAATTTCAACTCCATAACCATGACCTAAACCATGAGTAAAGTATCCTCCATATCCTCTTTGCTCAATAAAGTTATAAACTTGTTTATGAATTTCTCCAGCATTAACTCCTGATGAAACTAAACTTATGCCTAATGATTGTGCTTCATAAACTGCATTGTAAATATCTTGTAGTTTTTCATCAATTTCACCAATAGCAATTGTTCTGGTTTGATCTGAACAATAACCATTGTAATAACAACCCATATCAATTGTAACTAAATCGCCTAATTCAATAACTTTATCTGTTGGAACAGCGTGTGGCATGCTTCCATTAACTCCTGATGCAATAATAGTATCAAAAGATATTTTTTCAGCACCCTTTACTAAAAATTCATTATCAACAAATCTTTGTAATTCTTTTTCAGTTATTCCAGGCTTAACAAAACCCAAAATTGCTTCAAAAACTTCATTTGTGATATCACATGCTTTTTGTAATTGTTCAATTTCTCACTCGTCTTTAACTATTCTTATTTCAGAACAATTAATTGGAACTAAAGTTTGTTCACTAAAAACTGAAGAATATCTTTCAAATTCTGCATAATGAACTCAATCTGATTCAAATCCTAGTCTTTTTACACCATGTATTTTAAGAATATCTTTAATTTGAGTAAACAAGTTATTTGAAAACTCTCTAATTTCAATTTCACTTGGAATGCTTTTTGAATTTCTTGCTGCAGTTATATATCTCCCATCTACTAATAAATAGCTTTTTGATTTTGTAATAATTAAATACCCTAATGATGATTTAAATTTTGAAAATCAATATCTGTTTTCTGGAGAATAAAATAAAATTGCTTCTGCTTTATTTTTTTCTAGTAACTGATTAATTATTTCTTGTTTTTTCATAGTATGACTCCTCTTATAAACTAATTAAATTTGCTTAAGAATAAAAAAAATAAAATAGCTGAGACTATTTTTTTTGTTTATGTAATTCGTGTTTGTTGCAATTACTACAGAATTTTTTAACTTCTATTTTTTCTTTTTTCTTATCGTTTTTACCAATGTAATTTTCATTTTTACATTCTGTACAACGTAGAATATATTTTTCACGCATAAACGTCACCTCACTAAACTCTTTATTTATATGTATGTACTTTACAATATCTATTTAATATTATCAATCTTTGCTTTTTTTTACAAGTTAGATTATGATTTATTTTTCTTTATTTTATATTAATTAAATAATTTGGTGTTTTGCTAGGTTTTATAGTAAAATATTATTAATGATTTTAATCATTTAATCTTCAAGGAGGAATTATGAAAAAATTAATTGCAATATTAGGGGCAACTACTCTAACAGCTTCATCAGCATCTGTTGTTATTTCATGTGGTAATAGCACAACTCAGGTTTACAGTGACTTTGTTGAACTGGCAAATGCTACAAGACCTACATTTGATGAAAATGGTAATGTAACAAAACCAGGATCAACTTTAATTTATTATATTGGAGCAAAAAATAACTTATCTTCAAAATCTTTTGAATTTGCATTGAAGGAAACAACTGGTTTAAATCAAAGTGCTAGTCTTGATGAAGCATTTGAAAAAATGAATACTCAAACAAATGATTCTTCAACTTTAGCTTATAATTTTCAAAATATTGGTGGAGCAATTAAAACTAATACAAATACACAGGATGGATTGAAGTATGCTCAAACAGAAGTTTCTTACAATAAGAAAAGAAGTTTATGATATTTCGAAAACGCTACTAATAACATTGTATTTAGTGAACAAGCAAAATCAAGCAAAATTGAAATTCACGGAACAACACTAGATGAAGTTTCTGACTTATGAACAGACAAAACAACAAGCAAAATTTTAAAGGACTGAATAACACCTTCAATAGCAAGGATGGAATATTCAACACAAGAGAATAGAGAATGAGATAATTCAAAGAACGGTGTTGATAAAGAATTAATTCAAGCAATAAATGAAAATATTAGTTCAAGAGTAACTCAAATAAGTCAGTCAAAAGGGCCTTTATTTTTAGTAATTCAAAATGGTGAATTTGCTGGATATTTTGATGGTTTTGAAACATATTCTGATGTTAAAGATGAAACAGCTAATCAAGAAATAGCTAAAGGCGCTTCAAAATGAAATCAAAATGTAAGAGCTGATTTCACAAGAATGTTTATTAGTTCAATTCAAAATTCTTTAGTGGAAGGAAGCATGTTTACTAATTTATATGGTCAATCTGGAATTAAATCTGAATTTTCATATAGTTTTAAAAAAGATAATATCTGAAAATGAAATCACTGAGATGGGTGAGTAGCAAATGATTCAGATACTGATGCTGAAGGTGAAACAACTGATCCTGGGACTGGTGAAGGTGAAGATGAACAAACAAACAATTTCACTTATAACTTAAATAATTATTAGTTGATATTTAAAATAGTTAGCATTAATAAAAAGCATTATTATTTATAAATTAAAATTGCAAGTGCAACAATTATAAGCAAAAATCTCATAAAATTTTGAATAGTTAACCATTTCAAAATTTTATGGGGTTTTCATTTATTTAATTTAATATTTAAATTATATTATGTTCTTTTAAATTTATAAAATTTGTTTTCTCGCTTCATTTTTTATACTCAATTCGCTAAAATTTTCATTATTTGTTTTTTGAAAAAAAACCTTAGGTTTTGCAATATAAAGTGGGATTTTTAATTATTCGTATGACCTTGTATAAAAAAGACTAGCTTTTATAACACTGTCTTTTTTAATAAACTTAATATTTAATATTTAATTAGTATGATTTAATCCCAAATATTTTATAATAATATGCACTCAGTTGGATCAGTCATTTTTAAATCCAATTTTTCTAAGTCTTTAGTTTAGTTTTTCTTATAAGTAGAGATACAAAATTTTTAATTAATCTAATTTTTAATTTATGACAGTTATTTGCTTATTTTATTGTAGACCATAAAACATAACATTCTTTAAAAAGATTTTTTATGTTGAATTTTTCTGTAATTTAATATTTTTTCTTTTAGTCTAAAAGTTTATTGATTTGCATTAATAAAAGAATAGTTTTCAATAGATTTAAAGAAAAACTGAATATTAAATAAAATATCTCACAAATCTTGAACTACAATAGCTGAAGATTTTGTGAGACATATAGTTAAAAGTGTTTGATTAAAACATTAATTTATGAAAGAAGCAGTGTTTTTTTTAACTGTTATTTAGCGCATTTTTATATTAATTAAAACTAAGTTACTAATAATTCCCCTGGCTCTATCTCAAGACTCTCAATAAGTCTTTGAAAAACTTTGATTGTTATATTTCTTCTTCCTCTTTCAAAATCAGAAATATAATTTTTTGAAAGACCTGACCTAAAACCTAGTTCTTCTTGAGTTAAACCTTTACGATATCTGATTTTTCTTAAATTAGAAGCAATAATTAAAATTAATGCATCCTCTTTATTATACTTTTCCATTATTTAAACTCTCCTTTAAACCTTTTAATGATTTAAATTTAACTACCTTATGTGAAGGAAGAATTTTTAATTCACCAGTTTTTATATCATTCATTTTTGTTTCGCTAACTAAAATTGTTGAAAACTTAGCAAAATTATTAATTTTAATTTCTGAACCTTCTTCAGTTAAGTTATTTTCCATTAATTCAAATAAACTATCTACAATTTTTTTAATTTTCATTTTTGTCAATTTATTATCATTACTTAAAAAAATACAATTAATTAAATCTTTTTTAGTAACCTTATTTTTTCTTACTACGGGCTTTTTTTGATTTATTTTACCTGCCTCAACTACATCAATATTTTCTGATTGTTTTTTTTCGCTAATTTGAAATGTATTCTGATTTTCAATAATTTCAATCGTATCATTCGCTGAACCATCTTTAAAATTAAGATTTTGATATTCAACCTCTCTTAATTCATCACCTATTTTTTTCATAAATAGAATTAATTCTTTTTTAGTCATTTCTTCTAAAACTACATCATTAACATCTATATTATTTAAAATAGCGTAATTTTTAATTTTATGAGCATTTTTAACTAACTCACTTAAATTTTCTTTGATTAAAAATGATCCATCTGTTTTTGCTCTTTGTTGTAACAAAGTCAAATCGTTATCACTTTCGTTATTAATTTCTTCAAAAAATGTTTTATCTTCTTCATAATGAGGGTACACATCAATATCAGAACTTTCAACTTCCAAAGCTATTTCTGCTTCAACTTTTTGTTTTTTTATTGAAGCTTTAGAATGTTTTTTAGGTTTAGTATTTTTATTTTTTGATCTTTTATTAAATTTAATAAATACAACAATTCAAGTAATTACTAAAATAGGCAAAACAATAAGCAAAATAATATTAGATATGTAATCAATTATATTTGGCAAATTTAAGTCTGCCGGAAGAGTTAATCCAATAGTTTTAAATGCTTGTAAAATATCTATATTATTAACTACCGCATTTACTATTTTCATTAAAAAGAAAATAACTATTGTAATTAATACAGCAAAAGTTAAGCTTACTTTAATTACATTTTTACGTTGTTTTTCCATTATTATCCTTTCTTAATATAAAACCCTTCTTTAATAAAAGAAGGGTTCAAAGTTATTTTTGATAAACCATTTCTTATTATAAATTTATTCGATTTATAATATCTTCTAAATCATTAATCAATTTATTTAATTGTGAGTTAATCATTTCAGCATCTGATATAGTAACTCTAAATTCACCTAATTTCAGTAAATTTTTATTAGCACTAATTTCAGTAATTAAATTTTTACTTAATTGTTTTTTGAATTTAATTAGATCTTCCAAATTAGTTTCTACATCATGACCGCTAAAAAATTTTTTAATTTGTTCTGTCATAGTCTTTTACCTTTCTATTTTAATCAACTACAGTAAATTCCTGAAGTAAAACATTTAATGTTCTATTTGCAGCCTTATATGTAGGAGTACCATCATTAGTACTATCATTGTTTTTTGTTAAAAATACAACATAATAACTTTTATTTTGAGTATTTTTAATAGTTGTTCTAGTCAATGCATTACTTGAAGAAATAAAATCTTCTAGTGATTTAGTTTGTCCTAAAACGCTCTCAATATTTTTATTTAAATTTTCTTGATTTTTGTCAAAGAATAAAACTTCATCAACTTTAAATAAACTATTGCCTGCATCAGAACCGTAATTAAATGCAGTTGTATTTCTAAAATATTCACTGTCAACAAAATTACTTATTTTTTTATCTTTGTCATCACCAGTAAAATAATTTAAACTGTCTACAAATTGTTTCTGTTGAAGTTTACCATTTTCTTCATTTCATTCTTGAGTAATTTGTTGATTTGACAAGTATTTTTTTTGAATCTTAGCTACATTATCATTTGAGTCAAATTGAATAAATTGCGGTTCAATATATTTTTTATCATTACTTTTTAAGACATGTCATTTTAAAGCATTTGTTTCTACTTTTAATATTTCAATATTTGTCTTTATTTTATATTCTTCATTTTCAATTACTTCATGTGAAAATTCATAACCAACAGACGCTTTTAAGTTCACACTTACTTGATTTATTCAATACATTGAATTATTAATTTCTTGTTCTTCTATTAATGTTACAGGTAAATTAGAAATACTTTCAATTCCAATTTGTTCATTTGATAAAATTTCTTTTTGTTCAGTTAAAAGCTTATTTCTAAAATCATTATAATCGCTAAATTTTTGATTTTTAATTCAATCATTTATTGAATTTGTTGCTTCATTTATAACAGTGTCTTGTATAATAATTGGATCTACAATTGTTCCTTCACATTTAAAATTTTTGTCCTGTTCATTAACATCATCATCAAATTCATAATATCTAGAATCATTATCTTTAATTCCAATTTTTCCACTTACTCTAAATTTTGTAAGTTTTGGGAGTGATGGGTCAGTAGGTTCAGGTGATTCAAGATTTGTAATTGTAACTGCTTGAAATACTACACCTTCAGCAGGAGTACCTGGAATATTTCCATTTACTATAAATGTATTTTTAACAGCATTTTCACTTTTAAAATAAACAGTTTCTAAAAAGTTTTGTAATCCTGTTATGGTTGTCTCTAATTCTTCTTTAGTTATCTTTTTCTTAGGTGCTGGTTTATTTCCACCAAAATTATAAATTAGAGTTATCGAACCTGTATATTTATAATTATTTTTTGAAGTACCATTACCTGTAAATACAATACTTTGTTGTTTATTGGTAATTGTCCCTTCTTCTATTTCCTCGCTTACTTTTACACTAACTCCACCAGCTTCATCAACTTTTTGATTAACAAGTTCTGCTTCAAGTGCATCATTATTTCAAGGTTCTTGATCATCTTCTTTACTATGTAATATTGTAATCAAAAATCTCTCAATTGAATCAATATTTTGTTTCTCTACTTTTGTAGAACATGATACAACAATTGTTGAAGTCGAACTTGTAACTACTAAAGCTGATAGCGCTAATAATAATTTTTTCATTACTTAACCTCTTTTAAACTTTCTGTCAAAATTTTATTATTTCTAACCTCTTTCAATAAAAGTGTATCTACCTAATGTTCTAAAGTCTCAATCTGTAGTGTTATCTCCAAATTTAAAATCAATTAAGTTTGATGAAATTCCGAATTGAAGTCTTCCATTATCGTTAACAGACATTGTTAGACCTTTCATTAATAATGAATCATAAGATCCTACATAATTTTCGTCAGCAATTGATACTTGTCTAATTGACTTAGGTCTGCTTCCATCTTTTGAGTATGTAAAGTTCATGTATGTAATACCTGACATTTCTTTAATTAGATTTTGTTCTTTAATTTGTTGAGCTTCTACTCCCGTATTTAAACTTAATGCATTTGCAAAATTATTTCCATTAAGTTCTCCGTTCATTGCTCCAGTTTCTTTTAAATAGTCTCAAACATTGAAATCTGTTCCATCTTCCTTTTTAGCACCAGTTTCACCTGACATTTTAAATTTATTTCTTTTTTGATTTTCAGCAGCATCTGGTGATGATCATATATCACTTTCAGAAATTCCATAGAATTTGTGGAATGTATTTAGCATTTGTTCAATTCCTTTATAGTATGCACTAAATATTTTTGATGTTTGAGGTGAAGTTGCTTCAGAAGTTGATGATGCATTATTATCAATAGCAATTGAATATGTAAAACCAACATCACTTAATCTTTGACTATATCCATTTTGTAAAGAAATAGTCAAGCCCTTATTTGTAATTGTTTCACTTGAAATTGACATTGCTAATAAATCAGAAGTTCTTTCATTTGGTTGAACTTGTGAATTTGCAGTTCTTCTTTCATATTCACTTGTTAATTTTTTATTATAGTTTTCCAAAACTTCTACTCATTTACTTTCAATTGAACTATATAATACTTGGTCTCCGCTTACCCTAGAACCATCTAATTGAACTGTATCTGTGGTCTTAACTTTTCCAAAGAATGTATTTCACTCAGGTCATGCATCATGATCAAAGTCTACATTAATTTTCCCTGTATTACTAAAATGACTTGTTAGTTCTTGTCTAATAATGTCGCTTTCGTTATAGTATCCCACGTTAATTGCATTAACAACATTTGAGTTAGTATTTAAAAAGTATTTATCTTTAATTGTTTTTGACATTGATTTAGCAAAATTTTCATTATATTTATTAATTGCTGATTTATAAGCATCTGTATTAGCTGTTAATAAATCTTGAACTGTTAAAGTTGACTCTAATTTTCTTAATGCTTCAAAATCAACATAAACATTTGAATTTGCTTCTTTTAACATATCTCCTGCTAATTCATTGCTAATTTTGTTAATTGCAGCAATAATTTCACCATTGTCTGAAACAGTAATAACAACTGTTCCTGTGACAACTCTTGTAACTGTTGCTTGCTCAGCATCTCTGTATCTATAAGTTGAAGAGAAGTTTAGGTTCATACCTGATATAAACCCTTGACCTGTTTCTCCTGTATTACCATAAGTCATTTCAGCATTTTCATAATCAAATTTAATATCATCGATTCATCTTGAACCAAAACTTCCAATTAAAACACTATATGTTGAAGTACTAATAGCATTTCTTAAATCTGATATTGCTTTAGCTGGACTTAATAATGATTCAATATTTGATGTTAAATCTCTTTGTTGGTCAGCTGTTAAAACATCATAAAACTTAACTGAATTTTCATTAGCATATGTTGAAGCTTCAGGTTCTGTTTCACCACCGCCTGTACCAGTTGATGCTTGATCATAAATTGATTTCAAATTCTCTTGTTGGAAGAAAATTAAACCATTTTGTGAAGCTTCTGTATCTAATAATGTTGATCTTGTTGCCATTGGAGATGAAACAATTGTTGAAAATTTAGTTTGAGTTTCAGCTTCAAATTGTCTTATTAGTTGTCTTATTGCTTCTTTTTCTCTTTCTGCTGGATCAATTATAGGATCTGTTGGACCATTTGAGCATGCAATAACAGCCATTGATGAAGTACCAACTACAGCGAATGATGATAATATTAATAATAATTTTTTCATTTCTATATTTATTCCTTTTCTGTTTTTAATTTTGTTTTTAGAAATCAAATTTTCTAAATTTATATAAAGCAATTGAAAAACTCAATATGCTTATTCCTAATAAAATAATCAAATAATATAAAGGTTTAACATAATTTGATGTGGTATTTTTTTCAATCATATTAGTAGAAGTAAGTTTTATATCATATTCTGGATATCCTAAGAATAAATTCTTTTGATCTTCTAAATAAATCTTTGAGAAAGAATTTGGAGAAAATCAAATGTCATTATTGTAGAATCCTAAGTTTTTGGTATAAACCATTCACAACCCGCTATACAAGTTGAAATAGGATAGGCCACGCATCATGCTTCTGCCTTTAGTATAACTATTTCAGTCTCCTGAAGTTTTAGATACCGCATTTGAAGACATAATTATGTAGTTACTTGAATATTTGATAAAATATTCTTCAATGACTCTAGCTGAATACATTAAATTAAAGTTTAATTGGTTTCTAACTAGCTCATTTGCATTTGTAAATCTAAATCCATCATTACGGATTCCCGCAACTGAATATTCATATAATGAAACAACATCTTGTTTTTTCAATGCATAAGTTACTTTATTTTCTTCTATTTCTTCTTCAGTTGGATTAAGTTTCTCTAAATAACTTTTCTCAATCCCTGAATCTAAAAATAAGAAATCATAAAATAAATCATATTTTTCAAATTGAAGATTATTGCTAAAATATTTATTAATTTCATTTGTGAAACTTTTAAATTCTATTAGAATATTTTTTATGTTTTGATCTACTGTTTTATTAATTAGTTCATCTAATTGTTCGTTTGTTATAAATGTATTTTTTAAAGTTATTTGAATATTAAATTGATCATTAATTTTTCAAGTATTTGGAACAGATGTATCTCTAAGGGGTTTTGAGAATAAATCTAAATTTTTTTCATTTATAACAACTAGATTAGGATTTATAAGTCCTAAATCTTTTCACATTTGCATTCTATAATTTATATTTGTTGTATTACGAAATTGATCTGTAACCATTTCTTTTGAAAGAAAATAGTTATAAACATATTTAGATAAATGTGGATATTTAATATTTCCTTCATCGACATGATCATATAAGCTATAAGCGTCATATATATCGTTTAGCTGAAAAATTTCACCGTTTGTAAATTGTACGTAATAACTTTTTTCATTTGCTTTTATAAATGACATGGGGATATTTGCTATAAATGATAATGCTAGTAATAAAGTACAGATAATCGTGGTAGTTTGTAATGTGAATATAAAAATTAAGAATGTAATAAAGTTAATTAAAAAGAATGTTGCAAGTAAACAATACATAACATACATTGATGTCATTCTAAGTATAAATACATCATAATGAAATAATGTAAATATTGCATAAAATATATTAATAATAACAAAACTCATTAAAATATTTACAGCACAAATTAAAATAATTAATAAATATTGTGCTATAAAGAACTTTGTTCTGCTTACCTGATTAGTTAAAACAATATATGTTGTTTTATCTTCAAAATTCTTACTAAAGAAAAATTGGATCATTCTTAAAATAAATACAAACATTAAACAACAAACAAAAAATAATATATAAAAGTTGAATATTACAACTTGTGAACTTCCTGATTTTACAAAAGCTAATATAATTCCAACTAAAATTGAAATAAGAATAGTTGCTAAATTCAAAATATAAAATAATTTTTCTTTCAATAAACTTTTAAAACTAAACTTCATTAATTTAACAAATGGAATTCTCTTATATTTAATAAGCTTTTCTTTTATAAAATTTTGCAAAGAATTTGTCTTCCTTTTTTCATAATTTTCTTCTACCATAGTACCTTCACCTCCTTTCAATGTAATTCACTAAATTAAATAGATTCAATTAGTGTTCTTTCAAATCAATAAAATTTTTCTGAATTAATTACAAAACTTAGGTTTAAAAATGATAGATTAAAATCAACTGAAAGATTACCTGAACCTTCTTTAATTTTCTTAAAAATAAGTTGATTGTTATTTATTTCAATTATTGGAATGTTTTGTAATTCTTCGCTATTGTTGAATTGAAAGTGAAATGATGAAGTATTGGTTTTATTTAAAAAACTTTTACGTTCTGATTCTGCTGAATAAGTTAAGATTTTATTATTAAGCAAACTAAGTTCAGCATTTACATCAGAAATACTTTTATCATTAGTAGTTGTATCTCTAGATTGCAAAATGTTTGAGCTTTTTAGACTAATTAATTGTTGATTGTCTGATAAAGACATTCATGTTGTTTTGCTTGTCCCATAAGTCTCTTGAAAAACTTGTAAAGCACTCATTGTATTTTGGTAAACTGCTTTAAAAATTGGATCTTGATCAGCTGAAAGTATTCTTTTTTCAATTATGTCGCTTTCACTATTTAAATAACTGTCATCAATGTTGTTAGCTGATATTCCTACATAATATGAAATTGGACTAATTGGATGATAATAATTAAATTCATCAAAATACAAACAGAAGTTATTTAAAGTAATTTCTCCATAGTTAACTAGTGAGTCAGAGTTAATATTAAGTTCTTGATTAAATTTAGACTGGAAGTTACTTACTCATGTTTTATATTCTTTATTTAAATAATGATAAATATCTTGATTACCTTTCACAAATTTATTTTCTAAAACAATTTGATCATCTTTTATTAGTTCACTAAAAATTGTTTTAAATAAATTTATATTATTTATATTTATTGTTGAAACTGTATCATCAAGATTTAATTCATTTGACCCATATTTGTTTTGACGAGGATTAAAATTATCAATTTTATCAATAGATTTGAAATTTTTAAATCTATTTTCATCTTTAAAAACAAAACTATAACTTTGTGTCAGATTACTTGAATTATTATTATGCTGAGCAATATAACTTAATAAACTTTTTTCAAATTTATCAAATTTAAAAAGATTTTCAAAATCACTATTTGTTAAATTAAACAATCTTGCATAATCATTTATTCTAAGATCATAAGCATCAAATCATGCTCATTCAAATTTATCTTTAATAAGGTTTTCTCTTAGTTCAATAGTTGTAAACTTTAAGTTTTCAATTATCTCGTCTTGATTAGAAATTGTAAATACTATATCTTGTTGGTATTTATTTTTAATTAGATTCCTATTGATATCAGTATATTGGTAATTAAAAACCAAATCCAAATTAATATTAGCTATATAATTCTTATTTTCTTTATCAAAATTTAAATAACCAAAATCTATATTGCTAAAATCATAAGATAATCCTTCAAATCATTTTTGGTCTTCAATTTTAAATTCCAAAATACTTGAATAAAAATTTAATTCAGGTTTCATTGAATTTAAAATTATTTCTTCTAATTTACTACTTTTTGTAATTTTATTTAAATCATTAGTCAATACATCTTTTTCTCTTTGAGATAAAAGTTCATAATTTGAAGTTAGATTTTGATTTTGTTTACGCAAATTTATTTCTTGTAAATTGGACTGAGTAAAAAAGTCAAGATTTTCACGTTGTTGCATACTTTGATCAATATAAATGATTTGATTTTGTTTTTCAGCTAATGCATTATGAAATTTTGTCTCTACTTCTTGCTCGAAAGATTCTCCAAGAACATAGTAGTTATATATTGGTTTATATTCCTGCTTATCATTTTTGGGTTTTTGGCCACATGCAGTAGTTATTAAACCAAAACCTAGAACAAATGTAGAAGCAATTGGTAATATTTTTTTTAACATTTTATTAGAAAAAAATTATTTGTTAAATTTTTGCATTAACAATACTTCGTTTAATTTGTTTTTTTCTTCTTGTATTTCACGTCTAATTCTTTCAAGTTCTAAGACATTTTCACGTTGCTTCATTTCACTGTCAAATTTAGCTAACTTTTGATTCATTTCTTTTTCAAAAATTATTTCTTTTCTTAATTGTTCAAAATATTCTTTTTCTTTATTTAAATCAGACTTAATTTTTTCTAATTCTTGATCTTTTAAAGAACTTGTATTTTGTTGATATCACATTTGTTGTTGCATATTATGATCAAAACCATTATTTCAAATTTGTTGTGTACCTGTATATCTTTTTATATTTTGTTGTTCATTCATTTCGTATTTTAATTTTTCAAGTTCTTCTTTTAATTTTAAAATTTCAAAGTTAGATTCTTTAATACTTGATGAACCTTCATTAATTAAGTCAACTTTTGCAGCTATTTTACTTTGAAGTGTGTTGATTTCACTATATTGAGACTCTAATTGTTTTTGTTTTGATTGAGTTGAAATATTTTCAGTTTCAATTTTAGCTAATACCACATTTTGTGTTTCTTTTAATCTTCTCAATTCTTCTTCAAGTTCAGCTTTTGATTGATTAATTCCACTTGATTCAATTTGAATCTGTGACATAAATTCTTTTAATTCAGAAATACTATTTTTAATTGATTCTTTTTCTGCAGAAGCTGTCCTATTAAATTCATCATGATATTCTTTAAATTCTTTAATTTTTTCTAAGTAATCTGCTTTTGATTCTTGAACAATTTGTGTTTCTGCACTAATGTTTTCAACATATGATTTTAAATCTATAAGTTTATTTGTAAACTCAGCTTTAATTGAATCAATTTCTTCGTACTCTGTAATTGTTGCTACAGCAATATCTTCTTGTAACTTTTTCAATTCATCAAGTTTTACATTTAATTCAAGTTTCTTCATTTCAACTTCTTCTTGTGATAAATCAACTTCAGTTAAGAATTCTTCTCTGCTTTGTTTTAAAGTTTTTAAATCTTCAAGTTTATTTGTAAACTCAGCTTTAATTGAATTAATTTCTTCGTACTCTGTAATTGTTGCTACAGCAATATCTTCTTGTAGCTTTTTCAATTCATCAAGTTTTGCATTTAATTCAAGTTTTTTCATTTCAATTTCTTCTTGTGATAAATCAACTTCAGTTAAGAATTCTTCTCTGCTTTGTTTTAAAGTATTTAAATCTTTGTCTAAAGCATCCCTTGAATTGTTAATTTCATCATTTTCAATTTGAATTTGAGTTAGATAACTCTTGAAATCTTTAATTTCTTCTTGGATAATTTCTCTTTGAACAGCAACCAAGTCTTTAAATTGGTTTTCAAATTCTTTAAATTCGTTCATTTTTGATTCAATTTCAGAGGTTAATGAATTTTCAGATTCAATCTTAACTTTTTCAATATAAGTTTTCAAATCTTCAAGTTTATTTGAGAATTCAGCTTTTACTAAGTCAATTTGCTCATATTCATTTGCTGAAGTTAAACTAATTTCATTTTGTAATTCTTTTAATTCGTCAATTTTAATTTGTAAATCTGTTTTCTTAAATTCTAAATCTTGAGTTTCAACTTCTGTTTGTTCTAAAAGCGCTTTTAAGTTAGCTGCTTGGTCTTCAAATGTTGTTTTTGCTTGATGAATAATTTCTGATTCTAATTTTACTTTTGCAAAGTAATCTTTTAAATCATCAATATTTAAATCAATTTCAGTTTTTTGCTCAGTTACAATTTTGCTTATTTCTGATTTTAAATTTTTAAGTTCTTCTACTTTATTAAAAAAGTCATTTCTAATTGTATTTATTTCTGATGCTGCTAAAACATCTTCATTGACATAACTTGGATCACTTAAAAGTAATGCATCATGAGTTTGACTTGATGACTCAGATGTGTCTTCGCTTATTAATACAAAATCATTTGATAAACCAATTTTGATTTCATCTTCTCTTAAATTTAAAATGTTTTTATATTTATCTTCTATTTTATTTAAGAAATCTAATGCTTTATCTAAATCTGCTGATTTATTTGAATTATCAATTACAAATTCTTTTAATGGTTCATATTTTGGTTTATGTGGTTTATCTTTATCTTCTAATGCCTTTGCAATTGAATCCATATTAATAGCCTGCGCTATAACATCTTTTGGTTGGATATTATTTTTTTCTAAAATAGCTAAAGCATCATTAAAAGTTTGGTGTTCATTCAAACCGATAACTAATGAATTACTGCCTAAATCAAAGTTAAATGTTAAAATGTTATGTTGATTTAAAAGTTTTTCAACTTCTGCTAATACAACATCTTTCTCAAATAAAACATTTATTTTTTTGTATAAATTTAATTCAGATTTTGATCCAGAAAATAATAATTTACCTTTTTCTAAAATTACAAAATTTTCAATTATGTTATAAACTTCATCAATATTATGAACTGTTAGTATAATTGTGCTGTCAAATTCTTCTTTAAATTCTTTTAGTATTTTGTAAGACTGTCCTCTTCATTTAGAGTCTAAGTTTGCACCTGGTTCATCTAAAATAAGAATTTCAGGTTCTTTTATAAAACATAAAATTAAATTCATTCGGTTTTTCATTCCTCATGAAAATGCATTTAAAGGTTTGTCTTTAGATGTTCATAAATCGAACTTCTTTAATCAATATTCAATTCTTGATTTAACTAAAGTTTTATTTAATCCCATAACATTACACATATTGTATAAAAATTCATAAGCTGTAATAGAGTACAATGAAAAATCCATTTGAGAATAAAACCCTACATTGGAGTTGTTTTCAATTGAACTGCTTTTTTTTCTTTCCTTACCGTTAATATAGATATTTCCATCATAGTTCAAAGTAGCTCCAAGCAATGAGTTTAAGAATACACTCTTACCTGATCCACTACTTCCAAGTAATGCTGTAACTTTACCTTTTTCTATATTAAAAGAAAATGGACCTATGTTTATATCTTTAAATTTTTTATGAAAATGGTCTACCATCACGGCATTATTATTAGAATTTTCCAATATAATACGACGTTTTGACTTTGAAATATTTTTTTCCATTTCTTTTCTCCTACATTCATTTTAATAATCTGTTTGATTTGATTTTTGAGTTTCATTTATCAAACCATGAGTTTATTGTCACAAAAAAAAAAAAAAAACAAGTCATTCTTGGATTTTATTAAAAAAACACTTAAGATTTGAGTCAGCCAATACATTAAAAGCCTAAAAAATTTAACTTTTTATTCTTGGATTTTATTAAAAAAACACTTAAGATTTGAGTCAGCCAATACATTAAAAGCCTAAAAAATTAAACTTTTTTCAATTATTATTGAAAGATTAAATAAAAAAAACTTCATGAACTTCATGAATAATTTGATTAAAAATTACTGCACTTAATTTTTTCTGCAGTTTTTTATTTGTTTGTCTTTTGGTATTTCATTTTTTTAATTTTGCTTTTCTCATCGAAAATCTTTGTTTGTAATTAAAACAAAATTCAGTGTTTTCTTTGTTGTTAGTTAGATGTTTATTTTTTTCATTTTTTATTCATTAAGAAATAAGTAATTTCTTATAGTTAAAATTTTAATTAATTTTTGAATTTTTAATAATTAATTAAAAATAAACAATGTGAAAAAGTATAAAAAGATATAATAAATTTAAAGTTAATGAATAAATATAAAAATGAAGTATTTTTATGCAAATTTGTGTCGTTAAAGAACATTAAAAAATTTCAAATAAAAAAAACCAATCACTAGGATTGGTTTAAATTTTGAATGGTCCCCAAGGCCAGACTTGAACTGGCACGGGAGATAAAGCCCGGTGGATTTTAAGTCCACTGCGTCTACCGATTCCGCCACTTGGGGATGTAATATGGTGACTCGCCGGAGGCTCGAACTCCGGACCCACTGGTTAAAAGCCAGTTGCTCTACCGACTGAGCTAGCGAGTCAAAGTTGGTTGGGCTAGCAGGATTCGAACCGGCGCATGAGGGAGTCAAAGTCCCTTGCCTTACCGCTTGGCTATAGCCCAATAAATGGTGGAGGGGGAGGGATTCGAACCCCCGAACCGAAAGGAAGTGGGTTACAGCCACCCGCGTTTGACCGCTTCGCTACCCCTCCATTTAAATGGTGCTGACTAAAGGACTTGAACCTTCGACCTATTGATTACTAGTCAATTGCTCTACCAACTGAGCTAAGTCAGCGATGCCTTCTTTTTGCATTCCTCTTTTACAAGGACATTATTTATTTTATATTATTAAATATAAATAAACAAGCAAAAATTAAAAATTTTTTTTACATTTTTTTACAAATAAAAAAAGTTGTTAATCAACAACTTTAAATAAATCTTTAAATGGTTTCTTTTCCTTTTTTTTCTTTGGTTTAGACTTGTCTTCTTTTTTAAAATCTTCTCTATTTTTTAAATTAATCTTATTAATTAACTTATGATCCAATAACATTTCTTTATCAGCTCATTTTTCCATATTTTCAACTATTACTTTTCTAGTGTTTTTAGTTAAATCTTCTGTTTTCAATGAGATATGTTTTAATGGCATTATAGGTTTACCAAAAACAACTTTAATTTCAATGTGTTTTGGTCTATCTTTACTAAATACTTGATAAGAGTTAATAATTGTTACAGGAATAACAGGAGCATTGGCCATTTGAGCTATTTTTAGCGCTGCTGGTTGGAATTCTCCTATTTCTTGCGAATGACTTCTTGTTCCTTCAGGGAAAATAGCTAGTGAACGTCTAAAATCAACAACCAGTTCTTTTCCTTCTTTAAATGCTTCTAAAGCACTTCTTGGATTATTTCTATCTAGAGGTATGCAATCAATTAGACGAACAAATCTACCAAATTTTTTATCTTCTCATAATTCCTTTTTTGCAATAAATGCTAATGGTTGTTGTAAATAAAAGTTATTTAAAGCAACTAATGCAACTGGGTCAAAATTTGATTGATGATTTGGAACTAAAATAACTCCACGATCTAGTCAATTTTCAATACCTTCACATTTAACTTTAATGTTTGAAACATATAAAATTCTGTTAGCTGCTTTTTTCATAAAGTTATAACAATACTCTTCTGAGTAATACCCTGGGCTTTTAATATTTTTTTTACCAATTTTTTTTGCTTTGCGCATCATGTTTCACATTGGTAATCACATGTATGTCATTTTTCAAAAACTTAATTTTAGCTTTTCTTTTTTCTTTTTAGTTTTTGATTTCTTTTTTGTGGGGTCTGTTTTTTGAATAGTATTAGTTTCAATAACTGTTGCTTCTTTAATTTTAACTTCTTCATTTTTTTTAATCACTGGTTTTTTAACAGATGATTTTGTTGTTTTTTTAGCTGCAGGTTTTTTAGTTTCAACTTTAGTTGTTTTTGAATTTGTAACTTCTTTTGCCATTTTTTATTTTCTCCTATTTAAGTATTCAACATAAAAGTGTTCGTTTTCCACTATTTTAATTTTATCAAAATTAATGTAATTAAAGTTTTTAATATAAATATTTCCATCAAAGTTGCCTTTTATAATACTTCTTATAATTTGATCAGCGTAATCAAAAAATAATTCATATATTTGACTTCCACCAATAATGTAAATATCGTTATTTTGACTATTAGCAAATTTATTAATAATTTCATTTATGTCTTTAATAAATATAATTGATTCATTTTTATACATTTCATATTTTTTAGCATCTCTTGTTAAAACAAAATTTGTGCGATTAGGTAATGCTTTATAATTCATTGATTCAAAAGTTCTTCCACCCATTAAAACTTTTTGATTTAATGTAGTTTTTCTAAAGTGTTGCATTTCTTCTTTAATTGATCAAGGCAGTTTGTTATTATTACCAATTATCCCATTTTCAGTCTGGGCTCAAATCATTTTAATCATTTTTTTTAACCGCCATTCCTATTGAGTACTTTTTCTCATGTGATATAGATACTAAAATATTAGATAATTTTTTATTAAGAATAATTGGGTTTAGATCATTATATCCTATTTCAATTTGACTCATAGGTATCATTTCATCTTTATTTAGTGTTTTTATAATAGCTTCTTTAACAGCTCATCTACCAGCAGCAAATTCTATCTTAGCTGATTTAGTTAACAAGCTTTCACATTTTAACAACTCTGCATTTGTTAATACTTTATTTAAGAAATTCTTTCTTAAACTTATTCTTTTATTTTCAACAATATCTATTCCAATTTTTTCCAACATAATAAAAACTTTCTATTTATATAATTTTATCAATTAATTAAGCATAAAAAAACCTTACAACACTTATTGTAAGGTTTATTTTATTTTTCTATATCAATATTAACTTTAAAATCAGCAATTTGATGGTATTTAATACATGCTGCATCTAACATTTTTTTTGAAGCCTTTACTTCTTTAGAGTCGCTATATTTATCTTCCAAATAAACAACTTTTTTAATTCCTGCTTGAATTATAATTTTTGCACATTCATTACATGGAAATAGAGTTACGTATACATCGCAATCTGTTAAATTAGTTCTTGCACTAACAATTGCATTTAATTCAGCATGAGCTACATAAGGATATTTAGTATCTATTCATTCTCCATCTCTTGATCATGGGAATTTATCATCATCAACACCACGTGGAAAGCCATTATATCCTGTTGAGATTATTTGATTTAAATTGTTAACCAGAATAGCTCCTACTTGTGTTGAAGGATCTTTACTTCTCATAGCACAAACTTTAGCTACAGTCATAAAGAACTGTTCTCAACTTAAGAAATTTTCTCTTTTCATACCTACATTCCTAATCTAAAAGTGTTAATTAAATCAAGTGAAGGCAATACATTACTTGTTGTTAATGAATAAGTACTTGATAGTGGGGTAATAATTTTATTATTTCAGTTACCTGTATTTACATCAAATCTACCAAGCCATCCAATTTTCTCGATTATTCCATTATAGTGATTTAAATCACCACCAATTTTATTTTTTCCATAGAATTGTAAAGCAACAATAACATTGTAATTGTAAGCTGGAATTTTTTTCATTGTTGTAACAAAAACAATTCCTACAACAATAAATATAACTAAGAATAAAATCATAATGTTTTCTCTTCAAGTCCATTCTTTAACTGATTTTTTAGTTAAAGCTGCAAAAATTGAACCAAAAATAATTCCTGACATTAAAACAGAGAATGAGCTTAGTCGATCTTGACTAGTGAAAATTGACAAAATTATTAAAACTATTGGTCAAGCAACTTTAGCTTTTCCAAATTTTGCAATAGGAGATGTATCCCCTGAAATATTCATAACAAGAATTCCAACCATTATACCTATAATTGGTAAAGTTCCTGAAGTAACAGTGTATGGAAGTGTTGCTGAAACAACAAATCCCAATGTTAAATACGCTAACAGAAATGATAGTGAAAATTTTCAAACATTACCTATAACAATTTCAGTTAATTTAGTTAATGAAAATAATGCTGTAGTTAAGAAAAAGATCATAAATGCACTTAGTAAAATTCCACTTCCTGCATCCATTGCGCTAAAACCATAAGTTAAAATTCTTCAATATTGTCCACCTGCGAATGTCAAGGTTTGATTAGTTCCACCAAATATAAGCATTGGCGCTTGATATGCAGTGATTAATCATGAAGTTCCTTCATCAGTAATCCCATTACCAACATACATATTCATAAATAATCCTATTATTGTAAACGAAACCGGCATAATAATGAAAAAGAATAAAATTACTCATGAAAAACTAACATTATTATTTTTAATTTTATTTAATGCTTGCTTGAAATTATTAATTTTAATTTCATCATTTAATTCTTCTGGAATTTCATTAACTGTAGATTTTTGTTTGATTGCTTTTAAATATGTCTCTTGCAAAGTACTAATTAATGGGAAAAACTTAAGTAAATCTTTCTTTAAATTTTCAGGTGTTGTTATTAGTACAATTTCATCGTCTTTTTCAGTTAATTGACTTGTTGTTTCACTAATAATAATTTTAAGCTTCTTAATTTTCTGGTCAAAAAAGTTTTTTTGTGCCATAACCTCAATATTTGATCAAGTCTCATTTGTTCCTTCAATTTCCAATTGTACTAAAGCATACTCATTATTATTGTTAATAAATAAAACACGTGACTCCTTAACCTTTTTGTCTACATTCTTGTATTTATATTCTTTTTTAAAGAATTTAACTAAAGCGCTATAAGTTTTAAATTGTTTTTCAGTCATTCTCAACACCACCTTCCTCAATAATTTTATCTTTAAATTCTTTTGGTAATTCTGCTTTTAATTTTACCATTTCTTTTGTGATAGGGTGCAAAAATTCTAATTTATAAGCATGAAGCATTTGACCAAAGTCATTTGTTTTTTCCGCTAACTTACCATAAGTTGGATCATTAACAATTGGGTGTTTAATGAAATTGAAGTGTACTCTGATTTGGTGAGTTCTTCCTGTTTCAATCGAGCATTTAACTAAAGTTGTTTTGTCTAAACGTTTTAAAACATCAAAATTTGTAACTGCATATTTTGAATTTTTTGATGTCACCATCATTTTCTTTCTATCATTTTGGTGTCTTCCTATAGGAGCATCAATAATTCCTTTTTCTTCTTTTATTTCACCTCAAACAAGTGCAACATATTCTTTATAAATTTCATGATTTTTTAACATTTCAGTTAAAATTTGGTGAGCTTTATCGTTTTTAGCAACAATTAATAAACCAGTAGTTTGTTTATCAATTCTATGAACAATTCCTGGTCTTTCAACCCCACCAATACTACTTAAAAATTTTTCGTCTCTTCCCAATAAAGCATTAACCATAGTTCCTTCATTTATTCCAGCTCCAGGGTGAACTACCATGTTATTAGGTTTATTAACAACTAAAATATCATTATCTTCATATACAATATCTAATGCTATTTTTTCAGCATTAATTGTTGAAGGTTTAATTTCTGGAATTATTATTTCTACTTCAATATCACCTTGAAGATTCATATTCTGTTTTGTCTCAATAACTCCATTAACTTTAATATTTCCGTCTTTAATTAAAGTTTGAATATAACTTCTTGAATACTCAGTTGATTCAGCTAATGCATCTACCAAGTATTTATCTAATCTCACTTTTTCAACATTAGCTTTTAATTTCATCTTTTACTTCCTCTTCTTCAATTTTTTCAGTTTTATTTTTTTTAGTAAACATACTTACTAATTCCATTATCAAGCAAAGTATTCCAACACCAACACCAATATTAACTCATAAGTCCGCTAAGTTAAAGATATAGTTTGCTGAGCCTAAAAAATTAAACCCTCAAACAAACATATCAACAACTCCACCATATATTTCTTCACCGTTTCTAATTGTTGGTGGTGCTCAAGCTCTTGCTAATAAATTTGCAAAACCTCCAGCTAATAATAATGAACAAGCAATAATTCATTTCTTGTCATTCAGAAATATAAATACAACTATTAATGCAAATACAAATAATGATGCCAATGTTATGGTTTTTTTTAATTCCTCAGCTGAATCGCCATTACCAAATGCTGAGCCCAAATTTATTTTGTACTGAATATTTAAAAAACCATTAATAAAAATCAAAGATTCATTTTCATTCATTTTGGCTACAACTATTCATTTAACTATTCAGTCAAATAAAATTAAAAACGTCATAATAGGAACTGCAATATACAATTTAAATTTTCATTTGTAGTCATAATTTTTTAGATTAAATATTACATTTTGAGCTAAATTCTTCAAAATTGCACCTCCTTATAGTGTTATATAGATTTTACTACTGAATGACATCTTTCACAAATTTCTTCATCAATTAATACGTCAAAGATACCTCAACATCTTTCACACTTTAAGCCTTGCTTTGGTTCTACTCCAACACATGCTACTTTTTGATCAGACAATCCTGAACAATTATTTGTAAAGTTTAGAGTATTTACAATAAATATTTTTTCCAATTCAGTTACTGATTCAATATTTTTGTAACCTTCTTTTAAACAAACATTAACAATTGCTTCAAATCCTTTATTAATAATTTTTTCTTCTCTAGCAATTTCTAATGCTTTATTTACATCATCTCTTAAAATCATAATGTTATTTCACTTTGTTATAAATGATTCTGTTTGTAAAAATTCTTGTTTTCTATTATCTAATAAATGTACAGATTCTGCTTTATTTTTTTCAATCATTGATTGATAAGCTTCTTCTGTTGTGTGGATTAAAATTGGTCTTAATAAATCAATTAACATTCAAAATTGCTCATACAATACAGTTTGAACTTGTCTTCTTCTTAATGAATCTTTTTGTTCAATATATAAAATATCTTTAATAAAGTCTAAATAGAATGAAGAAAGATCTTTAGTTACATAATTAATTAATAAATTGTAAACTTGGTTATAAGCTAAATTATCATATGCTTCACTTGCTTTATTTTTAACTATAGTTAAATTATGTAATGCAAATTGATCAACTTCGCTTAATTCCTTTTGGTAATCTTTTGTTGGATCAAAGTCAAATAAGTTTGCAAGAATAAATCTCATTGTATTTCTAATTTTTCTATAAGTTTCACCAATCTGTTTAATGATTTCAGGACCTATTTTTTGGTCATCAGTATAATCTGTTGAAGCAACTCATAATCTTAAAATGTCAGCACCTTGTGAATTTGCAAATACAATAGGATCAATTCCATTACCTAAAGACTTACTCATTTTATTTCCTTTTTCATCAACAGTCATCCCATGAGAAATAAGTTTTTTATACGGAGACTTGCCTGAATAAATTGTTGAGTTAATCATTGATGCATTAAATCAACCTCGGTATTGGTCATTTCCTTCTAAATATAAATCATAAGGTAAAGGTAAATTCTTAAATCTTTCACTTAGTGCTATTGCAGATGAACCTGAATCAAATCAAACATCTAAAATATCTTTTTCTTTTCTCAAATTTTTATTTTTATATTCTTCAGGTAGGAAAATATCAGTTGGTTGATCAAATCAAGCATTTGTTCCTAATTCAGATATTTTATTAATTGCAAATGCTAATATTTCATTATTTAATACTAATTTATCTTGTTCATCATAAAATGCAACAATAGGTACACCTCATAATCTTTGACGTGAAATAGTTCAGTCTGTTCTATCTTCTAGAACTTGATATAAGCGTTTTTTTGCTCATTCTGGTTTTGTTGTAATATTATCAACATTTGATAGAATTTGATCTTTAGCTTTATCTAAGCGAATAAACCATTGTCAAGTACAACGGTAAATAACTGGCTTTTTAGTTCTTCAATCGTGTGGGTATGAGTGAGAAACAAATTTGAATTTTAAAAGTCTTTTCTTTGCTTCTAAATTCATTCCAACCATTTTATTGGCTTCCTCATAAAATACACCAACTAGTGATTTATCGTATTCTCCAATTTCACTAGTAAATTTACCTTGATCATCAATTGGCGCAAAAGGTTGTAGTCCATGTTTTTTAACGATCATATAATCGTCTTCTCCAAATCCACCAGCAATATGTACAATTCCTGTTCCTGCTTCATCAGTTACATGATGACCTATCACAACTTGATTAATTTTTTGTTCATACAATGGGTGAGAATATTTAATACCTACAATTTCATGACCTTTTAAAGTATCTAAAATTTCAAATGATTCTCATCCTATTTGTTCAGCGATTTTACTTACTAAACTTGAAGCTAAAATAAATTTTCTTTCGTTAACTTTAACAATATTGTATTCAATATTTTCTCCTACAGCTGCCATTTGATTTGATGGAATAGTTCAAGGAGTTGTTGTTCAAATTACAATTTCAGTGTCAGTATCAATTTTTGAATTTCCTTCAACAATATTCATTGCTACAAAAATTGTTGGTGATTTAATATCTTTATATTCAATTTCAGATTCAGCTAAAGCAGATTCGCTTGAAGGCGATCAGTAAATTGGTTTTAAGGCTTTATAAATCATTTCTTTTTCATACATTTTTTGAAATAATCTTAATTCGCTTACTTCAAAATCATGAGTTAAAGTTACATATTTAACATCACTATTTGAAAAAATACCTAAACGTTTAAATTGGTTTGCTTGGTTTGCAACTTGCTTTAGTGCATAGTCTTTACACATATTTCTAAAATCAACAGCTGGTGTTTTTTTACGATCAATCCCCATTTTTGTTACAGCTGTTTCAATTGGTAATCCATGTGTATCTCAACCCATAATAAAAGGAGCTAAATATCCATTAGCATTTTTTCATCTTATTATCATATCTTTTAGTGTTTTATTTAATGCATGTCCTATATGTAAATCACCATTTGCATAAGGTGGACCATCATGTAGCATAAACAATGGTTTACCTTCATTAAGTTTTTGTTTTTGATCATAAATCTTTTTTGATTCTCACATTGCTTGAATTGCAGGCTCTTTATCCTTTAGTCCTGCTCTCATATCAAAATCAGTTTGTCCAATTAATAATGTATCTTTGTAAACGTTTTTCATTTTCTAATCTCCTTTTAAAATAAAAATCGCCCCTTATAAAAGGAGCGATTTACCGCGGTACCATCCTAATTAATAAATTAAAGCTTAACTTATTATCTTTAAGGTTTTAACGGTTCCACCGCAGAATTCTACTCAATATAAATTTTTCTTTTCTGTTAAAAAAAGGTGATATTTTTTAAATATTATTGCTAGTTTGCACCAAATACTAGCTCTCTTAGAATAATTAATTTAAAAAACTTGTCCTTTAGTTTTTATAATAATATTTTATCTTATTTTTAATTAAATTTGATGTTTTTTAACAAAATCTGAAGTTCTTATAATGTAGTCGTCTGTAAATTTTATGATTGATTTTGTGTGATTCATTCCTGAGTCATAAATTATCAATTCATTTACATTTGATTCTTCTATGTTATTCTTAATATCTTGCATTTTAAAACTATCTAAAAAATTAGTTACACGATCAAAGCGATTATGAATATACATGATTGGTATATATTTATGTTTAGCTTCAATTAAATTAATAAAATCTAACTCAACTAAATCAACAAGATACTCATTTTTGTATATCTTCAACATATCTTCTAGAACAACATTAACATAATTTTCAAAAATTTTTGGTGCGTTATTTGCAACCATTCCCTTTAATAGTTTTGAAACAGACATATACGCTGAATCTGAAATAGCTCATTTAATATTATTTTCTTCTATAAATTTTTCTTCAGTTAAAGCGAAGTAATTAATTGTAAAACCACCCATGCTTGTACCAACCAAACCAATTTCCTCTGGTTTATAGTTTTGTGTAACTCAAGAAATGATTGTCATTAAGTCTCATTTTTCTTTATAACCTCAAGTTACAACGTCTGTAGCACTTGAACCATGATTTCTAAAATCAAAAGTAATTATGTTATATCCTAAAGTTCTATAATGTCATGTTAAGTATAATACATCAAATCTACTAGAATTAAATCCATGAACTCCAATAACTCATTTTTTGCTTGGTTTTGGATTTAATCAAACACTTGAAACCAACTTAATTCCATCTCTTGAAAAAGTTGTAAAATTTGCTGTTGGTTTTTTATATTCTTTAATGTGTAATTTCTTGTTTGAATTACGATTAGTTGAGTTAAGGCTATTTATGCTTTTAACAAAATTAATTTTTAAACTTGCTGCTTCTTCACGGTGTCTAATTGTTTTAGAAAAACTTGAATTTCACATTTCAATCATTTTATGAGCAATATTTGAATATTCAGACATAAATACCTCTTTCTTTTATCTAATTTTACTATATCAAATAAATAAAAAACAACCAATGAATTTCTTTACAAAAATACATGCTTCATTTATTGTATATTCTAGTGTCAAAGGATCTAATTGATATGGCTGAGCCATGAAAAAATAAAAAAAATAAGTATTTAAATAAAAATAATTAATTTATTTTTTAATTTGTACTTATTATTTTCTAATTATTATTTTGTAAATATTTCCTTCAATTTTTTTATAAACACCATCATTTATATAAATTACTCCAGAAATAAAATCTATTATTCTTCTTTTTTCTACTTTTTCTAATTCAGAAAGATCTATTAAAACAATTTTACTAATTTTCAATTCATCAGCAATTTTTGCAGCATCTGAAAATGATGTTGGTTTAATAATTTCTGTTCTCTTTGAAGGGATGTCTTGATTAATTGTATTTAATTCACTGTCATTTGCATATTCAACTTCTTCTTCAACAACTTCTGTTTCTTCATCATACATTTTATATGCGTTCATGTCATTTAAAGCTTGACCCATTTCCCCAGATTCAACACTTTTAGTTTTTATTTTGTCTAGTAATTCTTTGATTTTCATTTTCTATTTCCAGACTATTTTAAGAACGTTGGGAAATCGTCTTCAGTTTCATCATCATAATTTGATGTTGTATTATTTACTGAATGCATTGTTTGATGAGCGTGTAAAACGTCTTCTTCAAATGAAGTTTGAACTTTTGGTTCTTCAACGTGTGTTGATTTGTATAAACTTGAGCTTCTTAAATTTGCAAATGTTGAGCTTGCATTTGTTTTAGTTCCAATGTTTGGTGAAGATTTCATCATTTCCTCATCAAATCCTGTAGCAATAACAGTTACAACTAATTCATCTTTTTCAGTTAATTCTTTGTTTATTGCAACTCCAAATACAATATTTACTTCTGGGTTATCAATTGCTTGGTTAACTACATCAACAACGTCATAAGCATCATTTAATGAAATTCCTTCTCCACCAGTTACATTAACAATAACATCTTTTGCTCCTACAATAGCTGCTTCAAGCAAAGTTGAAGAAATTGCATCATTAGCTGCTAAATTAGCTTTGTCTGGTCCAGTTCCTAAACCAATTCCAAATAACGCATTTCCTTTTTTAGACATAACTGTTTTAACATCAGCAAAGTCTAAGTTAATTAAAGCAGGCACTGCAATTAAATCAGTAATTGTTTGAACACCTTGTTTTAAAATCGCATCAGCTTCTGCGAATGCCTCTTGAATTGGTTTTGCTCCAATAAATTCTAATAAACGGTCATTTGAAATAACAATTGTTGAATCAACATATTTTTTTAACTCAATAATTCCTTCTTCTGCAAATGTATTTCTGTATTTTCCTTCAAATCTAAATGGTTTTGTAACAATAGCAACAACTAATGCTCCTGTTTCTTGAGCGATTCTTGCTATAACTGGTGCAGCACCTGTTCCAGTTCCACCACCCATTCCAGCAGTAACAAAAATTAAATCAGCTCCTTCTAAAGCAGATCTTAATTCATTTTCTGATTCTAATGCAGCAGTTTTACCTACTTCTGGGTTTGCTCCAGCGCCTAAGCCTTTTGTTGATTTTTCACCTAAAATAATTTTATTAGGAACATTTGATCCTGCTAAAACTTGTGCGTCTGTATTTGCTATATAGAAATCAACACCATGTGCTCCTTGTTCAAACATTCTTGACACGGCATTGTTTCCACCACCACCAACTCCAATAACTTTTATCTTGGCTCTTTGGCTAAATTCTTGTGTATTATTGCTCATTTTTGATTTCTCCTTTTACGCTTCTACTTTATCTATTAGTATACCATCATTTTTTAAATATAAATGACTACTTGACATATTTTGGCCCTTCAATTCTTGAATAAAACCAAATTGCATATTAATTGGATTAATACTATTATTTTCAGATATATTTTTGATTTCATTTGGTATAACTTTATTTACAAAATTGCTTATCAATCCAAAACTAACGAAGTGATCACTGTTTTTGAAAGCTCCTATAATATTTTTTTTGTTCAAGTAATCAAATGATGATTTTGTATTTGAAAGTAATGTTATTCCATTTGGTATTTCTTGTATTAAACCAAAGTTAAAAACCGGTGTTACATTGAAATCAATTTTGCTTTTTGAAATAAATGATTCTTTGATTTCATTATATTTTGCTTTAACTCTTATTTTAATAATTCTTTGAATTTCTTCACCTGTTAAAGATCTTAAACCAAATTGAGTTTTAAATTTTAAAAATACTGATCTTAAAATGTTTTTTGATTCAAAGTTTATATTGTTATATAAGTAGTGTGTAACTACTTCAGCCTCTAATCCGAATTCTTTTGCTAAACTTTCAATAATATATTCCATTCCAAATGGTATTGAAGTGTATTCAACAAATGAACCTGATTTAAATAATCCTGCTTCAAGTTTATCATTTTTTCAATTAACCACTACAATATCAGTTTCATTTTTTCCTGCTCTATCAATTGAATTGTATAAAGCTTCTAAATTTGTCATGTAACCTGAAACATTTTCACCAGCTTTAGCTACTACATTTTCATGTGATTCATAAACTTTTTTGTAAATTGATTTAACTGCAAAAATAATTTCTAGTTCTTTTCCTTCAACAAAAATATCTTTAACATCATATTTTACACCATCAACTCTAACTTGCATTAATTCGGTTTGTAAATGTGATCCACTATAAGCTAATTGTTCTTTTTTAATTGCTTTCTTATAACAATCTTGAACAAAATCAGTAGTTATTAATGTTAAATTATCATGTTTAAATGGGTATTTTTTTGTTGTATAACTATATGTTGTACTAGGAAGAACTAAATAAACTTCATTATTTTCAAAACTTGAATTTGCTTTTGCTAAACTTTTGAAATTTTCTGCTATATTTTTTTTAATTTCAGGAACACTATTTGCTTTTATAACTCCATATTCATCTAAAAAAGCAGAATTATCTTGAGCATTAAAAGTATTATCAAAAATAGAAATTATTTGATTATTTAATATTCTATAAGCATTAATTTTTAATTCTTTTTCTTTAATTTCAACTGTTGTAAAAGTTTTATTTCTGTTAAGCATAATTCTTTACCTCTCTTATTTTTTCTCTATAACTCATAGTTTCGCGCTATGACTTCTGTTATTGTCTTCAACTTCTTTTTCTGTTGGTTTTAATGGTTTTTTAAATAATAATTTGTAATCTTTTGTAGATTCTAATTCATAGGGAAGATTATTTAAGTAATATTGTTGTTCATCAAGTGTATATTTTTTGAATATTTCTTTTACCACTTTTTCTTCTAAAGAGTGAAAAGTAATAACTACTACTCTTCCTTTTGGGTTTAATAATTGAATACTTTGTTCCAAAGAATTCTCTAGAGCATCCATTTCATTGTTTACTTTAATTCTTAAAGCTTGAAATGTTTTTTTAGCAGGGTGTTTTTGTTGATTTAATATTTTAAATGGTAAAGATTTTTTGATTACTGAAACTAACTCAAAAGTTGTATTTATTGGTCTTGAATTTACAATGTTTTTTGCAATAGATCTTGCGAATTTTTCATCGCCGTAATTTCATAAAATTTTTTCAATTTCAGTGTGAGAATAATTATTAACTATTTCATGTGCTGTTAATGAATTATTAGTCCTATCCATTCTCATATCTAGTGGACCATCAAATCTATAACTAAATCCTCTTTCAGCAACATCAAATTGTGGAGATGAAACACCTAAGTCATATAAAATACCATCAACACCAAATATACCTTCAATTGCAAGCATTGCAGATATATTTGCAAAGTTACCTCTTAATATTTTAAAGTTATCACTAACCTTACTTAATTTTTCAGTTCCTTCAATAATAGCTGTTTCATCTTGATCTATTGAAAATAACTTTCCTTGTTTTAGTCTTTTAAGTATTTCACTTGAATGACCAGCTCTTCCCAATGTGCAATCAACATATATTCCATCTGGTTTAATATTTAGATATTTAATGGATTCTTCTAATAATACTGGTACATGCTTTTCCATTATTTATTTAGCCCCTGATAAATTGTTTCAGCAATTTCTTCCATTTTATCGCTGTTTTCGTTTTGGTAATTGTCATACAATTTCTGATCTCATATTTCAACTCTATCACCCATACCAAGAATATAAACACTTTTTTCAATATTCGCTAATTTTAATAAATTTGAAGGTATTTTAATTCTTCCAATTTTATCAATCTCAACTTCATGAGTATTAGCTATAATTTCACGAGTTAACATTCTTGTCTCTTTGTTAAAAGAAGAAAGATTCAATATTTGCGAACTTCATTTCTCGAATTCTTCTTCAGTTCTCATTTCAAGGCTTCCTTCGAATCCTTTTGAAACATAAACTGTTGAGTTTAAAATCTTGTTTCTCATTTTTGAAGGGATGGTAAGTCTTTGCTTATCATCTAAATTATGATCGTAAGTTCCAAAAAATAACATACCACTTTCCCCCATTTCTTCCCACTTTATAAATATATAATACATTATTTATTTAATTTTGTTAATGTTTTTAAGTAAAAAACTAAAAAAAGCATAAAAAAAGATGAGGTAAACCTCATCATATTATTTGTTTTGAAATTAATCTTGAACAGATTTAACTTCTTTACCTTTATAGAACCCGCATTCTCTACAAACTCTGTGTGGTTTAATCATTGACCCACAGTTTTCGCATGAAACTAAATTAGAAGCTACTAAAGCTAAATGACTTCTTCTTTTATTTTTAGCAGATTTACTTGTCTTTCTAAATGGTACAGCCATTTTAAAACCCCCTTAACAATTTTTTATTTTTTCTTGAACTCATTCAATTTAGCTCATCTTGGATCTATTTTGTTTTGTTCATTCTTATAAAACTCTTCTTCAGACATAATTGTCCAACCAAAACCAGTCTTATTTATTATATCACTATTATTGGATAAATTAAAAGGTAAATTTATATTAATTTGCTCTATAACATAATTAATTATATCAAAATCTTCTCCAATAATTAAATTAGCTTGATCATTAATTGAATTTTGAAAACTATACTCGTCATTTCATTCAATTGAATCTGAATATTCAAACTCTTCACCGCTTCTAGCATCAGTTGCGTCAATAGTGAAATTAATCACTCCATTTACACTAACCGTTTCAATTGAGTTATTTCAATCAATATCTACATCATAATCTAAATATTTAACTTTTTTCGCTAAAGTATTGCTTAACTTAATAGAGTCTAAGTCGCTAACAACTTCGGTTAACTCTGTGTGACTATTTTTTTCAAAATATAATCTATTCATATTATCTTACTTTAATATTTAATTTTTTTAGATTATTTAAAGCGATATCAAAATCATTAGCTATTTCTTTTTCAGTTAATTGATGTTCCAAACTATTAAATGTTAATTTAATTGTTAATGAACTAATGTTTGCCTCTTTCATTTCTTTATCAGCATATTTATCAATAACTTTATATGTTGTTAAATATTTTAAATTTTTTAATAACTGACTAGCTATTAAATCAAATTTAATATCATTGCTTAATTCAAATGATATATCTCTTGATGATTGTTGGAACTTAGAAATTTCATTTGTAACATGTTGTTTGTTTGCAATCTCCAATAATAAATCTAAATTAATCTCACAAATAAATGTTGGATTAATTTTGTTTTCAGCTTCATAAGCAGGATTTAATTTATAAATAAATCCTAATTTTTTATTTTTAAATTTTACACAAGCATTAATGTAAGGGTGAATTTCATCAATTACTTTTTCTTCATAATCAAATGTAACATTCTTAATATCAACTTTATATAAATTTAAGATGCTTACTAAAATTGAACTAATATATGAATAATTAGCTTGAATGTGAATTTGTTGCAAGTCATCAGAAATTACTTCTCCTGATGTTGCAAAACATAAGTTTGATTGTCTAAAACCATTCATTGCAAAAATGTCAGCAAATTCAAAAAATTTAACTACTTTGTTACCATTATTTGCATTAAAAATAATTGTTTCTATCATTGATTTTGAAAGGTTATTTCTAAATGTTTCACGTTGACTTGATAATGGACTCATTAAAACAACTGGATTTTTAACTTTAAATAAGTTTCAATCTTTGTTTGATTTTTTATCAGTTAAAGAATAAGTTTTGATGTTATTAAATCCAGCACCTACTAAATAATCATTTAATTTATCTTTCAATTTTTTTTCTAAGTTTTTTGTTTTTGTAAATGTTACATATTCTAAAGGTTGCTCAATAATATTGTCATAACCATAAAGTCTTGCAATTTCTTCGCAGATATCATTTTTACCATATAAATCAGTTCTATTTTGATCAACAGTGAATGTTAATTCATCCTTTTTAATTGCTATTGAAATATCTAAAGTTCTAAATAAACTAACAATCTCTTCAATAGTGATCTCAATTCCTAAAACTTGTTTAATTTTTTCTAAAGTTATTTTATAAACATTATCATATGTTATTTTTTTAACTGAAGTAGTTATTTTTTCAACGCTTTCAATCATTTTATAATCATTCAGAATTTTTACTAGTTCTTCTATTCCTTGATCATAAAGATTTGGATTTAAAGGCTTTGCATATCTTTGAGTATCAATAGTGCTTATATTCAAATTTTTTTGTTGTTTACGCATAATAATTTGATCAAGATTTAACATAATAACTAAAATTGTATTTGTTGCATCTGTGACTTTAAATTTTTCTTCAGTTTTTAACCCTAGTATATTAACAATGTCTTTTCCAGATTTTAAAACAACGAATTCTTTTTCTTCAATTACTTGTTTTGCTAAAGTTAATTCTTGTTGAATTTTATCTGCATCAACTAAAATAAAAGGCTGTCCTGAAATTAAAGTTGCCATACTTGCTATATCTTCATATTTATTTTCACTTGTTTTAATATTTGAATGTTTTAGTCAAACATCATGTGAAGAATCCAATGGTGTGTTAGTATTTTTTAGACCAATAAATGTATGTGATATTGTATTAACATCAGCTTCAAGTTTTTTATCAATTTTAATTGAAACAGTGTTTGTATTTTTAGCAAATTTAATTTTTTGTTCAGTTTGCTTAATTTTTAAATCAAAGTAGTTAGCTATTTCTTTTACTAATTGCTTTGCTGCCAACGCATCGCTTCTATTTAAAGTTAAATCAACTTCAAAAATATAATCATCATAATTTAAAACTTCACTAATATTTTTACCAACCATTTCGCTCATATCTTTGTAAATTGAATTAATGTAGTAAACTTCAACTTGTTCTGCTTCAGTTAATATTGAATTTGATAATCCAATCTCATTAAATCCACAAAACATTCCTTCTGATACAATTCCCAAAATTTCTCTATTATCTAATTCTAATCCATTTGCTAATTTAGCTCCTGGTAAAGCTACAATTGGATATCTGTTAGCTTCAATGTTTCTAGAAGTAGACAAAATTGTAACGTATTTATTTTTTCCAATACGAGTTTTTGTTTTCTTTAGTTTAGTTCCTTCGATTGCTTCAACTGATTCAATATATCCAATAATTAATTTTGAATTTAATTTTGAAAAATCAATTTCTTGTTCAACTTCAAAACCTAATGAATTTAAACATATTGAAATTTGTTGATTTGAAATATTAGAAAGGTCTAAGTATTTCTCTAATCATTTTCTTGTAATAATCATAATTTACTTACTCCCCATAAAATTTAAATTGTTCTAAAAATTTAACATTATTTTCATATAAATTCCTTATATTTGAAATTCCAAATTTTAGCATTGCAATTCTTTCAATTCCTGCACCAAATGCTAAAGCTGTATTTTTTTCAGGATCCATTCCATTTAATAACATAACTTGTTCATTAATAATTCCTGAACCTAAAATTTCTATTCAACCTGAATACTTACAAATTGAACATCCTTTTCCTGCACACTTAAAACAACTTACATCAACTTCAACACTAGGTTCAGTAAATGGAAATAAACTCGGTCTTAAACGAATATTTACCTCTTCACCAAATAGTCTTCTACACATATATTTAAGAACTCATTTTAAATTAGCAAAAGTAATTTTTTTACCAATACATAATAAATCTAATTGCATAAATTGATGTGAGTGAGTTGCATCATCATCATCTCTACGATAAACATTTCCAATAGCAACACAAGCATAATTACCTTCATAATTTTTAGCTTCTGCCATTTGAGTTAAAACTCTTGCTGTCATGTGTGTACAATGAGTACTTAAAACAGTTTCTTCGTCAATGTAAAATGTATCTTGCATATCTCTTGCTGGGTGACCAACAGGTAAATTTAATTTTTGGAAACAATATTCATCGCTTTCAACATCATTACCTTTTAAAACATCAAAACCAATCTCTGTAAAAATCTCTGTAATTTCTTCAACAACAATATTCAATGGGTGTTTAGTACCAAAATTTGCTAATGTTCCAGTTAAAGAAATATCAATTTTTTCACTATTTAACTTTTTATCTAATTCAGACTTCTTAATTTTTGAAATAAATTCATCAATTGTGATACTTATAAATGTTCTTAATTCATGACTTGCAATTCCTATTGCTTGTTTATTTTCAACATCTGAATCTTTTAAAGATTTCAAAATTTGACTTAATTCTGATTCTTTACCCAACAAATTTTTCTTTATTTTTTCGGCTTCTTCGATTGTTTTAATATTATTTAAATCAGAGACAAATTTTTCTTTGATCTTATTAATTTTATGTATCATAAAAACTCCTTCAATTATTCTATTAAAGCCAATTTCTTTAAATTGACTAATTCAAATTCTTTATCTTTTATATTTTGCTCATATGCTTGAAAAACAATTCCAATAACTTGGTTATGAGGTTCTTCTTTTAATAATGCTTTAATTTTTTTAAATATAAATTTTTGAAAATTTAATTTAAACTTTTCAATATTAAATTGAAAATATTTTTCAGAATCAAAGTTCTTATTATTTAATTGGATTATTTCTAAACTTTCATTTCAAAAAATAATTTGTTCAATCAATACATCATTAATGAAGTCTTTTGATGAACTATATACAAAAACTAAAAATTCTTCATATATATTGTAAATAATTTTATCATTTTTAATTTCTAATAGATAGTCTCAAAGTGTTTGGTCTACTTGTTTAATAAAACTTCTAAGCTCATCGGTAATTTCATTAAACTTTGATAGTGTGATATTTTTAAAATCATTTTTATATTTCATATTTAAATATTTTAAAAATTTAGGCTTTGAAATTATTTCAAATAAACTTGCGAATTCTCATGTAAAGTTTATACCAAAAACCTTTGAACTTTGTTCCTTTTTCATTTTAGTATTTTGAAAATTTTCAATAATATTATTTTTTACTTGCATTTATTCTCCTATGCTAAACTTGTTATTTGTGTTAAAGGATTTCTTTTAACTTGTTTATTTGATGCATATCAACCAAATAATAATACAACTGACATTACGGTTAATGTTATTAAAATTGTTTTTAAATCTACAGTCATAAATATATATACACTAAATTTACCTGCTATTCATGTTAATAATATTTTTCAAAAAATTACTGAAGCAACATAAGATACAGCAAATGAAATTAAAGCACCAATTGCATAACTACCCATAACAACTCAATTTATTTCTTTATCTGTATATCCTAAGGCTTGAAGAGTTAAAATAATCACTTTAGCTTCTTCAACAATAATTCCAATAATAACCACTAGAATAATTGCTAATAAAACTGTTGTTAGCAAGACAAACATTAGCATTATTCTATCTACTATTTCTGTTGCCTTATTAATAACTAAGTTACTTAACACAAAAGAAGTTGTTGAACTTTGAGAAGAAATTCCTAAAATATAAGGATTTACAATTGATTTTAAATTTGTAGTTACATTTGGATTTATTGAATTTGTGTACTTAAATACATTTCTGAATATATCTAAAGTTATAGGTTGATCCTCATTAATTAAAATAGTTGAATTTTTTTCAATCAACTTTAAAGATAATAACATTTCTATAAAATTGGTATTTGAATCAAAAGTTAACATTAAATTTTTTGAATATAAACTTGCAAATCTTGTTGGTAAGTTTTCATCATAGAATTTAGCTTTAAAATCTTCTCCGTTTATTCAAATATTATCTGAGCCTAATTTTATTGTTTCAGCTCTGTTAATTCCAACAACTCTTAATTGAACATCTATAGGATTTAATGTTTTTGTTTTAAAACTAATAATGTCATTAATTTTTATATTTTGGTTTCTTGCCATGTTATAAGGAATGATTGCATTTACAATTTGAGTACCTTGATTTTCTTGAGATGAATTTTTGAATCTTTCCATTTCAGAAGTTGAAATATCTTGAAAATTAAACATTTCCTCAAAACTACCATATTTATTATCTTGAGTATTTACTAATCTAGCATAAACATCTAAATCATCATATTCACCGCTTTGTGTTAAACCAACTCAATCAAATAGAACTTCATTATTTTTATCATACATAACATTATTAATGTTTAGCATATAATTGTTTTCATCATAATTTTCAAAATCAGTCAATTGTGTTGTTTGAAAAACATTTTTTGCTGCAATTGATAAATTAGAAAAATTTAAAGCAACCAAGTTTGATCTTATGTCAGTTTCAAAGTAATTATCAAACTGCGTTAATAATCAATTTTCATTTAAATTTCTTTGTTTTGTATCATAAATGTTAAATTTATTTATTAATTGATTTGTATAAAGTTTTTCATAAGCCTGAGTTATGTATTCATCTTTTAAATTTGGAGAATACAATTCTTCAATTTTAATTATTTCATTTGGTTTACCCATGATTTCTTGTAAGACTGAAATTGTTAAATCAATTTGTGCAATTTTTAAACTATAAATATAAGAAAGATCTTTTGAAAAGATATGTTTTATATCTCTAGGTGTCATTGAAATCAAATTTAGAACTTCTAAGTCTTGATTTTTTGAATTATTTAAAGTTGGAATAATCTCTTTTGTTTTGCCTGTTTGCTTGATATCATTAACTGCTTTTATAAATTGATCATTAGTTGAGTTCAAATTAAATGACATGATTGTTCCTACAAAACTGGAATTACTTTCATCTTCTATTGTCAAATTATTTGTTTTAGCATTAAGCATGTTATTTAAAATAAAATACATTTCGCTTTTAGGCAATAAGAAATCAACTTTATCTTGTGTGCTTAATGACATAAAGTAATTATTTGTCATTTGAATTACAGCATCAATTTTAAATCTGTATTCTTCGCTTGAATTGACATTTAAATATTCATTTGTATTTTCGTATTCAGAGTAATCATTATAATCAAGACTTGTAGTTTCTGTTTGATATTTATAATTATATTTTTTTTGTCCTTCTTGAATATCTAATTTGGCATTTGAATTTCATCAATTGTAAAAATGATCAGTTTTTTCATTATAAACAGCAAAAGATTGATTTAACATTTTTGTCATTAAGTTCTGAGCGCCAAATAATAAAATATAAGTAAATGAAGCACAAGCAAATAAAGTTTGAACTGTATAAAACTTTCCTCGTGAAGTTCTAACAAAAGCTCTTCTTAACCTTCAATTAAAAAACTTTTCCCCTTTAAAAACTTTTTTAAATAGAAAGTTTTGTTTAATATTTACTTTTGTTTTCCTTGCACTAGCCATTAAAGATAAAACTGGTTCTTTTATATATAATATTGTAGTTATATAACTTATTGAAATAAATATACTTGGAATAATAATAAATAAGAAAAATAAGAATAATGGACTTACATAAATAGAACTAAATTCTATTGCAATAGTATTTTCAAATGCCTTAGCAGCAAATAATTGAATAGGTATTGAAATAAAGAATCCTAAAAGTAAACTTATAAAAAATAAAATACCGGTTTTAATTGAAAAAATTCAACTTAATTCACTTGTTTTATAACCAAAAGATTTGAATATACCTAATTGTTTTCTAGTTTCATTCATTTCTTTTTTAAGTTGAAAATTAATAAATAAGAATGCTAAAATTAAAATAATTGATCCTAGCACAACATTTATAATAATTCTTATTTGTAAATTTTCTAGTGCCTTTGCAACTTTAGTTTCACTTCATTTTATTCAGCTTGTTTCCAAGTTAGAAAATATTTTGACTTCTGATTTTTCAGAATTTTTAAATGTAAATAAATCAAAAGGTCTTTCAGTAACATTATCACTACTTTTAATTTTTAATTCTAAATTGTAAGCTGCTTCATTATTTAAAATATTTCATGAATAATTTCTAAATTTATTAATAAATTTTTGATTTAAATAAATAAATCCATAATTTTCAATGCTTTGAGAAAAAGCAGAAAAATTATTCCCGGGAACATAATCATCAAATGTTTGACCAATGCCTACAACTTTAACCTTAATTTTTTCTTCTTTTGCAAAAAATGATTCAAATGGTAAAAATGTTAATTTAGGTAAAATTAAATTTAGCGCAATATTGTTTGATTGAGATATTGGCATTTCAATTTCGTCGCCAACTTTAATATTGTTATGACTTGCATATCCAGAAGATATTACAATCTCTGGAATTTTACCCAACCCTCAATTTTCTGTTTTATTTGAATTATTTGATTTTTTATCAAAAATAATATTGTTAAAACTTTTAGTTGAATCTGCTTTTATTTCAAAAGTTTGTGAATTTGTTAAAAGACTAGAACCAGAACTTTTAAAAACAAAATTTTTATTTATATCTATTTCATAGTCTTTATTAATTTCTTTATTTAAAATTTTGTCAAAAACAAAAATTCTATCATCATGTTGGTATTTTTCATTACCCAATATTTTTGAGTACTCTGAATTAAATAATGTATAACTTGATATTTTTATTGAAGTTGGATTTCATGTAGACAATGATTTTAAATAACTTTCCTTAATTATTTGAACTAATCCTTGTATATTATTAATATTTACATTTGAAGAAATATTTAAATTAATTCCATTTACATAAGAAAAATTAATTATTCTATATAGTGTTGAAAATGCAATACTTGAAATTGTTGCATAAATATTAGTTTCATCATCATTTTCTAAAAAATTCTGTATATCAATCAAACCTAATTCAATAGATTTTTTAACATGAAATTGAAAAATTTCTTCTTTTGTCGGATAAAAATTAATTTCAGATGTTTTTTGATCATCAATTTTCAATTCTAATGCTGATGAATTAGCTGATATTCTATATTTAACTAAAGCTGCATTAACTTGAGATGTCATTCTTTCTTTTTCTTCATTTGAAAAATTATTTCAATCTTGATAATATTCTGCATTTTTTCCTGATACATTTAATGTGTTTGATCATAATTTTGCATTTAATATTTTAATAAATTCAGAGTCTAAATATTCATCAGCATAATTAATTATAAAGTCCTGACTATAGTTTAAGTCTTGTTGAGAAGACGAAAAGTTTGAATTATATGAAATATTTTCCTTTTGTGCAGAGTTCATTTTTGTATAAACTTGTAAAGGAGTTGCTAGCATTCCAATTACTGATGCAGCTAAAGTAACAATAAAGATAATCATGAATAGTGTTGACAATCAATTTTTAAAAAATGTTTTCAAATAACTTTTCATTATTTTGTTCATTTTATCACCTTAAACTCCTTATTATTTTTATATATATTTTATCATTTTAGTATAAAAAAAGAACCTTAATGGTTCTTTAATAAACTGGCAGCGTTCTATTTTCTCACAATGCAATATTTTCGACGCTATAGAGCTTAACTTCTGTGTTCGGTATGGGAACAGGTGTGACCTCTATGCTATGACCACCAGATCATTTTTATAAATTGTTCTCTGAAAACTGGATACTAGATGATTACATATTCAATTGCTTCTTTTTTCTAAAATTCTCTCGATCTATTAGTAATGGTTAGCTTAATGCCTCGCGACACTTACACATCCATCCTATCAACCTCATAGTCTATAAGGGATCTTACATTCTAAAGAAATGGGAAAATTCATCTTAAAGGAGGCTTCTCGCTTAGATGCCTTCAGCGATTATCCGTTCCACACATAGCTACCCTGCTGTGCCACTGGCGTGACAACAGGAGCACCAGAGGTGTGTCCATTCCGGTCCTCTCGTACTAGGAACAGCTCTCTTCAATTTTCCTACGCCCACAACAGATAGGGACCAAACTGTCTCACGACGTTCTGAACCCAGCTCGCGTACCGCTTTAATGGGCGAACAGCCCAACCCTTGGAACCGACTACAGCTCCAGGATGCGATGAGCCGACATCGAGGTGCCAAACCTCCCCGTCGATGTGAACTCTTGGGGGAGATCAGCCTGTTATCCCCGGGGTAACTTTTATCCGTTGAGCGACGGCCCTTCCACTCGGGACCGCCGGATCACTAAATCCTACTTTCGTACCTGTTCGACTTGTAAGTCTCACAGTCAATCACACTTATACTTTTGCGCTCTATGCATGATTTCCAACCATGCTGAGTGTAACTTTGAGCGCCTCCGTTACATTTTAGGAGGCGACCGCCCCAGTCAAACTACCCACCAGACACTGTCCTTAACCCGGATAACGGGTCGAAGTTAGAAATCCAATATAACGAGGGTGGTATTCCAAGGTTGACTCCACTGGCCCTAGCGGTCCAGCTTCAAAGTCTCCCACCTATCCTCTACACGTTATACCAAATTTCAATATCAAGTTATAGTAAAGCTCCACGGGGTCTTTCCGTCTAGTTGCGGGTAACCGGCATCTTCACCGGTACTAAAATTTCACCGAGTCTGCAGCCGAGACAGCGAAGGGATCATTACGCCTTTCGTGCGGGTCAGAACTTACCTGACAAGGAATTTCGCTACCTTAGGACCGTTATAGTTACGGCCGCCGTTCACCGGGGCTTCAATTCGAAGCTTCGCTTGCGCTGACTTCTCCTCTTAACCTTCCGGCACTGGGCAGGCGTCACCCCCTATACTTCGTCTTACGACTTAGCAGAGAGCTGTGTTTTTGCTAAACAGTTGCCCCTCCCTCTTCACTGCGGCTCAACATAGTTGAGCACTCCTTCTTCCGAAGTTACGGAGTTATTTTGCAGAGTTCCTTAGCTACAGTTATCTCGCTTACCTTAGGATTTTCTCCTTGACCACGTGTGTTCGTTATAGGTACAGGCTACTAGTTATTAAGTTAGAAGCTTTTCTTGGAAGCGTAGGGTCATGTACTTCGTTACTAGGCGAACCGTTCACTCCTCATAACACTTCAGCGTTTAATACAACACGGATTTGCCAATGTTGCCGCCTTTGTGCTTAACCCAGGACATCCATCACCTGGGATACACTACCTTTCTCCGTCACTCCATCACTAACTAGCAGGTACAGGAATATCAACCTGTTGTCCATCGACTACGCCTTTCGGCCTCGCCTTAGGTCCTGACTAACCCTGGGTGGACGAACCTTGCCCAGGAAACCTTGGTCAAACGGTATGAATGATTCTCACATTCAAACGTTACTCATGCCGGCATAATCACTTCTAATCGTTCCACCAGTCCTCACAGTCTGACTTCATCACAATTAGAACGCTCCCCTATCACTGTATTAAAATACAATCCGTAGCTTCGGTATTAGGTTTAGCCCCGGTACATTTTCGGCGCAGAATCACTCGACTAGTGAGCTGTTACGCACTCTTTAAATGGTGGCTGCTTCTAAGCCAACATCCTAGCTGTCTGTGCAATTCCACATCCTTACACACTTAACCTAAATTTAGGGACCTTAGCTGACGATCTGGGCTGTTTCCCTCTCGAGCATGGACCTTATCACCCATGTTCTGACTGCCGAGTATCCGACAATGGCATTCGGAGTTTAATTCTATTCAGTACCCCTAGGTGGGGCCATCATAGATTCAGTGCTCTACCTCCATTGTGGTAAACCTCGACGCTATACTTAAATATATTTCGGGGAGAACTAGCTATCTCCGGGTTCGATTGGAATTTCACCGCTAGCCACAAGTCATCCGCGGTCATTTCAACGAACGTCGGTTCGGTCCTCCATTTGGTTTTACCCAAACTTCAACCTGCTCATGGCTAGATCACCCGGTTTCGTGTCTAATGCAACGTACTAAACGCCCTATTAAGGCTCGCTTTCACTACGGCTCCGCATATTCTGCTTAACCTTGCACGATACATTAACTCGCCGGCTCTTTCTACAAAAAGCACGATATCACCCATTAACGGGCTCTATCTTCTTGTAAGCATATGGTTTCAGGAACTATTTCACTCCCCTCTCGGGGTACTTTTCACCTTTCCCTCACGGTACTGGTTCACTATCGGTAAAATGGGAGTATTTAGGCTTGCCGAGTGGTCTCGGCGGATTCCGACAAAATTTCACGTGTTTCGCCGTACTCAGGGTACATCTACGAGATCAACACATTTCGTATACGGGGGTATCACCCTCTATGCCGTTACTTCCCAGTAACTTCTACTATATGTTGATTTTGTAACTCTAAAAGATGCCCTACAACCCCAGCCCGTAGACTGGTTTGGCCTGTTCCGCGTTCGCTCGCCGCTACTAACAGAATCACTATTGTTTTCTTTTCCTCTTGGTACTAAGATGTTTCAGTTCCCAAGGTTCCCTTCTCATAAGCTATGTATTCACTTATGGATAATACGAGATTAATCGTATTGGGTTTCCCCATTCGGACATCACCGGATCAAAGCTCACTTCCAGCTCCCCGATGCTTTTCGCAGGTAATCACGTCCTTCTTCGGCTCCATTTTCCAAGGCATTCACCATATGCCCTTACTATTTTTTAGAAAAAATCTTAAAGCAATTGATAATTGATTCAGTAAAATTATTTTTATTTGTTAAAAATTGTTGATTTATTTAATCTTTTACAATGCTTTTCATCTAATATTCAGTTTTCAAAGAACAATTCTCTTTCAGAGATTATATTTAAATAATCCCTGAAAACTAAATAGAACAATATAATAGTCAATCTGTTTTGTTTTTATCTCCATAGAAAGGAGGTGATCCATCCGCACGTTCCCGTACGGATACCTTGTTACGACTTAACCCCAATCGCTAGTCCTACCTTGGGACGCGCCTTCCTTACGGTTAGGAAACGTACTTCTGGTATTACCAACTCTCGTGGTTTGACGGGCGGTGTGTACAAGACCCGAGAACGTATTCACCGCGACATAGCTGATTCGCGATTACTAGTGATTCCGGCTTCATGAAGTCGAGTTGCAGACTTCAATCCGAACTGAGACCGACTTTTTGAGATTAGCTCCCCCTCGCGAGATTGCGACTCTTTGTATCGGCCATTGTAGCACGTGTGTAGCCCAGGACATAAGGGGCATGATGATTTGACGTCATCCCCACCTTCCTCTAGCTTACACTAGCAGTCTCGTTAGAGTCCTCAACTTAATGGTAGTAACTAACGACAAGGGTTGCGTTCGTTGCGGGACTTAACCCAACACCTCACGGCACGAACTGACGACAACCATGCACCACCTGTCTCAATGTTAACCTCCACTACATCTCTGTAGCTTTGCACTGGATGTCAAGCCCTGGTAAGGTTCTTCGTGTTGCTTCGAATTAAACCACATGCTCCACCACTTGTGCGGGTCCCCGTCAATTCCTTTGAGTTTCACTCTTGCGAGCATACTACTCAGGCGGAGTACTTAATGCGTTAGCTGCAGCACTGAGGTAATCCCCAATACTTAGTACTCAACGTTTACGGCGTGGACTACTAGGGTATCTAATCCTATTTGCTCCCCACGCTTTCGTGCCTCAGCGTCAATAATCAGCCAGTAAGCCGCTTTCGCCACTGGTGTTCCTCCATATATCTACGCATTTTACCGCTACACATGGAATTCCGCTTACCTCTCTGATATTCTAGTTCCGCAGTTTTCAAGGCGAACCGGAGTTGAGCTCCGGGCTTTAACCTCAAACTTGCAAAACCGCCTACGCACCCTATACGCCCAATAAATCCGGATAACGCTTGCCACCTATGTATTACCGCGGCTGCTGGCACATAGTTAGCCGTGGCTTTCTGGTAAGGTACCGTCAAGATAAGAGCATTTCCTCTCCTATTTTTTCTTCCCTTACAACAGAGCTTTACAACCCGAAGGCCGTCATCACTCACGCGGCATTGCTTCATCAGACTTTCGTCCATTGTGAAAAATTCCCTACTGCTGCCTCCCGTAGGAGTCTGGGCCGTATCTCAGTCCCAATGTGGCCGATCAACCTCTCAGTTCGGCTACGTATCATCGCCTAGGTGGGCCTTTACCCCGCCTACTAGCTAATACGCCGCATCCTCATCTTCTAGTGATCCAAACGGATCTTTGAATATTTTCTCATGCGATAATAATATCCATATGCGGTATTACCTTTCGTTTCCAAAAGTTATCCCCCGCTAGAAGGTAGATTAGATACGTGTTACTCACCCGTTCGCCACTGAGGTGCAAGCACCTCCGTTCGACTTGCATGTATTAGGCATGCCGCCAGCGTTTATCCTGAGCCAGGATCAAACTCTCATTTTAAATTATTGTTTTGATTCTGACTATTATATTTTATTTGTATATTAAATCTGTACTCAATTTGAAATTGTTACAGGATTGTACAATTGTTGTTCTATTTAGTTTTCAAAGATCATTTCCCACTCAGGGACTTTTTAATAATAGCATAAGTTCTTATCAAGTTGCAACAAATTTTAAAAATTTTTTCCAAAAAATAAAAAAATTTTGAAACACCATATTTTTTGCTCCAAAATTTTAATTTTATAGAACTATTTTTTTATTTCAAAAAAAATGCTCAATTTATCAGGCTTTAGTTTTTTTAGCTGTTGAATTTAAATCATTAACTACTTAGGATAAACTCTAAAAGCTATTTTGCCTTTCATATTTTTAAAAGACAAAATACCCTGATTTTTTAGGAGTCTTTTTAACTTTTCTAAAATAGCAATTTTCTTCTTGAAAAATAAATTTTGCAGCTTCATAATCTTTGTTTATTGTTTCAATGTTAATATCAGAAATTTTATTTTCAAAAATTTCATTCATTCTTTTAATTGACTGATACATAATTATTTTTTCATTTCCTCATATAATGTTCAAAGTTTTCTTTCATATGAAGAATTAGTTTTTGGTTTAAAGTATTTAATATTTTTTATTTCATCAGGTAAATATTGTTGTGCAATTCAACCTTTTTCTTCAACATGAGGGTATAAATAATTAACTCCTCTATTTAACTTAATTGCTGATTTATAATGATTATCTTTTAAATGTGAAGGAACATCATAAGCCATTCCATTTTTGACATCTTCAAAAGCTTTATTAGCAGCCATTAATGCTGAATTAGATTTTTGACTTAAAGCCATTTCAATAATTACTAATCCTAAAGGAATTATTCCTTCAGGCATTCCTATTTGTCTAAATGCTTCACAAGCTTGCATTACTCTTGGTGGTAAAGTTGGATTAGCTAGTCCAATATCTTCATAAGCCATAATAACCATTCTTCTCATTAAAGTTTCATAATCCCCAATTGATAATAATCTACTAAAATAATGTAGCGCTGCATCAACATCACTGCCTCTAACTGATTTTTGTAAAGCTGATTTAAGATCATGAAAATCATCTCCTGTGCTTCCACTTGGATTTTTTCCTTGAGATATGACTGTTGATATTAAATCAATTGTAACTTCTTCATCTTTATACAAACTATTAAATAGTTCAACATTATTTAATAAACTTCTAATATCTCCACTATTTAATTCACATAAATATTTTAAAGCTTCAGTTTTAATATTTAGCTTTACTTTTTTATCTGAAATCAACTTATTAATAAATTCAAAAGCATCATCATGATTAACTCTTTTTAGTTCTAAAATAGTTGCTCTACTTCTAATGGCTGGATTAATTGTGAAAAAAGGGTTTTCTGTTGTTGTTGCAAATAAATAAACATTTCCTTTTTCCATAAAACTTAAAAGAATATCTTGCTTATCGCGATTCAAACGGTGGATTTCATCTATTACTAAAATAAATCTTTCTTTATTTATTGCTTTATCAATTATTTTAGTTAAGTTCTCTTTTTTATCAAAACTCGCATTAAAAATATCATATTCTATATTTAAATCATTTGCTAAAGCCATAGCAAAAGAAGTTTTTCCAACTCCACTTGGTCCATAAAAAATTAAAGAGCGGCAAAAATTGTTACCGATCATACGTTTGATTAATCCTTCTTCTTTTAATAAATGTTTTTGCCCTATTATTTCAGATGTAGATTGCGGTCTTAATAAATAAGCTAATGGTGTGTTCATACTACCTCCTTATTAATAAAAAATAACTAGTTGCTACTAGTTATTATTTTACTATTATTTTGTATTAAAAACTATGTCAAATACTTGTTCGTATTTTTCAGTTGGAATGATTTTTAATTTTGCTTTTACTTCATCTGGGATTTCATCTAAATCTCTTTCATTTTTCTTAGGAATTAAAATTGTTTTTAATCCACTTCTTGAAGCAGAAATTGATTTTTCTCTCAACCCACCAATTGGTAATACGTTACCTCTTAATGTAATTTCTCCAGTCATTCCAATTTCTTTTGAAACCGGTTTATTTGAAAGTCCAGAAATTAAAGCTGTTGTAATTGTAATACCAGCACTTGGTCCATCTTTTGGAACAGCACCTTCTGGTACATGAATATGAATATCATTTTCTTCAAAGATAGTTTTTTCAATACCAAATTTTTCATAATTAGATTTAACATAAGTTAAAGCAATCGTTGCAGACTCTTTCATTACATCACCAAGCTTACCAGTTAGAATTAAGTTTCCTTTTCCTGGGTAAAGACTTACTTCAATAGGTAAAATATCTCCACCAAATTGTGTATAAGCTAATCCAGTTACAACTCCTACTTGAGATTCATCTTGTTTTTCTGTGTGATCAAAAATTCTTTTTCCCAATAGATCATTAATTGTTTTTTCATCAATTACTATTTTTTTAAGTTCACCATTTAAATTCTTAACAATATATTTTCTGACGATTGAGTTAATATGTCTTTCTAATTGACGAACTCCAGCCTCTCTTGTGTAAAATTTAATAATTTCGTTAACTGCACCTTCAGTAAATGTAATTTCTTCTGAAGTTAATTCATGTTGTTCAATTGACTTTGGAATTAAATAATCTTGAGCAATTTTAACTTTTTCAATTTCTGTATAACTTGATAAATTAATAATTTCCATACGATCATATAAAGCTTCTGGAATATCTTCAGGATAATTAGCAGTTGCAATAAACATTACTTGACTTAAATCATATGCTTCTTCAATATAATGATCTGAAAATTCTTTGTTTTGTTCAGGGTCTAATACCTCTAACATTGCACTTGCAGGATCTCCTCTATGATCTGATGCCATTTTATCAATTTCATCTAGTAAAAATAATGGATTTTTAACTTTAGCTCTTTTCATAGTTTGAATAATTCTTCCTGGCATAGAACCAACATATGTTTTTCTGTGTCCACGGATTTCTGATTCATCTTTAACTCCACCAAGACTGACTTTAACAAAATTTTTCCCAACAGCTTCAGCAATTGATTTTGCTAAACTTGTTTTACCAACTCCTGGAGGACCAACTAATGTGATAATTGGTGCCTTTAATGATTTTGTTTTTGTTTTAACAGCTAAATATTCAATGATTCTTTCTTTAACTTTTTTCATTCCATAATGATGTTTATCCAAAATTTCTTTAGCAAATTTTAAATCTGTCAAGTCTTCAGTTTCTTCTCATCATGGAATACTCATCATTCAATCAATATAATTTTTTTCTGTATTTCACTCAGGTGTTCCAGATTGCAACGCTTCAACTCTTTTAATTGAAGCTAAGATTTTTCTTTTTACTTCTTCTGGGAAAGGTTCTTTTGATAAACGTTCTTTATATTTATCTAGAGAAGTATCATCTGAACCATCTTCATCATCAAGTTCATCTTTAATAATTCTCATTTTTTCTCTTAGATAATATTCTTTTTGTTGTTTATCCATTTTTTCTTTTAATTTTTGATTCAAATCTTGCTCAATTTGAGTTTTTTGTTTTGCTGCTTCAACTGATTCAGAATTTCTTGTTGCATAATCTTCTTCTGAAAAAATTATTTTTTCAATTATTTGTCATCTTGTTTTTAAAGATGGTGAAGTTATATATTCAGGATTTGAAAGAATTCTTGAAGGTGCTACTTTAAACATAATTGAATCAAATACAAGCGCAAGATCATCTAATTCTCCAGCAATTAATTGTCTAACCTGTTTTGTAACTAAAGTTCCTTTAGTTTTAACGGCTTCTGCAATTTTATTAACTAATTCAGTTAATTCTTCTTCTGAAAAATCATTAATTGACTCAACAAATTCAACGTTTGAATAAGGTATTTGATCTTCATTCTCATACATTTCTATTACTTTGCATCTTTGAATAGGATTTGCACTAATTGTTAATGATTCATCTTTTCATTCTTTTATAACTTCAAAATCAATTAAGATTCCAAAATTATGTAAATCTTCAAATTTTGGCTCTTCAATTGAATGATCAATTTGTGGTATAGCAATCATTTGATTATTTGAATTTTTGATTGCATAGTTAATACTTCTTAGGGTATTTTTTCTTCCAACCTCTAAGTTTTCTTTTATTCCTGGAACAATAAATGTCCCCCTAATGTGGAAAATAGGTAATTTTATTTTTTTACTCATCTCATAACCTCCTATGTTGGTTAAATATATATTATCACAATAATTAGCAATTACAAGTGTAGAGTGCTAAAAATAAAAAAACCTTAAACAGGTTTTATTATCTTTATTAATTATCCATTGTTTGAGTATAAAAAGTCAACTAATAAATCGTTAATAATTTCTGATTTTAACATTTCTGGATTTACCATTGTTTTAATTTGATCAGTAGGAATTCCAAATTGTGCTGCTAAGTTTTCAAATTTTTCATTAATTGCTTCTTCAGTTACTTCAAATTTTTCTACACTTCTAATTTCTGATGTAACTAAATAAGTTTCTAGTTTATTTTTAGCATCTGCTAATAACTCAGCTTTTATTTGTTCATCAGTTAATCCAGTAACTTTTTTATATTTTTTAATATCTAAACCTTGTTGTTTAATTTGCGCTTCAAATTCTTTTCTCAAATCAGCTGCTTGATTTTCAATAGCTGTTTTTGGTAATTCAATTGTTGAGTTTTTAATAATTTCTAAAATTAAATTATTAACAAACTCATTTTTAGAACTTTGAGTTTTTTGTTTTAAGATATCTTCTTTTACTTTTGTTTCAAATTGAGCAAATGTTTCAACATTTGGTAAATTTAAATCTTTTACAAGTTCATCATCTTTTTTAGGTAATTCTCTTGCCTTAATTTCAGTAATATTTAATTCAAAAGTTGCAGGTTTGTTAGCTAATTCTGGATTATAGTTTTCTGGGAAAGTAACATCAATTTTAGTTTCTCCTAATCCTAAACCAATCATTGAATCTTCAAAACCAGGAATAAATTGGTTTGAACCAATAACTAATTTATGACCTTTAGCTTCTCCACCTTTGAAAGCTTCACCATCCATAAATCCTTTAAAGTCAAAAGTAACTACATCACCTTTAGCGATTTTAGCATCATCTGTTTTTGGTTTTTCCATAATGAATTGTTCACAGTATTGATCAATAACTGCTTCAATTTCTTCTTTTGTAACTTCTATAGCTTCTTTTGTAACTGATTTAATATTTTTGTAATCACCTAATTTGATTTCAGGTTTTAAGTCAAAAATAAATTCGATAACTAATTCTTTTTCACTTACTTTTGCTGGAATTGGTTCTGGTGAGTTCATTGGTTCAATTTTAACTTCTTGTGCTCTTGCAAAATCAAACGCTGGTGAAACCATCATTCTAAATGCTTCGTTGTAGATTTTTGAAGGAGTTACATATTTTTCAGCTTGAGCAGCTGGAATTTTACCTTTTCTAAATCCTGGTACTTCTAAATTTGCAAGTACTCTATTTTTAGCTTTTTTCAAAGTATCGGTTCATTCTGTTCCATCAATAGTAACAATTCATTTACCTTGACCTTGTTCAATAATTTTTAATTCTGTAAATTTCATTTTCTTTCCTCATTCTATTTTTATTTTTTATAAGCAACAGCAATATTTTTTGGCTTAATGCTTAATGTTTTTACAATTATTTCTTCTACTGTTTTATTAATTTGACTTTCATCTAACATTTGATTAAAGTCTTTTAAAGAAATCTTAATTAAAACGTATAGTAAGTTATCGTGGTATAAGTCAGTTAATACTTCAATATCTTTAACGTTCTCTAAATCTGAATTTGAACGCATTAAAATTGTATTTTGAATTAATTTATTTAAAGCATTTATTTCAATCTCTAATGCTCCACGGTTATTTCTTTCTATTGAAATATACATAATCTTACACCTCTTTCTTCTTTATTATTGTGCTCTACCACTATATTTACCATCTGTTGTAGAGATGATAACTCTTGTTCCTATATTAACAAATAGTGGAACCATAATTTCTAATCCTGTTTCAACAACTGCCTTTTTTAATGCACCACTTGTTGTGTCACCTTTAACAGCTGCTTCAGCTTCAGTTACTTCTAATTCAACTTTATCTGGTAAAGAAATACCTAAAACTTCTCCATCAAATTCAGTCATTTTAATCATTAGTCCATCTGTTAAAAACTTGCTTTCTCATTCAAGTCTTGTCATTGGAATTTGAATTTGTTCATAACTTTCAGTATCCATTAAGTATGCATCACTTCCATCATTGTATAAGTATTGCATATCTTTTCTTTCGATCATTGCTTTATCAACTTTTTCTCCACCAGTGAAAGTAATTTCTACTCTAGCTCCAGTTCTTAAGTTTTTAGCTTTAACACTAACTTTTCCTTGTTGTCTTCCTGTTTTAGAGAAAGATTGTTCAATAACAACAAATAAATTACCTTCGTATATAAAAGTTGTTCCAGGACGTAAATCATTTACTGACATTTATTTTCCTTCTTTCTTTTTTAAGTTTTAATCAAAATAAATTATAGCATTTAAGCTAAAAGTTTGAAAGTTTTTCATTTAGTTTTGTCTTGTTTAAAGTGAAATACATAACTTCAAAAACAATTATTGAAACACTTAATTGAATAACATCAACTATAACCTCTTTAACAACTAGTGTATTTCTTGTTGCAATTTCTACTGAATTTCAAACAGTAAAGTATAAAAATGGAATATAAATAAAAACTAAACAACTAGCTAAAATTGCTGCTCCATGTTTTGTTAGAATCTTAGACCCAAACTTCATAAATAAAAACATTAGTATATTTATAATTATTGTTATCCCCATTGTTATTATTGAGTTTAAAGCTAGATCCATAATTGCACCATAAACAATTCCAGATACTAACATTCCATAGCCAGGTACAAAATAACAAAATGCTAAATATACCCCTGTTGTAAATTGAATAGCAACAGAATCAGTTGTAAAAAACATTGTAACTAATGATAAACTTACTAATAGCGCTGATAATAAACTAATTAAACAAATATATTTAATTGATCATCTTTTTTTATTCAAAACAGTCACCTATCTTCAAATCATTTAGATTATTTAACTTGTAATTATTTGCTTCAATCATTTTTTTGCCTGTTCTTTGAATTAATAAAATTAATATTTGTTGATCTAAAGTCTGCACAATAATTCCTTCATTATTAATATCAAGAATTGTTCCTGGTTTTTGATTAATAACTTTTTGATTAATAACTTTTGCCTTTTCAATCTTATATCTTTCTTGACCTTTAAAAGTATGTGCAATTGGTCTTGGTGCTAAACTTCTAATGTGATTTCAAATGTTAATAGCTGAATCATTTCAATTAATTTTTTCTTCTTCTGTTGTAATATTTTTTGAAAAAGTAACTTCTTCTTCAACTTGAGGAATTGGTACTAATTCATTATTATATATTTTAATTAAGTTTTCTTTAATCATTTTTTGCCCAAGTACAGCTAACTTTTCAAACATTGTTCCAGAATTATCTTCATCTGTTATTTTTATTGCTTCTTGAATATAATAATCACCAGCATCCATTTTCTTAACCATTTTCATAATTGAAATTCCAGTTTGAGAATCACCATTTTTAATAGCATATTGAATTGGAGCACCACCACGATACTTTGGCAATAAACTTCCATGAATATTGATTGAATCTATTTTTGGTAATTCAAGAATTTTAGTTGGCACAAATTGCCCATATGCACAAGTTACAATAAAATCACACTCATATTGTCTAATTTCATCAAAAGCTTCTAAGATTTTAATTGGTTGAATCACTTTTAGATTATTTTTTATTGCTACTTGTTTAACGGGTGTAGGCATTAACTCTTTTTTTCTTCCAACAGGTCTATCTGGTTGAGAAATAACTAATTTGACTTCCACATTTTTCATTTTAATTAAAGTTTCAAGAATACTTGCTCCGATTTGTGGAGTTCCACAGAATATAACCTTTATTTTATCCATTTTGTTCCTCCACTAATTCTTTTACTTTTTTTAATATAACAACCATTGCTAAAGTATCTCTATCACAATATTTTAACATTCCTTCTTGTACTTTTAGATCTCATGCTGCTTGAGGAATTCTTCCATCAACAAATTTTCTAAATGTTTCGCTGGCTTTATCACCTTTATTAATAACTAAGTCATTATATGAAAAGTTTGGATCCAAACTTGGTTGGGTTTTTTTGATTGAAAAACTTCCTTTAAAGTTTGGATGATAAATTAAGAAAGAAGGTCTTCCTGTATTTTTATCACTTTTAAAAAAATCCATTAAATCAACCGTATTTTGAATTATATACGCTAAAGGTTTTGCGTATTTTGGAAATAGCATTGCCAGTTTTCTTAATACACCTTGTTCAAAACTTTTGTTATAAGCTACATAAATTCCTGGTCCATGTTTAAAACAATCTTTAATAAAGTTTTCCATAAATTTAATTCTTGGATCTGTTTCTTGTTGATTACTTAAAAAACTATAATGATGCATTGTTTCTGGTTTTTTGTAATCATAATTTTCATCAACAATAACATCAATTGAGTATTGAAATGGAGTTTGATAATAAGTATTAACTAAATTAAATCTTGGTATTGCTCATTTTGCTGTTTCAAAATCATACATATAAATTGGGAACTTCTTATATGTATTTAAAAATTCATTAATAAATTCAATATTATCGAAATCAATTACCCTTCATTTTGTTTCATCATTAGGATATTGTTTTTTCAAGTTATAAACTTCAAATAGCCTTTTAGCAGTATGATTTTTTTCAAAAAATGATTGACCTTTAGCATCTAAGACTACACTTTGTTCAAAAATACTTTCATAATCTTTGAAGTAAGGTGATTTAGAATTTCTGATTACATGAGATTTATTTGCACGAGGAAATCCTGTTATATGTCAGAAACCTGGTTCATTTTTATCAAATCAATTCATAACATGAAAACAATCATCATAATTTGAATAGTTCATTGCATAATTTCAACCAAGCTTTTTATTTTTTTTAAAACTTAATGTACATTTTTTATTATGCATAAATTCAGGAATTTCATTTTCTTCTTTTCCAATTGCTAAATATTTAGAAATATTCATGAAGATTTCATCTAAATTAAAATTTTCTTTAAAATCTTTTAAATCTTGTTTTAGTGTTACTCTTTTTTTGTCTGTTCCATATGTTAAATAGTCCAATTGAACTAATTTCATTAAATCAACTTCAATTGGTTCTTTGTCATATTCAACTGTAAAATCACTATTAACAAAATCTTTAATTTCTTCATAAGTAATTTTTCCTAAATTTGCAATAAATTTTTTTGCTTGATGACCAAATGTTTTCTCAGTAATAACTAAATCAGAATTCATAATGTAATCAGAATTAATTTTTGCAATGCAAATATCATCAACAATAAAACCACATTTTTCTAAAACGTATACTTGGTACATTAAGTCAAAAAAATGTTCTGCTTTTACTTTTGTTGTTGCTTTAGCTTCAATTATTTCTACATGTTTATTTTCTTTAATTTTTAAAACATCACATCTTGTTCTAATTTTTTCTTCATCAAAGCTAAATGCTGCTTCATAAATATATTCATAATTATTTGATGCTAATAATTCTTTTGTTTTAATTTCTGCTTCAACAAATTTGTATTCTTCTAAATCAGCTGTTTGCTTTTTAATTTTTCTTTTTTCATTAGCTAAAATATTTACCATATTAAAGTATTCTTTTACCTTTGAACCAAAAGCATTTCCATCTTCAATTGTTTCACCAGCAAATAACTCAGGGTCAAATCCTGTTTCAGATTCTCATGCATTATTTCATTGTTCTAAAAATTCTTCTTTTTCAATTTCATCCATTGAATCCATATTTAAGTATGCTGAAAATAAATCAATTGATTCTGCTGATTTTGAAAATTCTTTTTCATCTTCTAAACTACCATCAATGTCTAATTCAAAAATCTTATCTTTTTTTCATTTAACTGCTTTTGCAAAGTTTTGTTTGTTATCTCATATTCATGCTTTTTTAATGCATTCTTTCATAGCCATTTTAAATGTCTCTTTATTTACTTTTGTTATTAAATTACTCATATTTGACCTTCTTGATTTATTTCTTATACTTTATATTTTACTAAATAAGTTTTTGCTATGTTTTTTAAAATTGAAAATATATTAAAAAAATGACAAGCATGATTAATGTTTGTCATTTTTATTAATTAAAACTAATCCATTAAACCAGCTTTGTATAAATTTTGAAAATGTCCTGGTTTTGCTTTTAAATCATTGAAAGTTCCAGTTTGAACAATTCCTATTCCATCTTTTCCTAAAACAATAATTTGATCAGCATTTTTAATTGTTGATAAACGGTGAGCAATTGAAATTGTTGTTCTTCCAACCATTAACACTTCAAGTTTTTCTTGAATTTCTTTTTCAACAATATTATCTAAAGCACTTGTGGCTTCATCCAAGATTAAAACTTGTGGGTCTTTTAAAAACATTCTAGCAATAATCATTCTTTGTTTTTGACCACCAGATAGCATAAAACCACGTTCTCCAAGAATTGTTTGATAACCTTCTGGTCAAGTCATAATTAAATCATGTAACTCAGCTTTCTTACATGCTTCGATAACTTCCTCGTTAGTTGCATTGAATCTACCATACTTAACATTTTCAAAAACATCACCATAAAGAATTTGAGGATCTTGTTCGACATATCCAACATGATTTAAATAACTTGATAACTTTACGTCTTTTAAATTTACCTTATCATTAATTATAATTTCACCTTCAGTTGGATCATAAAATCTTAGTAATAATCTAGATATTGTAGATTTACCACTTCCAGTCTCACCAACAAATGCATATGATTTACCTTTTTCAAAAGTAAAATTAAATTTAGGTAAGATTTGTTTTGATGGTTTTTCAGGATAAGCAAAGCTAACTTGTTTAAATACTATGTCGCCATCAATTGATTTAACTTCAACACCATCATTATAATGTGGATTCATAATTGATGTAGCTTTGATAGTTCCTTCAATACGTTGAGCTGATACAGAAGCTTGCGCTATTCCAACAGCTGACATAACAACTTGGAATAATGGCCCAACCATTATTCCTTGAGCTAAAGTGAATGAAGCAAATGTACCCATAAAAAATACTAAACTTGCTCCGCTTTTTAGTGCTTCATCATTTCCATATTTTAACATTGCTACTCCAATTGAAATAAATTGAATAAAACTAATTCCAGAAAATAGAATTGTTATCATTAACGCTTGAACTTTAGCAAGTTTAGTTGATTCAACATAATATTCTCTATGTAATTGGTTAAAATGTTCAGTTTCATAATTTTCTGTACCTGTTGCTTTTATTAATCTAACAGTTGAAATTCTATCAGTAACATTCCCATTAATATCTGTGATAACTTCACGAACTTTTGTAATATGTTTTTTTGTGAAACCAAATGAAATCAACATTAATAGTAATACTACAAAAAACATTCCTAAAACTGAAGCTGCTAATGTAGGTTCAAAAATAAACATCATTATTGATGCACCAATGATTGTAAAAAATGCACTTATTAAAGTTACAGGAACTTGCGCTGATTGATCACCAACTATTTGTGTATCAGAAATAACCTTAGTTATGATTTCACCAATTTTTTTATCTGAATAATATGATATATCTTGTCTAACTAAAGCTTCTAGTGATTTATTTCTCAAATCTATTTCAATTCTTTTTGAAAGTAAAACTGAAAAATATTGTGATAAAAAAGAAACAAAGGCACTAAGTAAAACTATTCCCATTGCTATTCCTAGAGTTGTTTGTCAATGAAGACCTCAAAAATCTGGATCCTTAATATGTGTAGTTCCTTCTGCTATTGCAACCTGTTGAGCTATTTTGTCAGATATGTCCATTGTCATTTGTCTTGTTAATAAAGGTATTAATACAGATGATACTACTGAAATAATTGTTAGAAAAATAATTATTGATGATAATTTTCATTCATACTTAAAATATGTTCGAATCATTGAGAAAAAACTTCCACGAGTTTTAGCTCATGTTTTATCCTTTTCAATGATTTTGTTATATTGTTCATCATGTTCTTCTTGTGTTATTTGTTTATTTTTTAGTTTAGTATTTAAAGTTTTAGATTCTTTAATATATTCATCATTTAAAATTTTGTATTCTTTTTGTTTCATATTTCCACCTTTTTAATAAAAAAGTAACTTTATTAAAAAGCTACTTTAAATTCTAATAATTCTATCACTATTAAATATTATTATCAATGAACTTTAATTTCCTTTTTTACTACGAATAGGAACAAATTTTTCTTTATGCTCAGTTGTTTTTTGAATAACTGGGTTCTTTTTATTTTCTTTAGCCTCTGCACGAATCTTTTTGATTTCTTCTTTTTCAATTTTAGCTAATTCTTTTTCTTTAATACGTTCTGATTTTCTAATTGCATTTCTTTCTTCTTTAGTTAATTTAATCTCTTTTTGACCAATTGCAATTCTTTGTTCAGTTTCGCTTAAATCCAAGATTGTATTGACAACTCATTTAGTTGCATAATTTTTTTTATCAATTTTAGTTGTTATACCCTCAACTTCATATGCTCTTCTTTCAATTGCTTTTTGAGTCTTAGGTTCAATTAATTCAACAACTACATCAAATACATCACGGTATTTATATTCTGGTCCTTTTCTTGAATAAACTTTTTCAAATTCAACTCTAATATTTTTTCTGTTGTCTGTTTTAGCTAAAAATGCTTTTATTTCATTTCTAACTGCTTTATATCTTTGTTCTTTTTCTTTTTTAGCTGCTTTTTTTCCAGTAATTGTTGTAATGATTACAAATCCTACAACAACAACTAACATAACTAAAAGAATTATTAATCCTGCACTATTACCCATATAAATGTCATCCTTTTTTTGTTTCCTTTAATATTATAAATTATTTTTTAGAAAATTATTCCACTATGTCAATAATTCCCCCACCTAAACAAATGTCATTTAAATAAAACACTGCTTCTTGACCTGGAGTTACTGCTTTTACAACAGCATCATATTTTACTTTATATTCGCTTTCTTTAATTTTTGTCATTTTAACTTTAACATCTGGTTGTCTGTATCTAAATTTAGCTGTACATTCGAATTCATTTAAATTAGAAACATATTTACTTAAATCTAATGCTCAATTAATTTCATTAACTGTTGCACTAGTTGACAATAAATAGCTTTCATCACTAGCTGGACAAACATAAATTATTTTCTTATCTATATCTTTATCAGCTACATAATAAGGTTCTTTCATTCCACCAAGATTTAGGCCTTTTCTTTGTCCAATTGTGTAATACATTGCTCCAATATGTTTTCCTACAACTTTATTTGTTTTGATATCAACAATATCACCTGGTTGATTTGAAATATAGTTTTGTAAGAATTTTGTAAATTCTCTTTCTCCAATAAAACAAATTCCTGTTGAATCTTTTTTTTCAGCTGTTATTAAGCCAACTTCACTTGCTATTTTTCTGATTTCTGGTTTTTCTAAACTTTGTAATGGAAATAAAGTTTTAGATAATTGAAATTGAGTTAATTGACACAAGAAATATGTTTGATCTTTATTTGTATCAGCAGCTCGAATCATTTCATGTTGATTAGTTAATTCATTGAATCTAATTCCAGCATAGTGTCCCATTGCAATAAAATCAGCTTTAAGATTGTTAATAGCATGATTTAAAAACTTATCAAATTTAATATATTTATTACATAGTATATCTGGATTAGGAGTTCTTCCTTTTTTATACTCTTTAATAAAGTATTCAAAAACATACTCTCAATATTCTTGAACAAAGTCAATTCTGTGTAATTTAATGCCTAATTTGTTTGCTACTTCTAAAGCATCTAAGTAATCTTGTTCTTGAGGACAAACATCATTATTTATTTCTTGGTTACCTAAAATATCATTATTTGCTGATGAATCTCAGTTACGCATAAATAACCCTTCAACTTCATAACCTTTTTGTATTAATAAATAAGCAGCAACTGATGAATCAACTCCACCACTTAAACCAACGATTACTTTCTTTTTCATAGCTCCTCCTTAAACAAAAAAATTACTCAAACGAGTAATTTAATTTTATCATTTTTTTTGTTTAATTCAATCTATTGTATGAACGCAAATGCTATGAAATAAACTACAAATAATACTGATAAGAAGTAAACTGCAGGGTGAACCTGTTTTGCTTTTCCTGTAACCATCATCATAAATGAATATGAAATGAATGCCATTGCAACACCATTTGCTATTTCATAAGTTGCTATCATAAATAAAATTGATAAGAAAGTAGGTACCAAGAATTCTGGTTTTTCTCATTCAACATGTGCTGCTTCTTTAATCATCATAATTCCTATAAATACACAAGCTGCACTTGTTATTGGTTGAGGAATCAATTTGAAAATTGGGAATAAAACAATGGCTAACAAGAATAATATACCATTTACTAGAGCTGCTAAACCTGTTTTTGCACCTTGTTCAATCCCTGCTGCTGACTCTGCAAAAACTCCTAATGGTGTTGTTCCTGTAACAGATGCCATCATAGTTCCCATTGAATCAACAATTAATGCTTTTTGACTAATTTCTTTATGTTGATTTGTTTTTTGATCTAATTGATGCGTAAATGCTGCCATTGTGCCAGTAGCATCAAAGAAATTAATTAGCATAACAACAAAAATTGAAATGTAAGTTATTGGTGATGTTCAAATCTTTGTATTTGCAAATGCTTTAAATGTTGAAGTTCAATTTAAAGCAAAACCATTAAAATCATATTTTCATCCATCTCATTTTTTTAGATTTGCTGCTTGCAACATTTTTGTTGCTTGTGAATCACTTGGAATTGTAGATGCTAATATTAAAGTAATTATAAACATAATCAAAATTGCTAATGCAACAGCTCCTGGAACTTTTTTAAATGCTAAAAATAAAATTATTAGTAAAGTTATTGATCCCAATAAGATAGGTAAGTAATTTTCTCTCAATATCCCTAACTTAGCGACTGGTATTCCTGAACTGTCTTGCCCAAGTCATCCCATGCCTGCTATTCCAACATAAGATATAAATAACCCAATCCCAATCCCAATTGCTAATACAACTCCTTTTGGAATTGATTTAACAATTAATGATCTTAGTGGCGTCAATGAAACTGTTACAAAAACTATTGATGATAACATTGTTACAATCATTGCTCCTTCGAATCCTAAAGGACCTCCAATGTTATAAGTTACCAATGCATTCATACCCATTGATGTTGACATTGCAACAGGAATGTTTGCAAATAGTCCCATTAAAATACAGCAAATACCTGATACCAATGCTGTAGCAAAGAAAATACCAAATTCATTCATTTTATAAGGATTTAAGGCTTCACCAGTTAATCCTTCTGGAGTATTGATACTTGTCATTCCTGAAACTATTGAAGGGTTAACTGTTAGAATATAAATCAATGCTAAAAAAGTTGTTAGTCCTCCAATAATTTCTTTTTTCATAATTGCACCCAAAGTATCAAATTTAAAGTACTTTTCAATTGAACGGATGGCTTTATTGTTGCTGAATACGAAAGCCTCCTTGTTTCTCTGAGCTGTTTGCTCTGGAGTTTCATTTAGAAATAATTCAGATTCATTCTCTACTTGAATCTTCTTCGTTTTTTTATTATCCATTTTGCCTATTCTTTCTATGTATAAAATTCCAATGAAGAACTCAGCAAAAAATAAAAAATAGTTTTCACTATACGACAAAAATGCGCATGGTGAAAACTATAAAACTCATAATCTAACATAGGTGTTAGGTAGAGACTCCTTCCCAATATGAAGGATTATACAAGTTTTCATATTCATTTTATACAAAATGATTTTATACAAAATAAATAAATTTTTAAATAAAAAAATCAACTTTAAATGATTGTTGATTTTATTCAATATTATTTTTAGGTTTATAGTTTGATAATTCTTCAATTTCTTTTAGTAATTTTTTCTCTTCTTTTGAAACAGAAGATGGAACTGAAATATTAACTCTAATTAATAAATCACCACGTTTATCAGAGCTCTGATTTTTAAATAATCCTTTATTGTGAACTTTAATAATTTGGCCTGAATGAACACCTTTAGGAACTTTTAGCCTTACATCACCATCTAAAGTTTTAATTAATATCTCATTACCTAGGATCGCATCTATATAAGAAATATTATAATTCATAATTAAATCATCTGAATTGTTTATTAATTCAAATACATCATTTTCAAGTACATCAATAGTAACATATAAATCACCAGGCATTCCGCCTTCTAAAGAAGCGTGACCTTTTCCTCTTAAAACAAATTGTTGTCCAAGTCTAGCTCCTCTTGGTAATTCAAGTTCCACTTGTTCTCGTTTATGTTCAATACCTTTACCATGACATGATTTACATTTATTTTTAAATTCTTTACCTACACCATTACATCTATCACAAGTGATTTGATTTTGAACTTGGAATGGACCCATTTGTTTATTAACAATAATTTGACCTGCACCATTACATCTAGTACAAATATTAACATCATTAGGATTTTCTGCTCCAACTCCATTACATCTTTCACAATTTTTAATTAAATTTAAATTGACCTTTTTAGTTACTCCAAAAACAAACTCTCTAAATGTAAGTCTAACTTCGACTCCAACATCTTGTCCTTTTGATGGCCCTCTTCTTGATGAACGACGACTACCTCCACCAAATAAATCTGAGAAAATGTCACCAAAGTCCATTCCACCACCCATGTTTGAGAAAAAGTCTTCAAATCCACCAAAACCAGATCCACCAAATCCTGAACTTCCATCAAAAGCTGCATGACCAAATTGATCATACTTAGCTCTTTTATCAGCATCTAACAAAATACTTGCAGCTTCATTTACTTCTTTAAACTTTTCCTCAGCACCATTTTCCTTATTTACATCTGGATGATACTTCTTGGCAAGTTTTCTGTAAGCACTTTTTATTTCTTGTTCTGTAGCTGTTTTAGAAACACCTAAAACTTCATAATAATCTTTTTTTGCCATGTTTTTTTCCTTTAAAAAATAAAACTAACATTTGTTAGTTTTTAAAATTATTGCTTATCAATATCTTCTGAATCATTAATTTCTTCTGCTTCAGGTTGTGCTCCTGCTTGTGCCTGAGCGAATTGACTAGCCATTTGAATCATTTGTTCTAATTCATTAACTTTTGCTTCTAAAGCCTCATAATCTTCTTTTTCAATTAATTCTTTAACTTCAGAAATCATTTTTTCAGCTTGTTCTTTTTGCTCTTGAGGAACTTCTTGTCCTTCTTGGTTTAATCCTGATTCAAGAATTGAAACATAACTTTCAGCTTTATGTTTTAGTTCAATATTTTTTTTCTTTAATTCATCAGCTTCAGCATTTGCTTCAGCTTCTTTTATCATTTTTTCAATTTCAGCATCGCTTAAAGTTCCTGAATTGCTAATTGTAATTGATTTTTCTTCATTAGTTGCTTTATCTTTTGCAATAACACTAACAATACCATTAACGTCAATCTTAAATGTAACTTCAATTTGAGGTGTTCCTTTTGGAGCTGGTTTAATTCCTGTTAATTGGAATTGACCTAAAGATTTGTTATCAGCAGCCATTGGTCTTTCACCTTGCAATACATTAATATCAACTGCTGGTTGATTATCAACTGCTGTTGAGAATATTTGTGATTTTTCAGTTGGAATAGTTGTGTTTCTATCTATTAATTTAGTCATAACTCCACCCATAGTTTCGATTCCCAATGATAATGGTGTAACATCTAATAATAAAACGTCAGTAACATCTCCAGCTAAAACCCCACCTTGGATTGCAGCTCCCATAGCTACAACTTCATCTGGGTTAATTGAACGGTTTGGTTCTTTACCTAATAATTCTTTAACAATTTTTTGAACTGCTGGAATTCTTGTTGATCCCCCAACTAATAAAACTTCATCAATATCGCTTGGACTTAATTTAGCTGCTTGTAATGCATCTTTAACTGGTTTAGAAGTTCTATCTACTAAATCCTTTGTTATTCTGTCAAATTCAGTTCTTGAAAATTGTGTTG